>NZ_JAEHCH010000139.1:0-215 GCF_016483245.1 Bacillus cereus group sp. N31 | reverse complement strand
TACTTCCGCAAGACATGTTATGAGATATTTTATTAAAAGTGCGGGTGAAGGGAGTCGAACCCCCACGCCAAAGGCGCCAGATCCTAAGTCTGGTGCGTCTGCCAATTCCGCCACACCCGCATATTAATTTATTTAAGAAAAAATGGGGCGACTGATGGGAATCGAACCCACGAATGCCGGAGCCACAATCCGGTGCGTTAACCACTTCGCCACAA
>NZ_JAEHCH010000138.1:0-215 GCF_016483245.1 Bacillus cereus group sp. N31 | reverse complement strand
ATGGCTGGGCTAGCTGGATTCGAACCAGCGCATGACGGAGTCAAAGTCCGTTGCCTTACCGCTTGGCTATAGCCCATTAATATTTACTAGTATGCTTATCTTCTCAAAAAAATAAACCCTCTCAGGTTATTTTAAAGAAAATGGTGGAGGGGGGCAGATTCGAACTGCCGAACCCGAAGGAGCGGATTTACAGTCCGCCGCGTTTAGCCACTTCG
>NZ_JAEHCH010000137.1:0-224 GCF_016483245.1 Bacillus cereus group sp. N31 | reverse complement strand
TGACATGTGGAGCTGACGAATACTAATAGATCGAGGACTTAACCATATAATATGTAGCAAATGTTATCTAGTTTTGAGAGAACATAAAAAAACTTGTTGACTTTTAAAGTGAATAAGTTATAATAATGATTGTCTCAAAAGAATAATGTCTGGTAATGATGGCAGAGAGGTCACACCCGTTCCCATACCGAACACGGAAGTTAAGCTCTCTAGCGCCGATGGTA
>NZ_JAEHCH010000136.1:0-225 GCF_016483245.1 Bacillus cereus group sp. N31 | reverse complement strand
TGGTGACATGTGGAGCTGACGAATACTAATAGATCGAGGACTTAACCATATAATATGAAGCAATGTTATCTAGTTTTGAAAGAATATAAAAAACTTATTGACTTTAAAAGTTGAATAAGTTAAAATGATTCTTGTCTTAAATGAATATAGTCTGGTAATGATGGCAGAGAGGTCACACCCGTTCCCATACCGAACACGGAAGTTAAGCTCTCTAGCGCCGATGGT
>NZ_JAEHCH010000135.1:0-227 GCF_016483245.1 Bacillus cereus group sp. N31 | reverse complement strand
TGGGCCTAAATGGACTCGAACCATCGACCTCACGCTTATCAGGCGTGCGCTCTAACCAGCTGAGCTATAGGCCCATACAAATTGCAGGATTTATTTATATCATATCCTCATTTAAGAGTCAATATTGAATTGAACTCTCAAAACTAAACGAAAACGAAACACGGAAACTTATATTGATGAACAGCGTTCATCAATTCTCCATAGAAAGGAGGTGATCCAGCCGCACC
>NZ_JAEHCH010000134.1:0-229 GCF_016483245.1 Bacillus cereus group sp. N31 | reverse complement strand
GAAAAATATATACACTAATTAAAGATAAAAGACAAAAAATCAAAATTAATTATAAAAACGAAATCGTAACAAATATAAATGAAAAAGATTATTAAAAAAACAAACACAGAGTGAACGAATTAGCTATGCGGGTGTTATTATTTATCAGCTAGAAAAGCACTTTCGGATCAACGAATTTACGATAATCGCAATGATCAGTTGGTACAACGTATTCGTTAAAATTTAATCA
>NZ_JAEHCH010000133.1:0-229 GCF_016483245.1 Bacillus cereus group sp. N31 | reverse complement strand
TCCGGGCGACCCAGGTCCTCTAGGTCCCCAAGGCTTTCAAGGAGCTCAAGGAGCAATAGGTGCAAAAGGCCCCCAAGGAATTCAAGGACCTCAAGGTTCTCAAGGAATACAAGGAGCGACAGGGGGAACAGGAGCACAAGGCCCACAGGGAAAACAAGGTCCGCAAGGTGACAAAGGTCCGACTGGGCCACAAGGTGCAACAGGAATCCAAGGGATACAAGGAGAGATA
>NZ_JAEHCH010000132.1:0-230 GCF_016483245.1 Bacillus cereus group sp. N31 | reverse complement strand
CCTTTAATATTTTGTTTTAGAACATATGCATCACCACGTTGGTATAAAGGTAAAAGTGCTACATCTTGCTCAAGAAGTAATTTCTCAGCTTTCCCTAACTCTTCCCAACGTTTCTTCGCGTCCCCCATTAATTCAGTGCCAGCTTTTTTGATCATATCATCATACTTCGGATCAGCGCCGCTCATTTGGTTATGAGAATGTTTAGACTGGAACATATCTAAGAATGTCAT
>NZ_JAEHCH010000131.1:0-231 GCF_016483245.1 Bacillus cereus group sp. N31 | reverse complement strand
CGGAAAAGATGTGAAAGGATGGGTTCACGATCCAAATGGTATTTCGGCGGGCGGCTGGGGACTAACGTTAACGGTTAGGGATATGGCTAAGTTTGGACAGATGTATTTGAATGAAGGTATTCATAATGGAAAACAAATACTATCAAAATCATGGATAAAAGAATCAATAGCGATGAATTCAAATCAATATGGTTACTTATGGTGGTTACGAGAAGAAGAGGGTGTCTATTC
>NZ_JAEHCH010000130.1:0-232 GCF_016483245.1 Bacillus cereus group sp. N31 | reverse complement strand
TATAGGGGCTTCGTATACGGCAGCAATATCAGCCATATATCAAGCCGTTGGAGCATTTTTTGCATTTATGTATTTAAAAGAACGTTTACGCTCTTGGAATTGCTTAGGGCTTGTAATAAGCATTAGTAGTATTATTATTCTTGGCTTTACCTGTGATGGATTTGCAACACAAAACTACATCTTAGGTTTTATTTTTGTTTTGATTTGTATTATAGGTTGGGTGTTAGAATGT
>NZ_JAEHCH010000013.1:0-157918 GCF_016483245.1 Bacillus cereus group sp. N31 | reverse complement strand
TTGTTACGTTTTGTGAGTTCCAGGTTTTGGTGCTTTTTTTTTTTCAGTTTTGTCAGTATCAGGTTTAGCTGCTTGATTTTGTTCCGGATTGTCAGTAACAGGTTTAGTTGCTGGATTTTTCTCCGGATTATCAGTAACAGGTTTAGCTACTGGATCTTGCGCTTGTTTATTAGTATCCTGTTTGGTTACATCTTCTTTAGAATCTTCTACTTGAACAGGAACTGAAATAGGATGAAGCATTGTTCCTAGAGGAAAAGCGATTTGAACTGATTTTTCTCCAGTTTTTAAAGTTGGATTAAATACAGTATCAAGTTTAATTTTTCCTTTAGCACCTTTTGAAGTTTCTACTTGATCATTAAATATTAGTTTTAATTTATTATCTTTAGCTGTTATAAAATATTGACCAATATTTTTTTGATCTGCTACTAAATTCCCTTGCGAATCTTTAGATACTTTTAATGCAAGTGGTATTTGAAGTACTGCGGTATCGTTTGCATGTACAACTTGTTGATCTTTTATTGACCAAGCGTATTCAACTTGAATAGTCGATCCTATCTTTATTAAGTTGTTAGGATTTTTTGCTTCGTCAATAATATGATTAGTTGCATCTTTCATTTCAACAGTGTCAAATAATGAATCTCCTGTTAAGGTTTCCGCTCGTACTTGATTGTATGGAAAACTAGCAAGCTGCGAAAATAGTACGAATACAGTTAAACATATATTGAAAAGTTTTTTCATTGTTCCTCCTCTGAACATTCCTTTGTCCATTGGGGACTTATTCCACATGAACAAATGGAATATTAAAAGTATTTGTTATAAGCGATTTGTTTTTGCTATCCCTCCATTTCTATACGCGTTCTCCGACAAAAAAGATGATATTCAATGTAGTGTTATTTAACGTAAAACAAAATGTATATTTACACATTTATATGGAAATATACACAATTCGACAAAAAATGTCGAAAAAAATACTGATATAAAAATGATATCAGACCTTTATAGGTGAGAGTTTTCATGTAAATCTAATAAAAAGAATGGTTATAAAGGTAAGTTTTACGATACATGCTAACCAAAGTAATGTATCCCTTTGTGAAGGCTTGTTTTTGCCTTAAGGTTATGTGGAAATAAAAATCTAGATAGGGTTGATTTTGGTCAGAATGAAGAAAATATGTACTTTGAAAATAGTCATCTATTTTGTCTAAAGAGAGTTTTACGATTAGTGGACCGAAGTGGAAATACGATTATTTCTTACATTGTTAGAGGAATATAAGAATTACAGAATATTCGACTAATCCGTTACTACGGTCATTTTTGAAACTGTTTCAAACAATAAAAAGGAAGGTACGTTACTTCTTAGTGACAATATCTTTTTAGTAAAGATAAGCCTAAATAACCTCCGCTAAAGATTATATACTTAAATGATAAAGAGTTCAATAACATTTCATATATTTTCCAAAAACGAAAAAACGACTGTTTTATGTAGAATCAATCTACAAAACAGTCGTTTTTTCGTATTATATTTCTGTTAAAATTATCGGCTCACCACGTGTTACGACAACTGTATGTTCACATTGTGCAACAAGGCTTTTGTCAGGAGTAACGAATGTCCAACCGTCATCACCGCGCTCGATAATATGATCAGCTTTCATAGAGATAAATGGCTCTACAGCGATAACAAGACCGTCTTTTAGAAGTGCACTATCCATTGGATCATAATAGCTTAAAATGTGGTTTGGTGCTTCGTGTAAACTAAGACCGATACCATGACCAGTTAAGTTTTGAATAACATTGTATCCACTTTTATGTGCGAAGTTTGAAACCGCACGACCAATCTGATTTTGTTTTGAACCAGCTTTAACTTTTTTCATTGCTGCCCAAAATGCGTCAACAGCTGCTTGGCAAAGTTTTTCTTTTTCTTCGTCTTTCCCAAGTACAAATGAGATACCCGTATCTGCATAATAACCATCAAGTGCGGCAGATACGTCGACGTTTACTAAGTCGCCTTCTTTTAATACACGATCTCCTGGAATGCCGTGAGCAACTTCTTCATTTACACTAATGCAAGTTACACCAGGGAAATCATATTCTTTTTCAGGTGCAGAAATAGCACCATGCTCATCTAATACTTTTTTACCGATCAAATCAAGCTCTTTCGTTGTCATACCTGGCTTCGCTTCTTTTTTCATTTCTTCACGTGCAAGCGCAACGATGCGGCCGATTTTTCGTAAGCTTTCTAAATCCTGTTCATTACGAATAATCATGAAAACCACTGTCCTTCCTCGAATATATATCTTACCCGATTGTATCATGTTTATTTTCGTCCTGCTACTCGCTTGCGGTATGCGGGTTGATTACTCATACAAAGAATACATGACAATTGTCATATCGATGTCATGACGCATCATACTGTTTCCTAACTTTTCCAAGGAATACAATGTAAATATAAGAAACAGCGGGGGTGGAGAGATGGAAAAGGTTATTGAGATAAATGGTGTTACTAAAACATTTAAACATAAAAACGCAGTAAGTAACGTTTCATTTCACGTGGATAAAGGGGAAATAGTAGCATTACTTGGACCAAATGGTGCGGGGAAGACGACGATGATTTCGATGATGCTTGGATTAAAAGATCCTACAGAAGGGACAGTTTCTATATTTGGAAAGAGTCCAAAGCATAGAGGCGTTCGTAATAGCCTTGGTGCAATGTTACAAGAAGTAAGTGTGATTGATAGCATTACAGTGGAAGAGGCAATTGAGCTATTCCGCAGTTATTATACAAACCCGGTAGCGAAAGAAACATTACTACAGTTATCAAATTTGGAATCAGAGCGAAAGCAAAGATGTGAAAAGTTATCAGGTGGGCAAAAAAGAAGATTAAATTTTGCACTCGCACTTGCTGGAAATCCAGATTTGTTATTTTTAGATGAGCCGACAGTTGGAATGGATATTACGTCTCGAAGAACGTTTTGGGAAACGATTAAAACGTTAGCAAGTGAAGGGAAAACGATTATTTTAACAACACATTATTTAGAGGAAGCAGATGCGTTGGCGAATCGTATTTTATTGTTTGCGAACGGAAAGATTATCGCAGATGGCACACCAGATGAAATGAAAGCGACGATTTCTCGAAAAACGATCTCGTTTTATTCGAAAGAAAAAATCCCTAAGAGTTTACTAAAGGAATTACCGCATGTAACAGAAGTACAGTCAAATGAAGGGCGCTTCACTTTAACGACGGAAGATACAGATGCCACTCTACAAGCAATTTATCAGAAGAATCTACCTGTAACAAATGTTTCTGTTGAACGTGGAAGTCTCGATGAAGCATTTGAACAGTTTGTCGCAAATCAAAAGGGGGAAATTGCATGAAAGCTTTATGGATGCAATGCAAAATAGAAATTTTACGTACGTTTCGTAATAAATTATTTATCTTTTTCTCATTATTAATGCCAGTTATGTTTTACTACATTTTCACAAATGTTGTGCAAGTGCCACAAAACGGAGATGCGTGGAAAGCACATTATTTAATTTCTATGGCGACTTTTAGTATTGTAGGGACTGCACTTTTTAGTTTTGGTGTGAGACTTTCTCAGGAAAGAGGGCAAGGTTGGACACATCTTCTAAAAATTACACCGCTTCCTGAAGGGGCGTATTTAACAGCAAAAATTATCGCTCAAACAGTAGTAAATGCTTTTTCAATCTTAGTTATTTTTATGGCAGGGATATTAATTAATCATGTTGAGTTAACGGTAGGACAATGGATTGGTGCTGGATTATGGTTATTGTTAGGTGTGACACCATTTTTAGCGTTAGGAACAGTAATAGGTTCCATTAAGAAGGCAGACGCAGCTGCTGGCCTAGCAAATATTTTAAATATGAGTTTAGCTGTAATTGGCGGGTTATGGATGCCGATTGAAGTATTCCCGAAAATATTAAGAACGATTGGTGAATGGACACCGACATATCATTTTGGAAGCGGTGCATGGGATATTGTAGCTGGAAAATCAATTGGATGGGAAAATATCGCGGTACTAGGAGGTTATTTCCTTATATTTGTTGTAGTATCAATATATATAAGAAAAAGACAGGAAGCGGTATAAATGATAGAGAAGAGGATTGAGGTTTTTCCGAAACATATGGGATTTTTTCCGTATATGTGGCTCGTATATTTGTTATTTCCAATTTATAATTTAACACAAGTATCAGGATGGAAACTTGTAATGGGGATCGGTATGTTGATAGTCTTCATTATCACATACCGTCAACTTTATTTTGTTCAGAAGACGTTCGTTTTGTGGGCATTTATTCAAATGATATTAACCTTTTTATTTGCCATATTTTATAATCCTTTCATGATATTCTTTGGCTTTTTCACGGCAAGTGCGATGGGCTTTGCGCCAAGTAAGAAAGTATTTCGAGTGCTACTATGTCTGTTAGTTGTAATGCTCGGAGCATTTGTATTTGTAAATATGAATCAACTAACACCGGCAAATTTAGTAAATATCGTTCCGATGTTTATTTTAATGCTTCTTACGCCATTTGGTATGCGTAATTTTAATCAGAAAAAGATGTTAAAGAACCAATTAAACGAAGCGAATGAGCAAATTAAAGATTTAGTAAAACGTGAAGAACGGCAGCGAATTGCACGGGATCTTCATGACACGTTAGGTCATACGTTATCTCTTATTACGTTAAAAAGCCAGCTTGTTGAGAAGTTAATCGTAAAAAATCCAGAGCGTGCAAGTGTGGAAGCAAAGGAAATTACACAAACATCTCGTACCGCTTTAAAACAGCTGAGGGAATTAATTTCTGATATGCGCATGATTACAGTAGAAGAAGAGCTTGAGCAAATAAAAGCGATCTTACAAGCTGCTAATATTGAATTAGAAATAGAACAAGAAGCGAGTGCAAGTTCGTTATCACCGATTGAACAAAATATTTTAGGAATGTGTTTACGTGAGGCTGTGACGAATGTTGTAAAACATAGTAAGGCGACGCAGTGTACTGTTTCTGTATTAGAATCACAAGGTGAACTGATTTTGAAAGTAGAAGATAACGGAATTGGTTTAGAGGATCAAAACAATGATGGAAATGGTATTCGCGGTATGAAAGAACGAATTGCTCTTATTGATGGATTTGTTGAACTAAATACGATACATTCAGGGACGCTATTAACAGTAAAAGTACCAGTGGTCATTAGAACAGGAAAAGATGAGGTGAGGGTATGATTCGAATTATTATTGCGGAAGATCAACGGATGCTTCGTGGTGCATTAGGAGCCCTACTTGATTTAGAAGATGATATGGAAGTGATTGGGCAAGCTGCGAACGGAGAAGAGGCGTTAAAATTAATTGAATCGTTAAAGCCAGATGTAAGTATTATGGATATTGAAATGCCGATTCAAAGTGGATTGGATGTCGCTGAGACTTTAAAGAAAGAAAAATCATCATGCAAAGTAATGATTTTAACAACATTTGCAAGACCTGGTTATTTTGAACGAGCAATGAAAGCTGGTGTGCACGGATATTTGTTAAAAGATAGCCCAAGTGAAGATTTAGCCGCAGCGATTCGTAATGTAATGAAGGGAAAACGAGAGGTTTCTCAAGATTTAATGTTTGGTTTATGGCAGGAGCAAAATCCGTTGTCAGATCGTGAAAAAGAAGTATTGTTACTTGCTAAAGAAGGAAAGACTGCAAATGAAATTGCGAAAACACTTTATCTTTCACCGGGCACAGTACGTAATTATATTTCTGAAGTGTTAACGAAGCTCGACGCGAAAAATAGAATTGAGGCAATTACAATTGCGGAAGAAAAGGGATGGATATGAAAAGAAGTTTACCTACGAACGGTAAACTTCTTTTTTATTATTATACTTCTATTACTCTATTTATTTTTTGTAATGGTTTATAACCATGTGCTTCAAATGCTTTTGCAAATTCATTTGATACGGCATTTCCGTATAAATCTTTTGCAGCTTGTACGATGTGGGATTGGAGTGATTCAAAATCTTCAGCTGAAGTTGCGTAATTTTGCAATGTGCGCATAACAACTTTACTTACTTTTTCGTTGCCTTGTTTTTGAACAGCAACATTGTTATATGTTTTACCTTCAGCTAATTGATATAATACGTGGCTGATGATACCAGAATTTACGTGAGACTCTTGATTATTTCCATCGTTATAAAAATCTTGTAAGTTTGTATATAATTTATGACCACCGTCACCAATTTCTCCCGGGATGTCACGGATTGTTAGGCCACCTAGTGTATCGCCCATAATCCAGTTTCCCTTATCTTTCTTTACATAATATTCGATTTGTGTGCCCCAGAAATCTGCTAGTCCCTCGTTTAACGCAGATGTTTCAGCGCTTGGATATCTCACAATTTTATTCTTTGTCGTACCGCTGAATACAGCATGTCCAAATTCATGGGCTGTTACATCAAGGGCTGAAGTGAGCTTTCCGTTTAAACCATCACCAAATACCATTTGATTCCAAGCAGGGTGCCAAAATGCATTTACATAATCTTCTTTTACACCATCACTAACTTCAGTAGAATCAAAACCGTGTACACTAGCAACAACTTTTGAATCTTTATTATCGTAACTTTTTAGATTATGTTCTTTTTTGAAGTAGTCATAAATATCACTCATATTCTTCATAGCACCCGCTGCTTCTTTATCTGCAAAGTTAGGAGTGCTACTTGAAACTAGTGTCCCTGGATAACCAGCTTGACTATATCCGCCGAGAGAGTCCGCATAGTTTGCATTATAAATATATATGCCAGTTCCGCGTGATAGATCAGCTAAATAAAATTTTCCGTCAGTCCCTTTGGCGATATTGAAAGAGATGTTTTCTTGAAGTGCATTTTTCCCGGTTCCTTGCTCACTTGTGGGGGATAGTCTAGGTGATGTTACTTGATTTATAGTTTTATTCTCTTTATTTTTAATGAATTTTTCTTGGAAAAGTACCTCGCCAGTTTTTAAATCAAGGATTGCATTACCGTTTATAATTTGTTCATTATTTTCGTAAGTAAAGGTAATAACAGTTGCAAATGTGTAATATCCATCTTTTTTCTTATAAACAACGGTTTCGTTGGAGAATTCTGTCTCAGTCGCATCGTTTGGAATTTGAAGTATATCGCGTAATTTAGATTTTACTTCATTTTTCGACAAAAAATTTGTTATAGTAAGATTAGGTTGTTGGTCTAAATTTTGGACAACTTTACCACTAACAGTTGTAATTACTCCATTTTTATCTACGTTTACAATAAGATCTTGGCCATATACTTTATATTTTTTGTAAGTTTGTGCAAGGCGAACTTCGGTTTGATTTTCTTTTGTTTCTTTATTTGTAGGTTGAAAATCAACATTTTTTTCAGTTGTAACTTGCTCTTGTTGAGCTTTAGCCCCGTTTACCTCACCTTTTAAATATTTTTTAGCAATATTCTCTTTCGTATCATTTTGAGGTTCTGTTAATTTTCCGATTGTTAAACCAGGCTGAGCAATTTCAACTTTCACTTCATTTTTGTTTAATTCTTGGGCATGAATAGCTTCTGTGGATAAAGGACAAAGGAGACCGAATGTAACGAATGCACTAGCAAGTTTTCTATAATTCATCTATAACACTCCTAATCTATTGTATGTGAGATGAATTGTATGAAACATTTGCCAGATTTTATATATATTATGCATTATTTCATATCAAAAATTGTCGAATTCACATTATTGTAGTGGTATGACAACTCAAAAAATTAGATTGTTATAATGGGATGGTGAGTAAGTATGCACGCAGAAAAATTAGGAATTGAAATTAAGAAAATTAGGGTGATGAGAGGATTAACACAAAAACAGTTATCCGAGAACATATGTCATCAATCAGAAGTGAGTAGAATTGAATCGGGTGCGGTATACCCAAGTATGGATATATTGCAAGGTATAGCAGCAAAATTACAAGTTCCCATTATTCATTTTTATGAGGTACTCATTTATTCTGATATTGAGAGGAATAAGCAGTTAAAAGATCGAATTATTATGCTTTGTAAGCAAAAAAAATATAAAGAAATTTATAATAGGGTATGGAATGAACTGAAAAAGGAAGAATATCATCCCGAGCTTCAGCAATTTCTTCAATGGCAATATCATGTAGCAGCTTACGTATTGAAAAAAATTGATTACGAATATTGTATTTTAGAATTAAAGAAATTGCTCAATCAACAATTGGCAGGAATAGATGTATATCAGAATCTTTATATTGAAAATGCAATTGCAAACATTTATGCTGAAAATGGCTATTTGAAGAAGGCTATTGAGTTATTTGAAAATATATTAAAACAGTTAGAGACATTGCATGATAATAAAGAATTTGATGTAAAGGTGAGACATAATCATGCAAAAGCATTATACTCAGATAATCAATACGAAGAAGCGCTTTGCCACGCAAATAAAGCTATTGAACTATCGTGTCAAATTAATAGTATGACATTGATTGGACAGCTATACTTTCGAAAAGGTGAATGCCTAGCAAAGCTAGGGTCTGATAGAGCAGAAATTGAAGATGCTTACGAAAAAGCATGCTTCTTTTTTGATATGTTAGGAAACCACGCATTAAAAGAATCACTTATGAAAAAAATGAAAAAATAAAAAAGACCTAAAAAACAAATATGCATAATTGCATAAAATGTGGATAAATTTTCATGGTATATTTAAAGAAAAAATGCAGGTGATGGAATATGAAGAAACTGCTTATTGGTAGTCTATTAACGTTAGCGATGGCATGGGGTATTTCATTAGGAGATATAGCATTAGAGAAAAGCCAAATAATTTCTCATAATGATCAAGAGGTACAATTAGCTCAAGAGGTACCTTATGAGTACTAAAAAACAACCGTCTTACTTAGGCGGTTGTTTTTTTATGGAGTAACATCCAAACGTCTTTACTAGAAACAGGTTTGCTAATAAAGAATCCTTGAATGTGGTCACAGTTTTGTTCATAAAGAAATTTCCATTGTTCTTCTGTTTCTACACCTTCTGCAATAACTTCTAAATTTAATTCTTTTGATAGTGTAATAATGGAAGAGATAATTGCTTCCTCTAAAGGACTTGTTGTAATTCCACAAATAAATTCTCGAGCAATTTTTAATGTGTTGATTGGGTATTTTGTTAAATAAGCTAAAGAACTATAACCAGTTCCAAAGTCATCTATTGAAATTTGAATACCGAGATTTTGAAGCTGCTCTAGCTTTGCAACTACAGATTGATTTTGGTTAATAGCGATACTTTCTGTAATTTCAATATCTAGTGCTTCCGGTTTTAGTTCTGTTTCTTTCAACACCTTTGAAATAGTTGGGATTAAATCTGTATGGTTAAATTGAACAACAGATAAATTCACACCAACTTTTAAGTGAGAAAAACCTTGATTATGCCATCTTTTTGCTTCTGAGCAGGCAGTACGTAAAATCCAATTTCCAAGTTCAATAATAAATCCTGTTTCCTCTGCTAGAGGAATAAATTGGGCAGGAGATACGATACCGAGTTTTGGATGTTTCCAACGAATTAACGCTTCAAAACCGATAATTTGTTTTGTTTTTGTGCTTACTTGTGGTTGGTATTCAAGGAAAAATTCATTTTGTTGTAATGCTTTTGAAAGTTCACCTTCTAAGAACTCAATCTCATTTTGTGCAATACTCATTTCTTTCGAGAAGAAAACAAATCTGTTTTTTCCATTTGCTTTCGCACGATACATAGCTAAATCGGCATTTTTCATTAATTCAGTTACATCGGTTCCGTAATCAGGATACATTGCAATGCCGATACTCGGTGTAACAGATAGTTCTTCATCTTTAATGAAGAATGGTTTGTTTAAAATAGTTAAAATCTGTTCAGCTATAAAAGCCGCACTTTTTTCTGAGTACATATCTGGTAATAGAATTGTAAACTCATCTCCGCCTTGGCGGGCAACGATATCTTTTGAACGCAAACATCCGCGTAACCTTTTTGCTACTTCAATTAGTAATAAGTCTCCGACATCATGACCGAGTCGATCGTTAATTTTTTTAAATCGATCTAAATCAAGAAACATGACGGCAACATCATTTGCGCTAGTTTGAGCTGTATTTAAAATAGTCTTTAAATCTTTTTCGAATTTGCGGCGATTTGGTAATCCAGTAAGTGCATCATGAAATGCCAAATGTTCTACTTGTTTTTGTTTTTCATATAAAGTTGTAATATCACGCGCTATCCCAAACATCCCAACAACTTCTTTATTTATAAAAGTAGGTATGAGTGTAATGTGAAGGTAATAGTAATAGCCTTCTTGTTCTTTCGTACGAACCTCTAAAGTTTGTGGTCTACCTTCTTTTGTTATTTGTAATGCTCTTTTTAGTAAGTCATGATCTTTTGGATCAATAAAGTGCAGAAGGGAATAGCTTGCTACTTCACAATAGTAAGCAGTAAATAAGCTTTCACAAGCTGTGTTAGATTGCTGAAAAATACCATGCATATTTAAAGAGAAAACGGCATCAGGATGATCTTCAAATAAAGATTTATAACGTTGTTCACTTTTTGATAACGCAGAAGCACCTTCTTCAACTTCATCTTCTAGTTGTGTAGTCAGCTGTTCATATGTATCAATTAAGACTTTATTATCTTTCCACATGTAAAGTTGTCGCAAGAATAATAAAATAAGTGATAATACAAGACCAATTAACATGAATTTATCATCCCAAGGCTGAATGATAATAAAGGAAAAAGTAATGATTATACTAAAATAAGGCAATATAAAGCGTACATAATCAAATCGATAATATTTCGTTTTTGTTTCATGTTGCATTGGCTTATCTAAAATGTATAGTATGGACGATAAACCAATTAATAAAATCGAAGCAGTATGTATTAAATAAGAGAATTCAGCAGAAGTTTTTATTCCTGTGTTTAACTGGAATAGCTGTATATATCCGTATACAAGAATGATAGTAAAGCCAATAATTAATGAAATTCTACTAGAAGAATATTGTTCTCTTCTATATAGGCTAATAACGGCGTAAATGACTAATGATTGTGCAATAAAATATCCAATTAAAACCCACGTATCCTTTGTTAACGTATGAAAGCTTGAAAGATCTAAAATAAAGGTTAAGGTAAAATAAATATTCATAATAACGATAAAGATACTATCGAATGAAAATTGAGCAAGGCCTCTAATAGAGTAATGTTTTATGAACTTTATAGCAAATCCAGAAAAGAGTAAAATATATTGTATGATGAAAAAAGGTAGTGCCTCATAAGAGAATAGGACTTGATCGCATATAGAAAGTGAATGAAGGAATAAAGTTATCTCCATAGCCAATCCACATAGGCAAGTACATAATAATAACACCCAAAATAATTTATCACCACGCTTCATTTTTTTTATTGCTTTATAGGAACAATAACAAGAAAAGATTGCGGCAAAACAAAATAAGAAAAGGATTCCAATTTCTTTTATGTTCCACTCATTTGGAATAAGGAATATCCAAAGAGAAAATACAATTATATACATCATGACAAATTGTACATATTTTTTTTGATTAATCATATGATGACTCCGTTTCAATAAAGTTGAATCGCAGGATGAAAATGCTAATTTAAATAATATCATATAAAATAGGAACTTTTTTACTATAAGAATTACTTTTTGAAAAAAACAACGCAACATGACAATTTACCATTGTAATGTTGCGCCATTTATTCTTTTGATTCCTTTTATAGAAGAAAGCTCACTTATTAATTGTAACATTGCTAAATCTTTCTGTTTACTTTCAATCATAATATCAAAATTATAATTAATTTTTTTTGCAATGTGTAAAAAGGGCTTAATAAATTCTAAATTAATATAATCTGCATGAGCTCTAAATTCTTTTTCTGATTTAGGAGAGGAAATATGAACTTTAGGTGGGATATTTGTATGTGACCAAGTTTCAAAAATTGCAGGAAGTAATTCTTCTAGTGATTCTTCGCAAAGATTAGCCATGTGATGATGATAATCAAATACGAAAGGGATCTTTTCTTTTTGGCAAATTGATAAAGTTTCAGCAGTTGTATATGTTTTATCATCATTTTCTAGAGTCATTTGTTTTTTTATATGTGCAGGAAGTTTTTTTATGTTTTCATGGAAGCGTCCAACTGCTGCTTCTTTATTTCCGTAGGCACCACCTACATGAATGTTAATGTAAGAAGAATCTGCAATTCCTATCGCATGTAATACTTTATAATGATAGGTCATATCCGTAACTGCATTAGTTGTAATATGCGGCTTATCGCTTGTGAATAATGTAAATTGATTTGGGTGAAAACTTACTCGTAAATTGTGCTCTTGAATTAACGACCCTATTTTACGCCAAAGCGGCATGAATGCTCCAATATAATCAAATTCAACTTCAGGGTGTGTTGCAAGTGGAACGATGGAAGAAGAAAGACGATATAATGGGATTTCATGTGCGATATTGTAATGAAGGATACGTATTGTATGTTCTAAATTTTGCCTTGTAACATCGTACAGTTTATCCTCTCGCTCTTGTTTATTGAGTTTTTTAAAAGTTGTAAATGTCATCGTTTTAGCAGGAGAACAGTCCCACAATGCCATTGCATGTGAGACGTATCCAAACCGCATAATCATAAGGAATACACCTCTTTTATTCATCACCTTTCTTATAAGAAGAAAGCAAGTATCGTTCCTATCCATTCCTTTCCTCTATCTATAAGGGAAAGCGGGCTAACATCGTCATAGGAAAGTAATGACGCATTTTTTAAATCTTCATGGAATTTATTTTTTACCACCTGTATGAAGTGCCTATCGTATAAGAGGCAGTTGATTTCATGGTTACTATATAAACTTCTCATATCAAAGTTTGCAGTTCCAACATCGCAAATATCATCGTCCACTATAATAACTTTAGCGTGAAAAAAACCTTGTTGAAATGCGTAAATATTGCAACCAGCCCGTATTAACTTTCGGCAGTACGGGAATTTCGCTTCTCGAACGAGGGCATGATCAGCCTTTTCTGGAACGAGAATTGTTATTTGGACCCCTCTTTCTCGTGCTTTTAATAGAGCGTTCATAATTTTTTTGCCAGGAATGAAATATGGTGTACCGATAAAAAGTTCCTTTTTCGAACTTTTAATTAAATGTAAAAAGGTATGTTGTAAATAGGCACCATCGGTTGGAATGAATTGATGTAGGATGGTACCAGGTTCCTGTTTCGGAAAATAAAGAGGAGCATCCAATAAATTTTGGTTCGTATCATCCAACCAGTCATGTAAAAATTGTTTTTGTAAATCCTGAACGCCTTCTCCTGTAAGACGTAAATGATAGTCTCGCCATAATCCTAATTGCTCATTATGTCCCAAATATTCCTCGCCGATATTAAATCCCCCAATATAACTAATTTTCCCGTCAATCACTGTAATTTTTCTATGATTGCGTTGATTGGCAGAAAAGAAAGGGAAAGGGAATTTGACTTTATGACAAAAAGAAAAAGAGACACCATGTTTTTGTAGGGAACGAATTGCTTCATTTGATAAATAATGGCTACCAAATCGATCAAGTAACAGTCTTACTTCAATGCCTTCTTTTGCCTTATCAATAAGTAACTTTAAAAATTCACGACTGATCTTATCATTTTTTACAATGAAGAATAAAACGTGAATGTGGTGCTGGGCTTGTTTTATATCAGTAAATAAAGCATCGTATAAATCTTTCCCATATGTATAAAGGTGAAAATCACTTTGACGTAAAGGGAAAGTACGGGAACGCACACGTTTTAAATGAAGAAGTCTCCCATATGAAAGGTCAATTGTGATCCAAAGAGTAACGCATATGAATAAGAGAGAGAAATAGAACATGAGTGAAGTCCCTCCTTTGCATTCTTTTCACCTTCAGTGTGTTACAAATGATAAGGGGAGTAAGAATGCTACCAAAAATTTAACTAGAAGATAGCACGGTTTGTTCATTAAAATTTCATCTTATCCCGCTTTAACGGGCAGTAAGACAATCGCCTCAAAATCCGCTGAATACGAGGAAGCTAGGTTGAAATCAACTGCCCGTAAAAGCCCGATTGGTTTAACTAATATTTAGTGTGGAATGGACAGTCCCCACTGATTAAAGTTTCACTTTATAGTTTCACCCAAATAAACAGGTTTATTAAAAAATATGTTGTTGTATAACAAAAAACTGTTGACTGAATGCTCACTCATTATATAATGAAGGTAGGGGATAAAATTCAGAAAATTATATGTTTTTGAAGATTCTAAAAAAGAAAGAAGGCTTACAAAGAGAGGGGTAGCATAAAAATGAATAGCTTACTGATCATTAATTGGCTGGCTGCCATTGCTGTTATTGCTTATGCGGGATATTTGTTTGTATATCTTATACGAACGAGAATGGCCTACATACAATTAGGAAAAAAGATTGAATTTGACCGTCGCTTCAAAGAACGTTGGGATCTTCTTAAGGTCAATGTTTTCGGTCAGAAAAAGCTGCTGAAAGATAAAAAGAGCGGCATTATTCACGTTATGTTTTTTTACGGATTTATTCTTGTCCAATTTGGAGCAATTGACTTCGTTTGGAAAGGACTCGCACCAGGATCGCATCTTCCACTTGGACCACTATACCCTGCATTTACATTCTTCCAGGAAATTGTCACACTCGTTATATTAATCGCAGTCTTTTGGGCTTTTCATAGACGTTATGTTGAGAAGCTAGTTCGTTTGAAACGTAATTTTAAATCAGGCCTTGTTCTTATCTTTATCGGTGGTTTAATGATTTCTGTACTACTTGGTAATGGGATGGGAATTATATGGCACGGCGAGGAACTTTCATGGAGTGAACCGATCGCTTCTGCAATCGCTTACGTTTTCTCGGGAATAAATGAAACCGTAGCCATTTCAGTGTTCTATTTTTCTTGGTGGGTGCATCTACTAATTTTGTTAACATTTTTAGTCTATGTTCCACAATCAAAACATGCACATTTAATTGCTGGACCAGCTAACGTTTTCTTCGGTCGTCTCTCAAATCCAGGGAAGCTTGAAAAGATTGATTTTGAAGATGAAACGCAAGAAACATTTGGTGTTGGTAAAATTGAAGACTTTAGACAAAATCAGCTTATTGATTTATACGCTTGCGTAGAGTGTGGGCGCTGTACAAATATGTGTCCGGCAACAGGAACAGGAAAAATGTTATCACCGATGGATTTAATTTTAAAACTTCGTGATCATTTAACTGATAAAGGAGCGGCGGTAACATCGAAAGCACCTTGGGTTCCAGTAGTTGCTTTTAATAATACACAAGGAAATCAATTAGCGATGATGGCAGCTGGAAAAGGGCAGCAAGAATCAGCAGCTACAGCGCTAGCTTACGATCCGAGTTTAATTGGAGATGTTATTACAGAAGAAGAGATTTGGGCTTGTACAACGTGCCGTAACTGTGAAGATCAGTGTCCGGTTATGAATGAGCATGTTGACAAAATTATTGATTTACGCCGCTATCTTGTTTTAACAGAAGGAAAGATGGATGCGGAAGCGCAGCGTGCGATGACGAATATCGAGCGTCAAGGGAATCCATGGGGTCTGAACCGTAAAGAGCGTGAAACATGGCGCCAAGGTGATGATGAAGTAACAGTTCCGACTGTAAAAGAAAAATCAAAAGCTGGCGAGGAGTTCGAATATTTATTCTGGGTTGGTTCGATGGGATCATACGACAATCGTAGTCAGAAGATTGCGATATCGTTTGCGAAGTTAATGAACGAAGCAGGCGTCTCATTTGCGATTCTTGGTAATAAAGAAAAGAACTCTGGAGATACACCGCGTCGCCTTGGAAATGAGTTCGTATTCCAAGAGATGGCAACAAAGAATATCGAAGAATTTGAAAAAGCAGGAGTGAAGAAAATCGTTACGATTGATCCTCACGCTTATAATACATTCAAAAATGAGTATCCAGACTTTGGCTTACAAGCAGAAGTCTATCATCATACAGAATTGTTAGCTCAGTGGGTGAAAGAAGGACTCTTAAAACCTGTTCACGCTATTGAGGAGACAGTTACGTACCATGATTCCTGTTATTTAGGACGATACAACGAAGTGTACGAAGCACCGCGCGATATTTTGAAAGCAATTCCTGGTGTGAATCTTGTAGAAATGGCACGTAACCGTGAAACAGGAATGTGCTGTGGCGCAGGTGGTGGCTTAATGTGGATGGAGGAGACAACGGGTTCTCGTATTAACGTTGCTCGTACAGAACAAGCACTAGCTGTGCAACCATCCATTATCGGTACAGGTTGTCCGTATTGCTTAACGATGATTAGTGATGGGACGAAAGCGAAGGAAGTAGAAGAGAAAGTTCAAACACTTGATGTAACAGAGATTTTAGAACGATCTGTTATCGGACAGAAGAAAGAAGCAATGTAGTTTGTAAGCATGTATACAACTTTAGAAAGAGGTGCAATTATTGCACCTCTTCTCAACGCAAGGATACCGAGCGAGCGCTCGGTACTAAAAAAGAAACGGGGGAAAGAAACATGAATAAAACAGTTATTTTAAGTGCTGCAAGAACACCGGTTGGAAAATTTGGAGGATCTTTAAAAGATGTGAAGGCAACAGAACTTGGAGGAATTGCAATTAAAGCAGCGCTTGAAAGAGCAGATGTTTCTGCTAGTGATGTTGAAGAAGTTATATTTGGAACGGTTATTCAAGGTGGACAGGGGCAAATTCCATCTCGTCAAGCTGCGAGAGCTGCTGGAATCCCTTGGGAAGTGCAGACGGAAACAGTAAATAAAGTTTGTGCATCGGGACTTCGTGCGGTTACGTTAGCAGATCAAATTATTCGTACTGGTGATCAATCACTTATTGTAGCTGGTGGAATGGAATCGATGAGTAACAGTCCTTACATTTTACGAGGTGCAAGATGGGGATACAGAATGGGTAACAACGAAGTTATCGATTTAAATGTTGCAGATGGTTTAACATGCGCATTTTCAGGCATACACATGGGCGTTTATGGCGGCGAAGTTGCGAAGGAAGACGGAATCTCTCGCGAAGCCCAAGATGGATGGGCATATCGTAGTCATCAGCGTGCGGTTTCAGCGCATAAAGAAGGGCGCTTTGAAGAGGAAATTGTACCAGTAACAATTCCGCAAAGAAAAGGCGATCCTATTGTTGTTGCTAAAGATGAGGCGCCGCGTGAAGATACAACAATTGAAAAGTTAGCGAAATTAAAACCTGTATTTGATAAGACATCGTCAGTAACAGCTGGTAACGCTCCAGGACTGAATGATGGCGGTGCTGCACTTGTATTAATGAGCGAGGACAGAGCGAAGCAAGAAGGAAGAAAGCCTTTGGCGACGATTTTAGCACATACGGCAATCGCGGTAGAATCAAAAGATTTCCCAAGAACGCCAGGTTATGCAATTAACGAATTATTGAAAAAGACCGGCAAGACAATTGAAGACATCGATTTATTCGAGATTAATGAAGCGTTTGCGGCAGTAGCAATTGCGAGTACAGAGATTGCAGGTATTGACCCAGAAAAATTGAATGTAAATGGCGGCGCGGTAGCAATGGGACACCCAATTGGAGCAAGCGGAGCGCGTATTATCGTTACACTTATCCATGCACTGAAGCAGCGCGGCGGCGGAATTGGAATTGCTTCGATTTGTAGCGGTGGCGGTCAAGGTGATGCAGTTATGATTGAGGTTCATTAATTTACGGCGAGAAAACGATTCATTTATTACAGACTTATATTAAGGGGGAAGAAAGAATGGGTGTACAAAAAATAGTTGTAATTGGTGCGGGACAAATGGGATCGGGAATTGCGCAAGTATGTGCAATGGCAGGATATGATGTGAAGATTCAAGATTTAAAACAAGAGCAATTAGATAGAGGGTTAGCTATCATTACGAAAAACTTAGTGCGTCAAGTAGAAAAAGGACGCATGAAGGAAGAAGAGAAAGAGGAAACGTTAAATCGTCTTACAGTAACTCTTGATTTAGATTGTGTGAAAGAAGCTGATCTTGTTATTGAAGCAGCTGTTGAGAAAATGGATATTAAAAAGAAAATATTTGCGAATTTAGATGAAATTGCTCCAGATCATACAATTTTAGCAACGAATACGTCATCTCTTCCAATTACTGAAATTGCAGCGGTAACGAAACGCCCAGAAAAAGTAATCGGTATGCACTTTATGAATCCAGTTCCAGTTATGAAGCTTGTTGAAATTATTCGTGGATTGGCTACAGATGATGCGGTATATGAAACGATTGAAGATATTACGAAGAAAATTGGGAAAGTACCAGTTGAAGTAAATGATTTCCCAGGGTTTGTATCGAACCGTATTTTATTACCGATGATTAACGAAGCAATCTATACGTTATATGAAGGTGTAGCGACGAAAGAAGCGATTGATGAAGTAATGAAACTTGGCATGAATCATCCGATGGGCCCTTTAACGCTCGCTGATTTTATCGGTTTAGATACGTGTTTATACATTATGGAAGTGTTGCATGAAGGATTAGGAGATAGTAAATATCGCCCATGTCCATTACTACGTAAGTACGTAAATGCAGGATGGTTAGGGCGTAAAACGGGCCGTGGTTTCTACGTTTATGAGTAAATCCCTCCTTGTATAGAGTAGTGGTCTTACCAAATTGTTAAAAGATATATAGCAAATGGAGGCGGAGTATATGAACTTTCGTTTTAATGAAGAGCAACAGATGATGAGGAAAATGGTCCGGGATTTTGCACAGAAGGAAATAGCACCCTTTGTTCCTAGCATGGAACAAGGGGTGTTCCCGACAGAGATTTTGCAAAAGATGGGTGAGCTTGGATTAATGGGTATTCCGGCGCCTGCAAAATACGGCGGCGCAGAAATGGATTTTATTTCTTACATTTTAGCAATTGAGGAAATCTCAAAAGTAAGCGCAACGGTTGGTGTAATTTTAGCTGTACATACGTCAGTTGGAATGAACCCGATTTTATACTTTGGAACAGAAGAGCAGAAGCAGAAATATGTTTCTAAGCTTGCGGCTGGTGAATATTTAGGTGCATTCGCCTTAACTGAGCCAAATGCTGGATCAGATGCAGGGAGTTTGAAATCACGAGCTGTCAAGAAAGGTGATAATTACATCATTAATGGATCGAAAGTATTTATTACAAATGGCGGCGAAGCAAGTACATACATCGTTTTCGCTTCTACAAATCCAGATGCAGGAAAAAGTGGTATTTCTGCATTTATTGTAGAGAAAGATACGCCAGGCTTAATTATCGGAAAAGATGAACATAAGATGGGACTTCTCGGTTCTCGTACAGTTCAACTTACGTTCGAAGATATGATAGTGCCGGCTGAGAATTTACTCGGTGAAGAGGGACAAGGATTCAAGGTAGCGATGGCGAATTTAGATGTTGGACGAATTGGAATCGGGGCGCAGGCTTTAGGGATCGCGGAAGCAGCGCTCGCATGTGCGATAGATTATGCAAAGGAACGAGAGCAATTCGGGAAGCCGATTGCGGCGCAGCAAGGGATTGGCTTCAAACTTGCAGATATGGCGACAAGTGTGGAGGCGGCGCGATTACTTGTATATAGGGCTGCATCGCTTAGAGCACAAGGATTACCATGCGGTAAAGAAGCGTCTATTGCGAAGTTATTTGCTTCTAAGACAGCAGTTGAAGTTGCAATTGAAGCGGTACAAGTATTTGGCGGTTACGGTTATACGAAAGATTATCCGGTAGAGAGATTTTTCCGTGATGCGAAGATTACGCAAATTTATGAAGGAACGAGTGAGATACAAAAACTTGTTATTAGCCGTGCTTTATAAAGGGAAGAGGGGGAGACGGAAATGCATTTTAAATTATCAGAAGAACATGAAATGATAAGAAAAATGGTTCGGGATTTTGCTAAGAACGAAGTAGCACCAACGGCAGCTGAGCGTGATGAGGAAGAGAGATTTGACCGCGAGCTATTTGATCATATGGCGGAGCTTGGTTTGACAGGTATTCCATGGCCTGAAGAGTATGGTGGAATTGGAAGCGATTACTTAGCGTACGTAATTGCGATCGAAGAATTATCACGCGTTTGTGCTTCTACAGGTGTAACGCTGTCCGCGCATACTTCACTTGCTGGGTGGCCGATTTTTAAATTCGGAACGGAGGAGCAAAAGCAAAAGTTTTTGCGACCGATGGCTGAAGGGAAGAAAATTGGTGCATACGGTTTAACGGAACCGAGTTCTGGATCAGATGCTGGTGGAATGAAGACAATCGCCAAAAGAGATGGAGACCATTACATATTAAATGGATCGAAAATTTTCATTACAAATGGCGGTATTGCTGACATTTATGTTGTTTTTGCGTTAACAGATCCTGAATCGAAGCAGCGCGGCACGAGCGCATTTATTGTGGAAAGCGACACGCTAGGATTTTCGGTTGGGAAGAAGGAAAGTAAACTAGGGATTCGCTCTTCGCCAACGACTGAAATTATGTTTGAAGATTGCCGTATTCCTGTAGAAAATCTACTAGGAGAAGAAGGGCAAGGATTTAAGATTGCAATGCAAACGTTAGATGGCGGTCGTAACGGTATTGCTGCACAAGCAGTTGGTATTGCACAAGGGGCTTTAGATGCTTCTGTAGAATATGCAAGAGAGCGCCATCAATTTGGAAAGCCGATTGCGGCGCAGCAAGGGATTGGTTTTAAACTTGCGGATATGGCAACGGATGTAGAGGCTGCACGCCTTTTAACATATCAAGCTGCGTGGCTTGAATCGGAAGGGCTTCCGTATGGGAAAGAATCAGCGATGTCAAAAGTATTTGCAGGTGATACAGCGATGAAGGTGACGACTGAAGCTGTGCAAGTATTTGGTGGTTACGGTTATACGAAAGATTATCCAGTAGAGCGTTATATGCGAGATGCAAAGATTACACAGATTTATGAAGGAACACAAGAAATTCAAAGGCTCGTAATTTCTCGTATGTTAACGAAGTAGGGGCAAAGGCGTAGGTATTTTCCTACGCTTTTTCCTTCCAAAAAATAATAGAGAGAGGTGAAGGGGATGGTTAAACATAATGTGCATGCGTCAGTAAAAGATGAAAAATTAGTTGCGTTAAGGCGTGAACAAATGATTAAAGGTGCGGTGCAACTGTTTAAGCAAAAAGGATTCCCGCGTACAACAACGAGAGAGATTGCAAAAGCGGCCGGATTTAGTATCGGAACACTATATGAATACATTCGTACGAAAGATGACGTGTTATATTTAGTTTGTGATAGTATTTATGAACATGTAAAAGAACGATTAGAGGAAGTAGTATGCACGGAGAAGGGAAGTATAGACAGTTTAAAGATAGCGATAACAAATTACTTTAAAGTGATGGACGAATTGCAAGAAGAAGTATTAATCATGTATCAAGAAGTACGGTTTTTACCGAAAGAATCACTCCCATACGTACTAGAGAAAGAGTTTCAAATGGTAGGAATGTTTGAGAATATTTTAGAACAATGTACAGAAAATGGAACATTTATATTAAATAAAAAAGAAATACAGCTTCTTGCACATAACATTTTCATACAAGGACAGATGTGGGGATTTAGACGTTGGGCGCTGCAAAAACTGTATACGCTCGAAGAATATACAGAAATGCAAATTAGGTATGTGTTGCAAGGGGCGCATATGCTTCCGAAGTAAGGAATGGACAAATTATAATTTTATTACCATATAAAGTGAGGGTATTCATCCAAAGCCGATTAGTAGCCTTCACAAATCAGGCGTTTAAAGGTAGCGGGGCTTCCGCCTAACTTCTTTGCTCCAGCCGAATGTTGAGACGGGAGTTTTACTGCTCGCAAATAGCGGGATAAAAGTTTCCCGTTTTTTTTGTAGCATATTTGTGCGACTTTTGTTTATAATGAATAGTATGGATTTTTTTAAGCAGACCGTTATATATAAGGTTATATTTGATGAAAGGAAGTGCCGCATAAGTGAATTTTAAGCAATATTCACCAGAAGAGCTAAAAGAATGTTCAATGATTGAAGTTGTACATAGCGTTTTAGGGGATAAAAGACAAGCAACGACATTCAACGAGTTGGTTAAAGAAATCGCTCAAGTGCTGGGACTATCTCAAGAGCAAGTTAATGCGAAACTCGCACAATTTTATACAGATTTAAACATCGATGGACGCTTCATTAATTTAGGAGAAAATCGTTGGGGACTACGTAGCTGGTACCCATATGAGCAAATCGATGAAGAAATTCTGCCTCAGCCAAAACCGAAGAAGAAACGTAAAGTTGAAGAGGACGGTTTTGACGACTACATGGAAGACGAAGATGACTTCGACGATGCAGACGGAAATGTAGAGGAAGAAGAAGAAGTAGAAGATTTGGACAAGGTTCTTGAAGAAGAAGACGGAGATGACGATGATCTTGATGATTTAGATGAAGATGATGAAGATGACTTCGCTGAAGAAGAACTTGAGTATGATGAAACTGAAGAAGAAGAGGAAGAACTGTAGTTCTTGACTTTTCATTATCGTCCATGTAGAATCATTTTTGGGCTCTTTAAAAAAGGACGATAATACTTTTAAAGTGTAAATATAAAAGAAAATTGCTCCCTACTTGTTACTTTTTGTGATGAGGGGAGCAATTTTCTTTTTTGTTTTTTGTTTAGAATACAAAAAGAGTCTAACAATAAGATAGATACAGTGTTATCTACATACGTTGCGCTTTGCAACGGTGATTATATAACAACAAGGTAGAAGGGAGCTTTTTCATGACTAAGTATATTTTTGTAACAGGCGGTGTAGTATCGTCTTTAGGTAAAGGTATTACAGCAGCATCTCTTGGAAGACTTTTAAAAAATCGTGGTTTAAACGTAACGATTCAAAAGTTTGATCCGTACATTAACGTAGACCCAGGGACTATGAGCCCATACCAACACGGTGAGGTATTCGTAACAGATGATGGTGCAGAAACGGACTTAGACCTTGGTCACTATGAACGTTTTATCGACATCAACTTAAACAAATACAGCAACGTAACAACAGGTAAAATTTACTCTTCAGTTCTTCAAAAAGAGCGTCGTGGTGAATATCTAGGAGGAACAGTTCAAGTTATTCCTCACATTACTAACGAAATTAAAGAACGTGTATATCGTTCTGGTCGCGAAACAAATGCGGACGTTGTTATTACAGAAATCGGTGGAACTGTTGGTGATATCGAATCTCTACCATTCTTAGAAGCAATCCGTCAAATTAAGAGCGACATCGGTCGTGACAATGTAATGTACATTCATTGTACGTTAATCCCGTACTTAAAAGCAGCGGGTGAAATGAAAACAAAACCAACGCAACATAGCGTTAAAGAGCTTCGTAGCTTAGGTATTCAACCAAATATTATCGTTGTTCGTACAGAACTGCCTGTTTCTCAAGATATGAAAGACAAGCTTGCATTATTCTGTGACATCGATACAAAAGCAGTTATCGAAGCACGCGATGCAGATACTTTATATGCGGTTCCATTATCTCTTCAAGAGCAAAACATGGACCAAATCGTTTGCGATCACTTAAAATTAGACAATCCAGCTGCAGATATGACAGAGTGGACTGCGCTAGTTGATAAAGTACGTAACCTTTCTAAGAAAACAAAAATCGCTCTTGTTGGTAAATACGTAGAGCTTCAAGATGCATATATTTCTGTTGTAGAAGCACTTCGTCATGCAGGTTATTCATTCGACACAGATGTAGAAGTGAAATGGGTAAACGCTGAGCACGTAACAGCAGAGAACGTAAAAGAATTAGTTGGTGACACAGATGGTATTCTTGTGCCAGGTGGTTTTGGAGATCGTGGTGTAGAAGGTAAAATCGTTGCAATTCAATATGCTCGTGAAAACAAAGTTCCATTCTTAGGAATTTGCTTAGGTATGCAACTTGCATCAATCGAATTTGCACGTAACGTATTAGGATTAGAAGGAGCTAACTCTTCTGAAATTAATCCTGACACACCTTATGCAATCATCGACTTATTACCAGAGCAAAAAGATGTAGAAGACTTAGGTGGTACACTTCGTCTTGGTCTATATCCATGTAAGCTTTCTGAAGAAACGAATGCTTATAGAGCTTACAGTGAGCCAGTTGTATATGAGCGTCATCGTCATCGTTATGAGTTCAACAATCAATTCCGTCCGGATATGGAAAAAGCAGGATTTGTATTCTCTGGTACAAGCCCAGACGGTCGCCTAGTTGAAATCATTGAATTAAAAGATCATCCTTGGTTCGTGGCAGCACAGTTCCACCCAGAACTTGTATCTCGTCCAAACCGTCCACAACCATTGTTCCATGATTTCGTAAGTGCTTCTATTACGAATAAAGAGAGCAAGTAATAAAAAAGCGCCTGAAATAGGGCGCTTTTTTTAATATTCGTTTAACATTTCATCAATTGTAAATTTCAATCCGTGATAAGCAAATAAGGCTATCATTAAACTTGGGAATCCGTAGCGATTACCTTCATCGTCTGGAATAAGACCTTTTAACAGTTTTGTATCAATATGTACATCTGTATATTGTTCCAGTGATTCAATACCTTCTTGAATAGCAGAGATTCCAACGATAGAGTGGCCTTCTTCTTGAAGTTTTTTTGCAATACTTACCGCTTCTTCATCTGTTGAAAAACGGCTAATAAGAAGTACACGGTCTGCAGAAGTTACTTCTGCTTCTTTATCATTTTCAAATAAACGTTTCGCTTGCTGCATTGGTTCAGTACCGAATAGTGCTTCAGCAACAACGCCATCCATTTCATTTGTACCATGTAAATAAATGAAGCCATCGCCAACTAATGCTTGAGCAAGTAGACGAGCGCTATCTTCTATATTCATTTCCTCTTTTTGAGAAACTCTGGAGAAATAACCACTTAATTGAGTCGAAAAAATTTTTAACATAATGTTACTCCCTTCGTACGTGTTCGCCGGCTTTCATTATAGTGTATTTTTTTAGAAAGGTGAAATCGTAGGGTAGCATAACAAAAAAGGAAACGGTAAAATAAGAAAGAATAGGAAGGAATTTGCCAAAGAATAGCGAAAATAAATCGTTAAGATATAAGAAGCTTTAAATCTTGTATTTATACAGAAAGGTTGGGAGTTATGGAAGGGAAAATTTTAATCGTTGATGATCAATATGGCATTCGTGTGTTATTACATGAAGTGTTCCAAAAAGAAGGTTATCAGACGTTCCAAGCAGCGAATGGATTTCAAGCTTTAGATATCGTGAAAAAAGATAATCCAGATTTAGTTGTGTTAGATATGAAAATTCCAGGTATGGATGGTATAGAGATTTTAAAGCATGTAAAAGAAATTGATGAGAGTATTAAAGTAATTTTAATGACTGCTTATGGAGAGCTTGATATGATCCAAGAGGCAAAAGATTTAGGAGCTTTAATGCACTTTGCTAAACCATTTGATATTGATGAAATTCGTCAAGCGGTGAGAAATGAGCTTGCTGTAGAGGCGTAAAAAATGAATTTTTTATAAAAAATATGGAAAAAAGCGTTTACATGGACTATTGAGCAGGTGAATACAGTTGAGTTTTTGAGTACAAGTTGTTATCCTATTGAGTGTAGAAAAAAGTCCGGTATGTAAATATACATATTTTACCTTATTCTGGTCATACTACCAGCGATAAGAATTTATCGGATACAAAAAACGTTTTTTAGGAGGATTCACCATGCCTTTAGTTTCTATGAAAGAAATGCTAAACAAAGCACTAGAAGGAAAATACGCAGTTGGTCAATTCAACATGAACAACTTAGAGTGGACTCAAGCTATCTTAGCTGCTGCGGAAGAAGAAAAATCTCCTGTAATCCTAGGCGTATCTGAGGGTGCAGCTCGTCATATGACTGGTTTCAAAACAGTTGTAGCTATGGTTAAAGCTTTAATCGAAGAAATGAACATTACTGTTCCTGTAGCGATTCACCTTGACCATGGTTCAAGCTTCGAAAAATGTAAAGAAGCAATCGATGCAGGTTTCACATCTGTAATGATTGACGCTTCTCACCACCCATTCGAAGAAAACGTTGAAACTACTAAAAAAGTGGTAGAATACGCACACGCTCGTAACGTATCTGTTGAAGCTGAGCTTGGAACAGTTGGCGGACAAGAAGATGATATCATCGCTGAAGGCGTAATTTACGCTGATCCTGCAGAGTGTAAGCACCTTGTTGAAGCAACTGGCATCGACTGCCTAGCTCCAGCTTTAGGTTCTGTACACGGTCCTTACAAAGGTGAGCCTAACTTAGGATTCGCAGAAATGGAGCAAGTTCGCGACTTCACTGGCGTACCTTTAGTATTACACGGTGGTACTGGTATCCCAACTGCTGATATCGTAAAAGCTATTTCTTTAGGTACTTCAAAAATTAACGTAAACACTGAGAACCAAATTGAGTTTACAAAAGCTGTTCGTGAAGCATTAAACAAAGATCAAGAAGTTTACGATCCTCGTAAATATATTGGACCTGGCCGCGAAGCTATCAAAGCAACTGTTGCTGGTAAAATTCGCGAATTCGGTTCTAACGGTAAAGCGTAAGAATAAAATTCCGTTTTGGAAACCGTCTAGTCTTTTAGACGGTTTCCTTTCGTTGTATAATGAAAGCGTGAACAAGTCTAAAGATTTTTATCATTTCGTTTTTGAAATAGAAAATAATGTGCATAGTCCTATTAATAAATGTGATAACGTATCTAAATTGATAAATTTTGCTCGATGAATAGTTAATCTTTATCTATTCGGAATATAGGAGAAATGGAGATAATGGTTTCCTATTTATTGAGTTTTGGGATGGAAAGAGTGATTGAGATTGTTAAGGGGAATCTTCTAATTCTTTTTATAAAGAATTTAGAAGGTAAATACATTCACAAGAAGGGAGCTCAATATGGAAAAATTGCTAATTGAAGGCGGAAGAGCTTTAAATGGAACAATTCGAGTGAGTGGTGCGAAAAACAGCGCTGTTGCACTAATTCCAGCGACAATTTTAGCAGATACTCCAGTAACCATTGGTGGAGTTCCTAATATTTCGGATGTGAAAATGTTAGGAGACTTACTAGAGGAAATTGGAGGGAAAGTAACATATGGGCAGGAGGAAGAGATGGTAGTCGATCCTTCTAACATGGTTGCGATGCCTTTACCAAATGGAAAAGTGAAAAAGTTGCGTGCTTCTTATTATTTAATGGGTGCGATGCTTGGTCGTTTTAAAAAAGCTGTTATTGGGCTTCCAGGTGGATGTCATTTAGGACCGAGGCCGATTGATCAGCATATTAAAGGGTTTGAAGCGTTAGGTGCACATGTTACGAATGAACAAGGTGCTATCTATTTAAGAGCAGATGAATTGCGCGGGGCACGTATTTATTTAGACGTTGTTAGTGTAGGGGCTACGATTAATATTATGCTAGCAGCTGTCCGAGCGAAAGGTAGAACTGTTATTGAAAATGCAGCGAAAGAACCCGAGATTATTGATGTAGCTACATTGTTAACAAGCATGGGAGCACGCATTAAAGGTGCTGGTACAGATGTAATCCGAATTGATGGTGTGGACTCACTGCATGGTTGTCACCATACTATCATTCCAGATCGTATTGAGGCTGGTACGTATATGATTTTAGGAGCGGCATCAGGAGGAGAAGTAACAGTTGATAATGTTATTCCTCAGCATTTAGAGTCAGTTACTGCAAAGCTAAGAGAAGCTGGTGTTCAAGTTGAAACGAACGATGATCAAATTACAGTGAACGGTAATAGAAGGTTAAAAGTAGTTGATATAAAAACGCTTGTATATCCAGGTTTCGCAACAGATTTACAACAGCCGTTTACGACGCTTTTAACAAAGGCGCACGGGACGGGAGTTGTAACGGATACAATTTACGGTGCTCGTTTCAAACATATTGATGAATTACGTCGTATGAATGCACAAATTAAAGTAGAAGGTCGTTCGGCAATTGTAACTGGTCCTGTTTTATTACAAGGTGCAAAAGTAAAGGCGAGTGACTTACGAGCTGGGGCTTCGCTTGTTATTGCAGGATTAATGGCGGATGGAATTACAGAAGTAACCGGACTTGAGCATATTGATCGAGGTTATGAAAATATAGTAGACAAGCTTAAAGGGCTTGGTGCAAACATTTGGCGAGAACAAATGACAGAGCAAGAAATTGAAGAGATGAAGAACGCATAAGTGATACTTCCACAAGTGGGGAGCGAAGTATCACTATTTGCGGAAGTACACTTTATAGAAAAATAAAGTTCACAAAATACGGCAGAAATATAAAGGCTTAAAGGAGAGGGATTATCGTGGAAAGAAGTTTATCTATGGAGTTAGTACGTGTAACAGAGGCTGCAGCATTATCATCAGCGCGTTGGATGGGACGCGGGAAAAAGGATGAAGCAGACGGTGCAGCAACGTCAGCTATGCGTGATGTATTTGATACAATTCCGATGAAAGGTACAGTTGTAATTGGTGAAGGTGAGATGGATGAAGCGCCAATGCTGTATATCGGAGAGAAATTAGGTACAGGGTATGGCCCGCGCGTAGACGTTGCAGTTGATCCTTTAGAAGGGACAAACATTGTAGCAGCTGGCGGATGGAATGCACTTGCCGTTATTGCAATTGCAGATCATGGTAATTTGTTACATGCTCCTGACATGTACATGGATAAAATCGCGGTTGGTCCAGAAGCAGTTGGAGCCGTTGATATTGATGCACCTATTATTGATAACTTACGTGCAGTTGCGAAAGCAAAAAACAAGGATATTGAAGATGTTGTAGCAACAGTTTTAAACCGTCCACGTCATCAAGCAATTATCGAAGAAATTCGTAAAGCTGGTGCTCGTATTAAATTGATTAACGATGGAGATGTAGCTGGAGCAATCAATACAGCATTTGACCGTACAGGTGTAGATATTTTATTCGGTTCTGGTGGGGCTCCTGAAGGAGTATTAGCAGCTGTCGCATTAAAATGTTTAGGTGGAGAAATCCACGGAAAGCTTCTTCCTCAAAATGAAGCTGAATTATCTCGTTGTAAAAAAATGGGTATTGAAGATATAAATCGTATTCTTCGTATGGAAGACTTAGTAAAGGGTGACGATGCAATCTTTGCAGCAACAGGTGTAACAGACGGAGAATTGTTACGAGGCGTTCAATTTAAAGGTAGCGTTGGAACAACACAATCTCTTGTTATGCGTGCAAAATCAGGTACAGTACGTTTCGTAGACGGACGCCATAGTTTAAATAAAAAACCGAACTTGGTTATTAAATAAAAAGTGCAAGTGGCTCGTTCAGAATGGAAGAAGCAAAGCTACCGACCATTCTAGTTGTTAAAACTAGATTAAATAATAAGCGAAGACAAATTTTCTTGTCTTCGCTTATTGTATTTGTGTCCCAACGTATTGATTAAAACTAGATAAAAGGGTTACAATAGTGAATATTACCCTACTTGAACTTATTGCCTTTCATTATTAATTATTTGCCTTCCGTATTTTTTCCCTTTACCCATGTGAAAAGAGAATAACGTTAAAGTGTGGTGTCTGAATGAATTTGTCAATTGCAGCATTAGAAAACATGAAATTAAAAGAGTTATACGAGCTTGCGAAAGAATTTAAGATTTCGTATTATAGCAAATTAACGAAAAAAGAATTAATCTTCGCCATTTTAAAAGCTCGAGCAGAAAAAGAAGGTTTCTTTTTCATGGAAGGCGTATTAGAAATTATTCAATCAGAAGGATTTGGATTCCTACGTCCTATCAACTATTCTCCAAGCTCAGAAGATATTTATATCTCAGCTTCGCAAATTCGTCGTTTCGATTTACGTAATGGAGATAAGGTTTCTGGTAAAGTACGACCTCCGAAAGAAAATGAACGCTATTTTGGATTATTACAAGTTGAAGCTGTAAACGGAGATGATCCAGAGTCAGCAAAAGAGCGTGTGCATTTCCCTGCATTAACACCATTATACCCAGATCGCCAAATGAAATTGGAAACGGAACCGAAAAAGTTACCGACACGCATCATGGATTTAATCGCACCAGTTGGATTTGGACAACGTGGTTTAATTGTTGCGCCTCCAAAGGCGGGTAAAACAAGTCTATTAAAAGAAATTGCACACAGTGTTACAACAAATCATCCAGAAGCAGAATTAATTGTGCTTCTAATTGATGAGCGTCCAGAGGAAGTAACAGACATTGAACGTTCTGTTAAGGGCGATGTTGTAAGTTCTACTTTTGATGAAGTACCAGAAAATCATATTAAAGTAGCTGAACTTGTGTTAGAACGTGCAATGCGTCTTGTAGAGCACAAAAAAGACGTTATCATTTTAATGGATAGTATTACCCGTTTAGCGCGAGCTTACAACCTCGTTATTCCCCCAAGTGGTAGAACATTATCGGGTGGTATCGACCCAGCGGCTTTCCATAGACCGAAGCGTTTCTTTGGGGCTGCGCGTAATATTGAAGAGGGCGGTAGCTTAACGATTTTAGCAACAGCGCTTGTTGATACAGGGTCTCGTATGGACGATGTAATTTACGAGGAATTTAAAGGAACTGGAAATATGGAACTTCACTTAGATCGCTCATTAGCTGAGCGTCGTATCTTCCCAGCGATTGATATTCGTCGTTCTGGTACGCGTAAAGAAGATCTATTAATTCCGAAAGAGCATTTAGACAAGTTGTGGGGTATTCGTAAAACAATGCGTGATACACCAGACTTCGTTGAAGGTTTCTTACGTAAACTTCGTCAAACAAAGACAAATGAAGAATTTTTACAAAACATTGTTGCAGACTCAAAAAGGTATGTAACAACTAAGTAAAGGGAAAAGATTGGGACTCGCTTATTTCGTAGTAAGCGAGTTTTTTTATGTTTTTTAGGTGATGTTAAAGGGAGAAGTAAGTGGGAGAACCTTAGCCAGTCAGAGCTGAACGAGCCGTCTCCACTTTTAATTTAAAAAGACAAAAACAGGTAGTTGCAAAATGAAGTTAGCCTTGTTATAATTTCATCATATGTGTTTCATCAATATAGTTGTGTATGCAGCTGAAGATGAAAAACTCTGTTTCGAAAATGATTCAGGGCGGAAGGAGATGAAAAGAATGAAAGCAGGAATTCACCCAGATTACAAGAAAGTTGTATTCATGGACACAAACACAGGCTTCAAATTCTTAAGCGGGTCTACTAAAGGCTCTAGCGAAACTGTTGAGTGGGAAGATGGTAACACTTATCCATTACTAAAAGTTGAGATCAGTTCTGATTCTCACCCATTCTACACTGGACGTCAGAAGTTTGCTACTGCAGACGGACGCGTTGATCGCTTCAATAAGAAATACGGTATCAAGTAATAAAAACATAAAACAGGCAAGTGTATGTATTCGCTTGTCTGTTTTTTTTGCGAAAATATTATACCTTTACCCTACTTTTAACTAAAAAGTAGATGAAAGGAGAGCTTCATGTACTTAATAAATCAAAATGGCTGGATTGAAGTGATTTGCGGTAGTATGTTTTCTGGTAAATCAGAAGAGCTAATCCGCCGTGTGCGCCGCACGCAATTTGCGAAACAACATGCAATTGTATTTAAACCATGTATTGATAATCGTTATAGTGAAGAAGATGTTGTATCACATAACGGATTAAAGGTAAAAGCAGTTCCTGTTTCAGCTTCAAAGGATATATTTGAACATATTACAGAAGAGTTGGATGTTATTGCAATCGATGAGGTGCAATTTTTTGATGGGGACATTGTGGAAGTGGTGCAAGTATTGGCAAATCGTGGCTATCGTGTCATTGTAGCTGGTTTAGACCAAGATTTCCGTGGTCTACCATTTGGACAAGTTCCTCAGCTGATGGCGATTGCTGAACACGTAACAAAACTGCAAGCAGTATGTTCTGCATGTGGATCTCCGGCAAGTCGTACACAACGATTAATTGATGGAGAGCCGGCGGCATTTAATGATCCGATTATTTTAGTTGGAGCTTCAGAATCGTACGAACCACGTTGTCGTCATTGTCATGCAGTTCCTGCAAACAAAAATAAGTAAAACTCGCTTTGTAGGGCGGGTTTTTTTCAAAATAGAGAGAATGAGTGGTGCAAGCCGCTTGCGCTTTTAAATATATCTAGTTCTGGTGGCTAGCTCTTCGCATCTAAGAACCTTCCGCCCGAAAGGTAAAAAGCACCTTTAGGTCGAAAGAACCTTAGTTGGTCAGAGCTGAAAGAGCCACCGCTACTTTTAAATATAATTTGCGTTTTTTTGAGTAAGTACCATATACTATTTGTATTAGATACTAGGATGTAGAGGTGAATGATGTGTTAGATCGTTTGCAAGCTGTAGAAGATCGTTATGAGAAGTTAAATGAATTGTTAAGTGACCCAGAGGTTATTAGCGATACAAATAAGCTTCGTGAGTATTCAAAAGAACAATCTGATATGCAAGAAACGGTAGAGGTGTACCGTGAGTATAAAGATGTTCGTGAGCAATTACGAGATGCAAAAGCAATGTTAGAAGATAAGTTAGACGCTGATATGCGTGAAATGGTTAAGGAAGAAGTCTCTGAATTAGAAGGACAAGAGAAAACATTATCAGAACGTCTGAAAATTTTACTTGTTCCAAAAGACCCTAATGATGATAAAAACGTTATCGTGGAGGTTCGTGGTGCTGCTGGTGGTGATGAGGCAGCTTTATTTGCTGGTGATTTATATCGTATGTATAGCCGTTATGCTGAGGTGCAAGGTTGGAAAACTGAAATTATCGAAGCGAGCTATACAGAGTTAGGTGGATATAAAGAGATTATCTTTATGATTAACGGTAAAGGTGCTTTCGCGAAGCTGAAATTCGAGAATGGTGCTCACCGTGTACAACGTGTTCCTGAAACGGAATCTGGTGGACGTATTCATACATCTACAGCAACTGTAGCTGTATTACCAGAGGCAGAAGAAGTAGAAATTACTATTCATGAAAAAGATGTTCGTGTTGATACATTTGCTTCTAGTGGTCCTGGTGGACAGAGTGTTAATACAACGATGTCAGCGGTACGTTTAACGCATTTACCGACTGGTGTAGTTGTATCTTGTCAGGATGAGAAATCACAGATTAAGAATAAAGAAAAAGCAATGAAAGTATTACGTGCACGTGTTTATGATAAATTCAGACAAGAAGCGCAAGCTGAGTACGATCAAAACCGTAAACAAGCTGTTGGTACGGGAGACCGTTCAGAGCGTATTCGTACGTATAACTTCCCGCAAAACCGTGTAACTGACCATCGAATCGGCTTAACGATTCAAAAGCTAGATCAAATCCTACAAGGTAAGTTAGATGATTTCATCAATGCCTTAGTGATGGAAGATCAGGCGCAAAAGATGGAGGCAGCTGAGTAATGCGTGTCTATGAAGCCCTGAAATGGGCTTCTTCTTTTTTACAGGAAAATGGACGAGATGAAAATGCGGGAGAACTTGTCCTTTGTCATGTATTAAAGACGAACAGAACAGGAATGCTCATGAATATGCGTGAAGAGATAACCGCGGAACAAGAGAAAAGTTTTGCGGAATTTATCCACAAGCACGTGAAAGGTATTCCAATCCAATATATGCTCGGTTATGAAATGTTTTATGGACGCTCGTTTTTTGTGAATGAAGAAGTATTAATACCAAGGCATGAAACGGAAGAGCTTATAGTAGGAGTGCTAGAGCGAATTGAGCGTCACTTTGGTAATGAGAAACTTCATGTAGCGGATATTGGTACAGGTAGTGGAGCAATTTCTATTACGCTCGCTTTAGAAAATAAAAATCTTCATGTGTATACGGTAGATATTGCAAGAGAATCGATTGAAGTTGCAAAAGAAAATGCAAAATTTTTGGGTGCAGAAATAACGTTCTATCACGGTGATTTATTGTCACCATTTTATAAAATAGATCAAAAGTTAGATGTTGTCGTTTCAAACCCTCCATATATACCAGAAGAGGATTGGCGTGGTCTTTCTCCTGTTGTGAAAGAGCATGAACCAAAGAGAGCACTTGTTGGCGGTGAAGATGGATTAGATTTCTATCGCCGTTTTATGGAAGAATTGCCGAACGTGTTGCAGAAGAAAGCAATTGTGGCATTTGAAATTGGAGTAGGGCAAGGTGAGGATGTAAAGGAATTGTTACAACAAGCCTTTCCGCATGCTCATGTTGAAGTTGTTTTTGATATTAACGGAAAAGATCGTATGGTATTTGCAGAGATGGAGTAAGGTTCACGCCTTACTCTATTTTTTTGTGGGGAAAATTCATATAGATTTTGAATTTAATAGTTTAGAAAGATGAAAGTCTGTCCACACTGTTTGTAGAGGGGACGGTGGAGGAAATGAAAAAACAAGTTATTGCTTATCTTCTTCTATTATTAATTGGTGCACAGTTACTTGTGCAGTTTGGATATATGAAAGCTGATGCGAAAGGGCCTTCTGTTATTCCGAAAGAGGCCGTTCGATTAAGAATTTTAGCAAATAGTGATTCAGATAAAGATCAGGCGTTAAAGCGTAAAGTACGCGATGAAGTAAAAGCGCAAATTGATGAATGGGTAGCAGATTTAACGTCATTTGAAGAGGCGCGAAAGGTAATTCAAAGTCATATTCCAGAAATCGAAAAAACAGTGAAAAACACGCTAAAAAAGGAAGGCAGTACAGAGTCATTCCAAGTGAAATTTGGTAAGAATGTAAAGTTTCCTACAAAGGTATATGGGAATTTTATTTATCCAGCAGGAGAATATGAAGCGGTACTCATTACAATTGGAAAAGGTGAAGGGGCGAATTGGTGGTGTGTGTTATTTCCTCCAATGTGTTTCTTAGATTTTTCAAGTGGTACAGCTGTAAGAAAAGAAGAGCATGTTGTGAAGGCTGAATCTCCTGAAGAAGATCAAGTGGAACAAGCTGAAGGGGATATAGTCGATTCACCAAAGATAGAAGAGGATAAGGTGAAGGAAAAGAAAGTTGTAAAACAGGAAGTAGCAAAAAAGGTAACAGCTTCTGAAAAGAAAGTAGTAAAAAGTGAAATAAAAGTAGAAGAACAGCCTGTAAGTAAAGAAGAAACAAAAACAGTGGAAAAAGTGGAGAATCCTGTGGAGAAAAAGCAAGAAAAACAAAATGAGTATGTACAAGTAGAAGAGGAAGAAAAAAAGCCAGAAGTTAAATTATTTATTGTAGAAGCTTTTACATCTTTATTTTCTAAATAGTACTATTAACAAGTCCCTTCTCATATATAAAGATGAGGAGGGATTTATTATGAAGAAAGTGTATTTTGCTACGAAAGAGGATGTAGAAAGATTACATTCTTTTTTCGGACAAGCTAATAAAAAAGATGATAAAATAAATGAGTTATACGCACAATTTATGATTTTGGAAGAGGCGGAAGAAATACGAGCTGTAATTGGATATGAACAAAGTGAAGAAAATGCACTTATTCGTTCTTGTTTATTCACACCTCATGTGGATAAACAGACTTTCTTATATTTTTTTGAAATGTTTTTGCAGTATATGAAAGAAAAAAATATTCGACAATTGTACTTACTAACAAATCATCCACAATCTATAACAATCTTTCAGTTTTTTGACTTTGTCACTATAGAGAGAGAGAAAGTGCCAGAGGGAATTCGACAGCTAGAACACTTTTGTAAAAATATAAAAGAGCCGAATGCAATAATACTAAATTGTCAGCTATTCACAAAGTTATCCACGGATTAATTAGGTTTATCCACATTTTGTGGATAAACCTTGTTTGTCTTTTGGATAAATCTCATAGTAAACTAAAAATAGACAAGTATTTCAGGGTAGAAAAGGACGTGGAAAAAAATGCACACAAATATGTGGGTTGTGGATAATGTTGTGGAAAGAAAAAAATATTATCCACAGTTACAAGAAGCAGCAAGACTATTAAGAGAAAACGAAGCGGTTGCCTTCCCTACGGAAACGGTATATGGGCTAGGTGCAAACGCGATGAATGATGAAGCAATTGCGAAAATTTTTGAAGCAAAAGGGAGACCAAGTGATAATCCACTTATTGTTCACATAGGTACAAAATCTCAGTTAGATGGGATTGTAAATGAAATTCCACCGGTTGCGGAGAAGTTAATGGAACACTTTTGGCCAGGACCATTAACGATTATTTTGCCAAGAAAAGAAGGTATTTCTGAGAAGGTGACGGCAGGTCTTAATACGGTTGGAGTAAGAATGCCGGATCATCCAGTAGCGCTCGCTCTTATTGAGGAGGCGAATGTACCGGTTGCAGCACCGAGTGCGAATCGTTCAGGGCGTCCAAGCCCGACATTAGCTTCTCACGTATATGAAGATTTGAATGGAAAGATTGCAGGTATTGTTGATGGTGGGGCAACGGGAGTAGGCGTTGAATCAACTGTAATCGATTGTACAAGTGAGATTCCAACAATTTTACGTCCAGGCGGGATTACGAAAGAACAATTGGAAGCAGTAATAGGTACTGTTTCTTTAGATCCAGCTTTAAAGGATGAGAAGGAAAAACCGAAATCACCTGGAATGAAATATACACATTATGCACCGAAAGCGCCACTTAGTATTGTTGAAGGATCACGTGAGTTTATTCAGCGTCTTGTGGATAAGAAGAAGGAAGAAGGATTTAAAGTAGGTGTATTAACGACAGAAGAGTATCAGCATGTATATAGTGCAGATGTCGTATTATCTTGTGGTATGCGAAGTGATTTAGCTAGCGTTGCGACCAAATTATATGATGTACTTAGAACGTTTGATGCAAGTGAAGTGGATGTTATTTTTAGTGAGTCGTTCCCGAATGACGGAATAGGGAATGCAATTATGAATCGCTTAACAAAAGCAGCAGGACATCATATTATTACTGAATGATAAGGTACGATTAGCAAACAGAATATTTCTCCTCGGATAAGCATATTTTGAAGTAGCACGTCCGAGGAGGGACATGAATGACGTTTGAACAGCTAATACCTTTAATAATTATGGCATTCGCCTTAGGGATGGATGCGTTCTCGGTGAGTCTTGGTATGGGGATGATGACCTTAAAGTTAAGACAAATCCTGTATATCGGTATGACGATAGGGATTTTTCATATTATCATGCCATTTATAGGAATGGTATTAGGTCGTTTTTTATCAGAGAAGTATGGGGACATTGCACATTTTGCAGGTGCTATTTTATTAATTGGGCTAGGGTTTTATATCGTATATTCGTCTATTTTAGAAAATGAAGAGACTAGAACAGCTCCTATTGGAATTAGTTTATTTGTATTTGCATTTGGCGTCAGTATAGATAGCTTTTCGGTAGGCCTTAGTCTTGGTATTTACGGAGCACAGACGATCATTACAATATTACTTTTTGGATTTATTAGCATGTTATTAGCGTGGTTTGGTTTATTAATTGGTAGACATGCGAAAGGTATACTCGGTACATATGGTGAGATAGTAGGTGGTATCATTCTGGTTGGATTTGGATTATATATCCTTTTTCCTATATAATTTTATGTAGGAGGGAATTATGAACACGCTATTGGAATGGTATGTTAAGTTTTTAACCTTCTTTCCTCGATGGCTAAGAAGACTTATAATTTGGGGTATTATTTTGCAAATTTCGATGTTAGGTTGGATTAAGTTAATTCGTGAATGGTGAGATGGTTCCTTTCTGTGCATATTTTGTTTGTACTATATTTATTGCACTAAAAATTACAGATATAGAAAGGATGAGATGAATGACGAGATTGAAGCAAGTTTTTGGTATTATTATTAGTTTTTTTGTTTTTTGGTTTAGTATGCTCGGTGTACAAATGTTTGCTGAGTTTTTAGATATTGAGTCATTGAAGTTTGTTGCGGGGAAGACTGAGGCAGCGCGTACTTTTTATTCTCCATACCCTTTTTTAATTGTTTTTCTTATTACATTGCTTTCCCTATATTTCCTAGTAATTAAGCTTGGGAAACCGAAAAAAGAGAAATTGCCTGCTTTAGAGGAAAAGAAGGAAGAATTACAATGATAAAATCCCCTGCTATTTAGCAGGGGATTTTATGTTTGATTGATGGAGGTAATTAAGTTACCTTCGCTTTTAGATATATCCAGCTCCAGCGGCTAGAATGGTCGGTGGCTTCGCGTCTTCCTGCGAGGCAAAAAGCGCCTCTACGTCAGAAGCTCCATCCCTCTCCCATTCTGAGCGAGCCGCTTCCACTTTTAGATATATCCAGTTCCAGTGGCCAGCTCTTCGCATCTAAGAACCTCCGCTACTAAAGGTAAAAAGCACCTTTTGTGCGAGAGAACCTTAGCTGGTCAAAGCTAAACGGGCCACTTCCACTTTTAGATTGGCCTAACTAATTCAAATTGTTCTCCTAATTTTGCATAGTTGTGTCCTGCTAGACGGCTTACTGGTTTTAGTCCTTCTGCGTGAATGCGGCCTTTTTCATATAGGTGTTCTGCGACGTGGAAACGAACGATGCGTCCGATTAGTAGATCGCAAGCTGGTGAGTCTTCCGTTCCGCCAAGAGGGATTGCGCGTTCTAGTACGCATTCCATTCGAATGTTCGCTTCTTTCACACCTGGAACAGAGATGACGTCACTTTTAATTGGTGTTAGTTTTGCTAGTTCGATTTCACTCTCGTTTGGCGGAAGGTTAGCTGCTGTTTCATTAATCGCTTCTATGTAAGATTCGTCAGAAATATGTACAACAAACTCTCCTTGTTCCATTGCGTTTCGGGAAGTATCTTTCGGTGTTCCTGCTTTTCGTTGTACAGAAACTGAAATAAGTGGTGGATTAGCAGCAACAATATTGAAATAACTATAAGGCGCTCCATTTAATACACCGTCTTTTGTTATAGAAGTAACGAATGCGACGGGACGTGGAATAATGCTGCCCGTTAATAATTTGTAATTCTCTTTTTCCGTTTGTTCATTTGGATTAATTGATAACATGTTTAAAATCTCCCTTCTGAATATGACGACTTATTGTTTGTTTACAAGATGTTAGTGGGAAACTCCTGCTGGAAATAATATTTTTTTAATGATGTAAAAAAGAGATTACCTCAATTATACTGAAGTAATCTCTTTTTAAGTAAACATCTTGAAATTGAGATAAATATTAAAGTAAAACGTATGCGCCAGGCCCGATTAAAGCGACACCAACAGCGACAGCGATTAACATTAAATTATATTCAAATCCGTCTTGTGTTACCCAGTAACCATTTTTTCCGTGAACAGTGAAGATTGCCATTAACATTGTTCCAACAATAAATAATGAACCAATTACAGTGAAAATACCTGATGCGAATAAGAAACCACCTAGTAATTCAGTTGCACCAGCCATAAATGCCATAAATACACCAGGGCGTAAACCGATTGATTCCATCCAACCGCCTGTTCCTTTTAAGCCATAACCACCGAACCAACCGAATAATTTTTGAGCACCATGACCCATGAATGTAATTCCTATAATAAGACGAATAATAAGAAGACCGAAATCCATCATTTTTGAAAACCTCCTAAAAGTTTATTAACTTACCTTATGTAAGTAATAATAAAATAGTTACTTACTTTAGTCAAGTTAATTTCGAAAAAAGTTTGAATTAAATTTTACAAATTAACGACAAAAAATAAAATGTAGTAAAGACCTCTAGACAAGTTGGGCGAAAAAAGAGAAAATATAAGTAGAAGTTAACTTCTTATTGTTATTCAGACAATCAGAATTGACTGGAATTTTGTGAAGCGCTACAATAAGAGTCTATTAGTAATGACGTAATTTATTTCGAAAGCGTTTTTACAGTATAATATTCGAAGTATGAAGTCTTACATGTATCCCGAGCTTTACTAGGGATTGCCCTATAAACTTTTAGGTAAATTATAAGGAGGACTATCCTATGTTTAAAAAATTATTCGGTCTTGGTTCAAAAACAAATGAAGAAACAATTGTAGCTCCATTAACTGGAGCAGTGAAAAATATTGAAGAAGTACCAGATCCAGTATTCGCTGGTCGTATGATGGGTGACGGTGTTGCAATCGATCCTACTGAAGGTGTAGTTGTATCTCCAGTTGATGGTGAAATCGTACAATTATTCCACACGAAACATGCTATCGGAATTAAAGCGAAAAACGGTACAGAAATTTTAATCCACGTTGGATTAGAAACTGTAAAAATGGAAGGCGAAGGTTTCGAAGCTCACGTTTCTGAAGGACAAGCTGTAAAAGCTGGAGATAAATTAATCTCATTCGACTTAGAATTAATCCGTGAAAAAGCGAAAAGCACGATTACTCCAATCGTTATTACAAACACAGATGCAGCTGAGTCTATTAAAACAACTGTAGGTGTAACAGCTACAAAAGGTTCAACAGAAGTAATGAAAGTTACAATGAAATAATTGTTGTATAAAAGGAATCCGTTTCATATGAAATGGATTCCTTATTTTTTGTTGTATGTTTAGTAGGTATGTTAAAATACTCTAGGCACTTGGAAATAGGGTTTCACATATATGTGGATAGGCGCATTTTTCTTAGAAAAATGCGCCTTTTGTATATTCACATTTCTTTTGTTCCATCCTAATGTAAGCTATTATTAAAGGGAAAAGATACAATATAAGGGGTGGGTTTGGATGAAACGAGTGTTATTTGTTTGCACTGGCAATACATGTCGTAGTCCGATGGCTGAGGCGTTACTTCGTCATCATGGAGGAGATAAGTTTGAAGTGCAATCTGCTGGTGTTTTCGCCTATCCTGGAAGCGATGCATCGATATATGCGAAGGAAGCTTTAGCTGAAAAAGGAATTTCAATCGATCATGCCGCGCAGCAGGTAAATGAAGCTTTGCTTGATTGGGCTGATATTGTCGTAACGATGACAGAAAATCATAAGCAAATTGTACTTGGTCACTATCCGAGTGTTGAAAAGAAATTGAATACATTATATGGACTCACTGAAGGTATAGGTAAAGACATTTCAGATCCTTTTGGAGGATCGCTTTCTATTTATAAAGAAACGTTAGATGAGATGGAAAAACTTGTACAAACTTTACTGAAAAAACATTCAGAGGGTTGATGTTTCGTGTATAATACGATATTGGAGATCACTTCGTCCTATTGAGGTAGCGAGTGTGAAATGAAGATAATTGATTGAAACTTTGGAGGGGTAAAAATGAAAGTAGTAATAGCATCTGATCACGGCGGTATGAATATCCGTAAAGAACTTGTAAGTTTATTAGAAGAATTAAATATTGAATATATTGATTTAGGTTGTGAATGTGAAGCTGGTTCAGTTGATTACCCTGATTTTGCATTTCCAGCAGCGGAAATGGTAGCAAATGGTGAAGTAGATCGTGGTATTTTAGTTTGTGGGACAGGCATCGGTATGTCAATCGCGGCAAACAAAGTAAACGGTATTCGTTGTGCGTTAGTTCATGATACTTTCAGTGCGAAAGCAACGAGAGAGCATAATGACACTAACATGCTAGCAATGGGCGAGCGTGTAATTGGTGCTGGTCTAGCGCGTGATATCGCAAAAATTTGGTTAACAACTGACTATGAAGGTGGTCGTCACGAAAACCGCGTAGGAAAAATTAAAACATACGAAACAAAGTAATAGATTCTAACTATCAGTAGTGTGAAATATAATTTGGTGAACCAACCTGTGAAAGGAAGAGGCGTAATGACAGAAATCGTAAAGGTAAGAGAACAGCTACAAATATCGCTTTCTGATTTCCAAGAACAAGCTTCATTGCAAAGTGGTCAAATTTTTGTAGTGGGGTGTAGCACGAGCGAAGTGCTAGGAGAAAGAATTGGAACATCAGGAACGATGGAAGTAGCAGAGGCGATTTTTTCTGAGTTAAAACAATTTCAAGAGCAAACAGGTATTGAGTTAGCGTTCCAATGTTGTGAGCATTTAAACCGTGCTTTAGTAGTTGAGAGAGAAGTAGCGATAAAATATCAATTTGAAATTGTAACAGTTACGCCTGTTAGATCAGCAGGTGGTGCATTGGGGACATATGCGTATCACAATTTGAAAGATCCGGTAGTAGTTGAATTTATTAAAGCGGATGCTGGAATGGATATTGGTGATACATTTATTGGTATGCATTTAAAGCATGTAGCTGTTCCAGTTCGTACAAGTTTGAAGGAAATTGGAAATGCACATGTAACGATGGCGAAAACACGTGGAAAACTAATAGGTGGAGCACGTGCTGTTTATGCAGCGGAGGAAGAAACGATTACTTGCCGTTAAATGCGAAAAATGAGGAAGTCATATAGCAGCTTTTTATCATAGGATAAAAGGTATGTTGTCTGACTTTATAATAGAAGAAAGAAAAGACCGATTTTCGGTCTTTTTTTTCTTTTATGATATAGAAAGTCATGTTAGAATGTAGTTGAAAACATGAAGGTTCGAAAGAATTACAACCTGAATTTTCGTTTTTTCTGAATAAATAAGAAAAAACTGTTGGGAATTGATGTAATTCGTTCAGAAAAGGGGGATTTTGGTGGATCATTTAAAACGTCAAGACGAAAAGGTATTTGCTGCAATTGAGGCAGAACTAGGAAGACAGCGTTCAAAGATTGAGTTAATCGCTTCGGAGAACTTCGTAAGTGAAGCAGTAATGGAGGCGCAAGGTTCTGTTTTAACGAATAAGTATGCTGAAGGATATCCTGGAAAACGTTACTACGGTGGTTGTGAACACGTAGACGTAGTAGAAGATATCGCACGTGATCGCGTAAAAGAAATTTTCGGTGCAGAGCACGTAAATGTTCAACCACATTCTGGTGCACAAGCGAACATGGCAGTATATTTCACAATTCTAGAGCAAGGCGATACAGTACTTGGTATGAATTTATCTCATGGTGGTCACTTAACACACGGAAGCCCTGTTAACTTCAGTGGAGTACAATATAATTTCGTAGAATATGGCGTGGATGCTGACTCTCACCGTATTAATTACGATGATGTATTAGCAAAAGCGAAAGAACATAAACCAAAATTAATCGTAGCAGGTGCAAGTGCATACCCTCGTGTTATCGATTTCAAACGATTCCGTGAGATTGCAGATGAAGTGGGCGCATACTTAATGGTTGATATGGCACATATCGCTGGTTTAGTAGCTGCTGGTTTACATCCAAACCCAGTACCACATGCACATTTTGTTACAACAACAACACATAAAACATTACGTGGTCCACGTGGTGGTATGATTTTATGTGAAGAGCAATTTGCAAAACAAATTGATAAATCAATTTTCCCAGGTATTCAAGGTGGCCCACTTATGCATGTAATCGCTGCAAAAGCTGTTGCATTTGGTGAGGTGCTTCAAGATGACTTTAAAACATATGCACAAAATATCATTAATAATGCGAACCGCTTAGCTGAAGGCCTTCAAAAAGAAGGACTTACACTTGTTTCTGGTGGAACAGACAATCACTTAATCTTGATTGATGTTCGTAACTTAGAAATCACAGGTAAAGTAGCAGAGCACGTATTAGATGAAGTTGGTATTACAGTGAACAAAAATACAATCCCATTTGAAACAGCAAGCCCATTTGTAACAAGTGGCGTACGTATCGGTACGGCAGCTGTAACATCTCGTGGTTTCGGTTTAGAAGACATGGATGAAATTGCTGCACTGATTGCTTATACATTAAAAAATCATGAAAATGAAGCTGCATTAGAAGAAGCACGTAAGCGTGTAGAAGCGTTAACGAGCAAATTCCCAATGTATACAGATCTATAATAGATTGAAAAAGACTGCTGAAACGTACTTGTTTTAGCAGTTTTTTTTGAGGACATATATTGTTTTTAAAGTATGTATACAAATGATGAATAAATTTTGGCGATATAATGAAGGATACAGCTCCCATTATTGGTAAAGATACTAGATAGATTCATCGTAAAATCATGATTTTGCCAAATTTGCCCTTGAATATTAGTAGCGTTTTCTTTACAATCGTAAATAGTGTAAAAAAGCGTGCAAACGCATGAATATCATCTAAAGGAGAGATTCACATGGGAAAACTGTATGTATTTGATCACCCGTTAATTCAACATAAGATTACATATATTCGCGATAAGAATACAGGTACGAAAGATTTTCGTGAATTAGTGGACGAAGTAGCAAGCTTAATGGCTTTCGAAATTACTCGCGACCTTCCACTTAAAGACATTGAAATTGAAACGCCTGTAAGTAAAGCGACAACAAAAGTGATCGCTGGTAAAAAACTTGGTTTAATTCCGATTTTACGTGCAGGTTTAGGAATGGTTGATGGAATTCTGAAATTAATTCCAGCAGCAAAAGTAGGACACGTTGGTTTATACCGTGACCCTGAAACATTGCAACCGGTAGAATACTATGTGAAACTTCCAACGGATGTAGAAGAGCGTGACTTTATCGTACTAGATCCGATGCTAGCAACAGGTGGTTCTGCAGCTGAAGCAATTAACTCTCTAAAAAAACGCGGTGCGAAACAAATTAAATTAATGTGTATCGTAGCTGCTCCAGAAGGAGTAAAAGTAGTACAAGAAGAGCATCCTGATGTTGATATTTATGTAGCAGCATTAGATGAAAAGTTAAATGACCACGGTTATGTAGTGCCAGGTCTTGGTGATGCTGGTGACCGTTTATTCGGAACGAAGTAAGACAACTGACGAGAGGGGATTCCCTACTCGTCTTTTTTTTGTCCCGGGTATGCAGGCAGGGGAGGGGGATAAATATGCAACGTGTATACAACATAAGTTGCATACACAACACATATAATATAGAAGTCTTACGTCTAAGGAGCACTATATTATGGAAGGAAAGCGTTATATCTTAAAAATATAATAGTGACAAACTTGTGAACATTTCCTTCTATTATAAAGAGAAAACTGTTAGAAATTGCATATCTCTAACCAGTATTTAGAAGGGGAACGTTTTCATTTTTGGGAGGAAATGCCTAATACTCAAATTTTTTGATTTTTTACGATTTCTCGTTGACACTGTTAATACCCTATTGTATGCTAACAACGGGGATAGATGGTAGGGCTTTCAGTGACAAAAATACATCTATTCCGTGACGAAAATGTAAACTTTTTATTTTGTATAGGATTTATGCAAAAAAATGAGTTATTATTAACACATCGTGAATGAGGGTTACATATTGGAGGGATGAATCCTTGCAAAAAAACGACCGCAGCCATATAAAAGCTTATGCTTTAATGTCAGGAATTCTTGCTCAATTAGTCGGTTCTATTCTTATTGGAATCTTTGGTGGGCAGTGGATTGATAATAAGGTTGGAACGTTTCCATTGTTTCTTATTATAGGTTTATTACTAGGATTAGGAACAGGGGTATACGCAATGATTCGACTCATTCGACATTACTATTCGGGAGAGCAATGATGATAGACGTACATGGACTTGTCCAAAGACAAAAGAAATATATGTACTACTTGCTTGCGCTTCTAGTGCTAGGATGGGGATTCACCTCTTACAAGGATGTATTTCTTGGGCTGATTATCGGAACGATTTTCAGTTTTCTTAGTTTGCGCATCATTGCACGTAGAACAGACAAGCTGTTAGATCGCGTAACGAATGGAGAAAACGTGAAGTTTAAGGCAACAGCGGTAAGTACATATTCGAGATTCGCGACAATTGGGTTATTAATTTTATTTGCAGCCAAATATCAAGAGTTAATTGCGATGTGGGGCTTAGGTGTAGGATTGCTGACAGGATATCTTGTCATGATCATAGATTTTCTTTATTTAGAGTATAAGAGCAGGGAAGAGAGGTGAATTACTAGTGGAACACGGTAAATTAGTTGAATTTCTAGGTTTAACGTTCGATTTGTCATCAGTTATGATGGTTACTGTAGCAGCAGTTATTGTTTTCTTAATCGCAGTTATAGGAACTCGCAGCTTAGCTCTTCGCCCAACAGGAATGCAAAATTTCATGGAATGGGTGTTTGACTTCGTGAAAGGGATTATCAATAGTACGATGGACTGGAAAACAGGTGGACGTTTCTTAACGCTTGGCGTTACGCTTATCATGTTTATCATCGTATCGAACTTCCTTGGTTTACCATTCATGTATTCAACAGTTGAGGCTGGCGAACATATTGCATGGTGGAGATCACCAACGTCTGATCCAGCAGTTACATTAACATTAGCCGTGATGGTAGTTACCCTCACCCATTATTATGGAATTAAGATGAAGGGTACGAAAGAATACGTTAAAGGTTATTTCCAACCTATGAAATTCTTATTCCCATTAAAGGTTATTGAGGAGTTTGCTAACACATTAACGTTAGGTCTTCGTTTGTTCGGTAACATTTATGCAGGTGAAATCCTGTTAGGATTACTTGCTAAGTTAGGCGGAGCATCAGTTCTTGGAGCATTAGGTGCGCTTGTACCGATGTTAGCATGGATGGGATTCAGTGTATTCGTTGGATCAATCCAGTCATTTATTTTCGTTATGTTAACGATGGTTTATATGGCTCATAAAGTAAGCCATGACCATTAATATAATTTAAGTAAGAAAAAATTTATTTTTTTATAATACAAAGGAGGACAAATTAAATGAGTTTAGGTGTAATCGCAGCTGCAATTGCAATTGGTTTATCAGCATTAGGTGCAGGTATTGGTAACGGTCTTATCGTATCACGTACAATCGAAGGTGTTGCTCGTCAACCAGAATTAAAAGGCGCACTTCAAACAATTATGTTCATCGGGGTTGCTTTAGTTGAGGCACTTCCAATCATCGGTGTAGTTATTGCTTTCATCGTAATGAACAAATAAGGGAGACTCCCCTTACATAGATGGCGAAGAGTGTTTTTTGAACTTTCTTCGCCATTGCTTTATGAACGAAACGTATGTCTTTTTTTTTCATATGATCAATTTAGATATTTTGAAGGGAGTGAATCCTTGTGCCAACTTTATTATTAGGGGCTGCCATTCCATTTGGAACGATTGCTTATACATTGTTCATTTTCTTACTTCTATTAGTAATGCTACGCAAATTTGCGTGGGGTCCTTTAATGGGAATTATGAAAGAACGTGAAGAGCATGTTACTAGTGAAATCGACGCTGCAGAAAGAAGTAACGCTGAAGCGAAGAAATTAGTAGAAGAACAACGTGAAATGTTAAAACAATCGCGTGTTGAAGCACAAGAGTTAATCGAAAGAGCGAAAAAACAAGCTGTAGATCAAAAAGATGTGATTGTTGCTGCTGCGAAAGAAGAAGCAGAATCAATTAAAGCATCTGCTGTACAAGAAATTCAACGCGAAAAAGAGCAAGCGATTGCTGCTTTACAAGAACAAGTCGCTTCTTTATCTGTTCAAATTGCTTCTAAAGTAATTGAAAAAGAGTTAAAAGAAGAAGATCAAGTGAAGTTAATTCGCGATTATATTAAAGAAGTAGGAGAAGCGCGATGAGCAATGGGATTGTAGCAAAACGTTATGCTGTCGCTCTTTTTAAAATTGCAAAAGAAAAACACGTATTAGAAATGTTTGAAGAGGAATTACGCCTTGTACAAAACGTTTATGTAAAGAACGGAGAACTACATAGCTTTTTAACGCAACCGAACATTTCAAAAGAGCAGAAGAAAACGTTTCTTGCAAACGTATTCGGATCTGTTTCTGAATCTATTTTAAATACGTTATATATTTTAATTGATAACAAGCGCATTGAAATCTTACCTGAAATTGCAGATGAATATGTTGTTCTTGCTAATGAAGAACGTAACGTAGCGGATGCAACTGTGTATTCTACTCGTCTTCTATCTGAAGAAGAGAAGCTTAACGTTGCAGAAGCATTTGCAAAGAGAACGGGAAAAGATGCAATTCGCGTGAAAAATGTTGTAGATGAAGATTTACTAGGCGGCATTAAAGTACGTATTGGAAATCGCATTTATGATGGAAGTTTACAAGGAAAATTAGCACGTATTCAACGTGAATTAATGAAGAATAGATAGGGGTGAAGCACATGAGCATCAGAGCTGAAGAAATTAGCGCACTGATAAAGCAACAAATCGAGAACTATCAGTCTGAAATCGAAGTTAGTGATGTTGGTACAGTTATCCAAGTTGGTGACGGTATCGCGCGTGCTCATGGTCTTGATAACGTTATGGCTGGTGAACTTGTAGAGTTCTCTAACGGCGTTATGGGGCTAGCACAAAACTTAGAAGAAAACAATGTAGGTATCATTATTTTAGGACCTTACACAGAAATCCGTGAAGGTGACGAAGTTCGTCGTACTGGTCGCATCATGCAAGTACCAGTAGGGAAAGAACTAATCGGTCGTGTTGTAAACCCATTAGGTCAACCAGTTGATGGTTTAGGCCCAATCAATACAACAAACACTCGTCCAATCGAAAGTCCAGCACCAGGTGTAATGGATCGTAAATCTGTTCATGAGCCACTTCAAACAGGTATTAAAGCGATCGATGCTCTTGTACCAATTGGCCGTGGTCAACGTGAGTTAATCATCGGTGACCGTCAAACAGGTAAAACAGCAGTTGCACTTGATACAATCATTAATCAAAAAGATGAAGATATGATTTGTATCTATGTAGCTATCGGACAAAAAGAATCAACTGTACGTAACGTAGTAGAAACACTACGTAAGCACGGTGCATTAGATTACACAATCGTTGTAACTGCATCAGCTTCTCAACCAGCTCCATTATTATACTTAGCTCCTTACGCTGGTGTAACAATGGGTGAAGAGTTCATGTACAATGGTAAACACGTATTAGTAGTATATGATGACTTATCAAAACAAGCAGCGGCTTACCGTGAGCTTTCATTACTATTACGTCGTCCTCCAGGTCGTGAAGCATATCCAGGGGATGTATTCTACTTACATTCTCGCTTATTAGAGCGTGCAGCAAAATTAAGTGATGCAAGAGGCGGCGGTTCTTTAACTGCACTACCTTTCATCGAAACACAAGCAGGGGACGTATCAGCTTACATCCCAACAAACGTAATCTCGATTACGGATGGACAAATCTTCTTACAATCTGACCTATTCTTCTCTGGCGTACGTCCAGCGATCGATGCGGGTACTTCTGTATCACGTGTAGGTGGATCTGCTCAGATTAAAGCAATGAGTAAAGTATCAGGTACACTTCGTCTTGACCTTGCATCTTACCGTGAGTTAGAAGCGTTCGCTCAGTTCGGTTCTGACCTTGATAAAGCAACACAAGCGAAACTAAACCGTGGTGCTCGTACAGTTGAGGTATTAAAACAAGGATTACACAAACCGTTACGTGTAGAGAAACAAGTTATCATTCTTTACGCTTTAACACGTGGATTCCTAGATGATATCCCAGTAGTCGATATCACTCGTTTCGAAGAAGAATTCCATGCTTGGTTAGATTCAAATGCAGCTGACTTATTAAGCGAAATCCGCACAACTAAGAAACTTGCGGATGACGACAAATTTGCAGCAGCAATTAACGGATTTAAAAAAGTATTCGTAGCTTCTGAGTAATTAATAAAAGCGGAAGCGGCTCGATTTGAATGTGAAGTGAAGCCACCGAGCATTCAAGCCGCTGGAGCTAGATAGTATATATAAAAGGCATCTCAGGTTCTGAGATTGCTGACGGTTATGTAGAGGAAAAGAGTAGGTGCACCTATTCTTTTCCTTCAATCATGAGCAAGAATATCTTGCAACGTAGATTAGGAAGAGGATTCTTACTAATCGTGCCAACTTCCGGAAAAAAGGTGGTGAAAACCTGTGGCATCTTTACGCGATATAAAAGCGAAGATTACCTCGACAAAGAAAACGAGTCAAATTACGAAAGCGATGGAGATGGTATCTGCATCTAAGTTAAACCGTGCAGAGCAAAATGCTAAATCTTTCGTTCCGTATATGGAAAAGATTCAAGAAGTAGTAGCGAGCATTGCGCAAGGAAGTAAAGGAATTAATCATCCAATGCTAAATGCGCGTCCTGTAAAGCGTACAGGATACATCGTTATTACATCTGATCGCGGACTAGCAGGTGGTTATAACAGTAACGTATTACGTACAGTTAGTAACGTGATTCGTGAACGTCATAATATGGATTCAAACCAATATTCAATTATTGTGCTTGGCCGACTAGGACGTGATTATTTAAAACGTCGCGGATTTAACATCATTGATGAAGTAGTTGGATTATCTGACCACCCATCATTTACTGATATTAAAGATCTTGCTTCTCGAGCAATTGCGATGTTCGCAGATGGTGCTTATGATGAGCTGTATATTTACTACAACCATTACGTAAGTAAAATTTCACAAGAAGTAACGGAAAATAAAATTTTACCGCTTACTGATGTGGCGTCTGACAAACCGACGACAGCTTATGAATTCGAACCTTCTGAAGAAGAAATTTTAAAAGTATTATTGCCACAATACGCAGAAAGCTTAGTGTACGGTGCATTACTAGACGGTAAAGCAAGTGAGCACGCGGCGCGTATGACAGCAATGAAGAGTGCTACAGACAACGCAATGGAAGTTATCGATTCACTTACACTTTCATTCAACCGTGCACGTCAAGCAGCGATTACGCAAGAAATTACGGAAATCGTTGGTGGAGCAGCAGCGTTAGAATAGTATTAAAAAGCGTAGGCGGTTCGTTCAGAATGAGAGGAGGATGGAGCTTTTGACGTAGAGGCGATTTGTGCCTCGCAGGAAAAAGCGAAGCCACCGAACATTCTAACCGCCGGAGCTAGATTCAATAAAAAGTGGAAGCGGCTCTGTCAAAAGAGTCGCATAAGCTATAAACTAATAAAAAATTAAAAGCCGACTTCTCTTAGAAAGCTGGCTAATTAAAAGAAAGCTAGGAGGGAACCCGATGAATAAAGGGCGCGTTACGCAAATCATGGGTCCGGTTGTAGACGTTAAGTTTGATGGCGGAAAGCTACCAGAAATCTACAACGCCCTTACGGTAAAACAAAGCAACGAAAACGGAGCAAACATTAACTTAACATTTGAAGTTGCACTTCATTTAGGTGATGACACAGTTCGTACAGTTGCAATGTCTTCCACAGATGGACTTGTTCGTGGCACAGAAGTAGAAGATACTGGTAAAGCAATCTCTGTACCAGTTGGTGATGCAACACTTGGTCGTGTATTTAACGTATTAGGTGATGCAATTGACTTAGATGGTGAACTTCCTGCGGATGTACACCGTGATCCAATTCACCGTCAAGCACCTGCATTCGAAGAGTTATCTACTAAAGTAGAAATTCTTGAAACTGGTATTAAAGTAGTAGACTTACTTGCTCCTTACATTAAGGGTGGTAAAATCGGTCTATTCGGTGGTGCCGGCGTAGGTAAAACAGTATTAATTCAGGAATTAATTAACAACATCGCACAAGAGCACGGTGGTATCTCTGTATTCGCTGGTGTAGGTGAGCGTACTCGTGAGGGTAATGACTTATACCACGAAATGAGCGATTCTGGCGTAATCAAGAAAACTGCGATGGTATTCGGACAAATGAACGAGCCACCTGGAGCACGTCAACGTGTTGCATTAACAGGTTTAACAATGGCTGAGCATTTCCGTGATGAGCAAGGACAAGACGTACTATTGTTCATCGATAACATCTTCCGTTTCACGCAAGCGGGTTCTGAAGTATCTGCCCTTCTTGGTCGTATGCCATCTGCGGTAGGTTACCAACCAACACTTGCAACAGAAATGGGTCAATTACAAGAGCGTATTACATCTACAAATAAAGGGTCTATCACGTCTATCCAAGCGGTATATGTACCAGCCGATGACTATACTGACCCAGCACCAGCTACAACGTTCGCTCACTTAGATGCAACAACAAACTTAGAGCGTCGTTTAACGCAAATGGGTATTTACCCAGCCGTAGATCCATTAGCATCTACATCTCGTGCACTTTCTCCAGAAATCGTAGGAGAAGAGCATTATGAAGTAGCTCGTCAAGTACAGCAAACTTTACAACGTTATAAAGAGCTTCAAGACATCATCGCTATCTTAGGTATGGATGAGTTATCTGAAGAAGATAAGTTAGTTGTACATCGTGCTCGTCGTATTCAATTCTTCTTATCTCAAAACTTCCACGTAGCTGAGCAGTTTACAGGTCAAAAAGGTTCTTATGTACCTGTAAAAAATACAGTTAGTGGTTTCAAAGAAATTCTAGAAGGAAAATATGATGACCTTCCAGAAGATGCATTCCGCCTTGTTGGTGGCATTGAAGAAGTTATTGAAAACGCGAAGAAAATGATGGCGTAAGGCCTTAGGAGGGACGAAGTATGAAGACATTTCCAGTCAGTATTGTAACTCCTGATGGACCGGTTTACGAAAAAGAAGTAGAGATGGTAAGTGTAAAAGCAGAGAGTGGGGAAATGGGGATCTTACCAGGTCACATTCCAACTGTTGCACCATTAAAAATTAGTGCAGTTCGTCTGAAAAATGGTGGACACACTGATTATGTAGCAGTTAGCGGTGGCTTTATCGAAGTTCGTCCAGATAAAGTAACTGTATTATCATCATCTGCTGAAGAAGCAAACCATATCGATATCCATCGTGCAAATGAAGCGAAGCGTCGCGCTGAGCAACGTATGCAAGACAAACAAGCACATGTTGACTTTAAACGTGCAGAAATGGCATTACAACGTGCTGTGAACCGTTTAAACGTTTCCGATATGAAATAAAAAAATCCGTAAAGGTAAAACCTTTACGGATTTTTTTATTGTATTTTATGGATAATTTTACAAAAATGGTATAATTGCATTGATGGTTGTATAAGTAGAGAATGTACAACAATTTATATTTCATAAAGGGGATGAATCAATGATCGGTGAAATGAAACGAGAAGCGTTGCACTCTTTAAAGGGGAATTGGGGACTAGGTGTTGGATCAACGATTTTATATTTTATTTTAAGTTATGTTGTTTCAATGGCTGCAATGCTTATACTTTTAATTCCAGGACTTATTCTATTTTTTTTAATTGTTAGCTTCGCTGGTTCAATTGAAGGGGAAACAATATCAATTGGAGCAGCTATTACATTTGGGGTATTTTATTGTATCATGATAATTTTGAGTAACGCATCGTATGGTATTACATCATACGGTTATACGAATGTATGTCTACAGATTAGTAAACGAGAAGGTGCTAAAGTAGATTACTTATTCGAAGGATTTCGTGGTTTTAAAAGAATGATGAAAACAATGTGGGCAATGCTTGCGATTTTGTTATATACAGGTACATGGATTCCGATGTTGTTAATAGGCTTATTTGCATTGTTAGGTGAAGAAGGGAATACGTCATTTGCAATTGCTTTCTTCGTACTATTAGCTATTTCAATCGTTGGCATGATTGTGATGTATTTTTCTTATGCAATGACGTACTATGTAATGATTGAAAATCCAGAATATAGTGTGTCACAAGCAATGAAAGAAAGTAAGAGTCTTATGAAGGGACATAAGTTAGATTTGTTTCTTTTATGGCTTAGTTTTATAGGATGGGCTATTTTAGCGATTTTGACATTTGGAATAGGTTTTCTTTGGCTTAGTCCGTATATGGGTACAACGACATCTCATTTTTATCGCTATATTTCAAAAGATGAATTGCGGTAAGAACATGCTATACTAATAGAATTGTTACGTATAGGAGGCTAATTATGATTAGTGATTTAAAAGGAGAAGCGTTAGACTCTCTAGAAGGAAAATGGGGCTTAGCTGTTGGGGCAACATTATTAATTTCAATTCTTATCACGATGTTTAGTTTTAGTGTTAAGTGGGGATTTTCTTCAACTTTCGGTTGGCAAGATACAACTGGTTCATTTTCGATAGATATTCTTACACTTGTTGTTACCGGACCGTTAACTTTAGGAGGGTATTATCTGGCTTTAAATATCATTCGTGAAAAACAAGCTAGTATCGGTAATGTATTTGTTTGGTTTACAGAGGGGAAAAGATTTTTAAAATCGTTTTTAGTATATTTACTAGTGAATCTTTATCTTCTTTTATGGACTTTACTTTTCATTATTCCAGGCATTATTAAATCATTTTCTTATGCGATGACGTATTTTATTATAAACGATCATCCCGAGTATTCATTGAATCAAGCCATTACAGAAAGCCGTCGTATGATGGATGGGCATAAAATGGAGTATTTCATTTTATGTTTAAGTTTTATTGGTTGGTTTGTATTAAGTTGTATTACATTAGGGATTGGATTCCTCTGGTTAATTCCATATTTCTATACGACAGCTGCAGCTTTTTACGAAGAGGTTGCAGAAGAATATTACGAGAAAAAAACCCCAACAATATAAAGTGAAACTGTTGTCATTGGGGGCTTTATTCATCCCAAAATGATAACGAACTTTCACTCTCGCAAATAGCGGGATAAAAACACCCAGTGTGAACTAATTGTTCATACTGGGTGTTTTTTGTAGAAATTTTATAAACTGTTTACTTGTTAGAGGTTTACTGAAATAGTAACCTTGCATATATTTACAGTTGTTTTTTTGTAGAAACTTAAGTTGTTTTTCCGTTTCAATTCCTTCAGCAACGACAGAGAGATTTAAAGTATTTGCAAGAGAAAGGATAGTGGAAAAGATGGCTCTTTCTTCAGGTCGATGATCGGCTAGTTGTGTAAATTCTCTCGGTACCTTTAATGTATCGATAGGGAAAATTGATAAATAAGCGAGAGAAGAATAGCCAGTACCGAAGTCATCAATTGCCGTTCGAATGCCGTATTCTTTTAATTGCTTCAGTCTCGATAGTGTTTCTTTTTCATTAATCATCGCAATTCGTTCTGTTAACTCAAGTGTGACATGTTTTGGATCGACCTGCACGTCGTTTAATATTTGTGAAATGTTTTCGATTAATTGATTTTGTTGGAACTCTTTTGCTGATAAATTAACGCTTATTTTTAAATTTTGATAGCCAAAGGTATGCCATATTTTTAATTGGAGACAGGCTTCTTTTAATACCCAATGTCCAAGTGGAACGACTTGTGGCGTTTCTTCTACAATTGGAATAAACTCACATGGTGAAATGTCACCTAATAGCGGATGTTTCCAACGTATTAATGCTTCAGCACCGATAATTTTATTTGTTGTCGTATCAATTTGTGGTTGATAGACGAGATAAAATTCCTTGTTTACTAAAGCGAGTGGCAAATCCTTTTCGATTCGAGCTTTTCGTTCTATTTTTTTATATAGTTCTTTCGTATAAAGAGAGCTACGATTTTTTCCTTTATTTTTTGCTTCGTACATTGCCATATCGGCATGTTGTAAAATAGAAAGTGGGTCTTCGCCCGCTTCAGGGTATATTGCAATCCCGATACTCGGTGAGATTCGTAAATGCTGATTTTCGATTTCGAATGGTTTGTTCATGGCCGCTACAATCATATCAGCTATTTTTTTTACATCTGTCCTTTTTTTATAATTTTCGATGAGGATTGTGAACTCATCTCCAGCTAGTCGAGCAAGTTTCATATGCTGTGTTGATAATCGTTCAAGCCTTTTGGCTACTGCAATTAATAGGAGGTCTCCCACCCGATGCCCGAGAGTATCATTAATAACCTTAAAGCGGTCTAAATCGAGAAACATAACAGCAAAGGAGCTTTTCGATATTTTTGCTCGTGCAATCGCCTTTTCTAAATATTGATGAAATGCACGGCGATTTGCAAGTTCAGTTAAAGTATCATGATATGCTAGGAAATTAATTTGTTCTTGTTGTTGTTTGCTTTCCGTAATATCTTTAATCATTAAGTAGACCCCTGAAATATGATCCTTTAAAAAGATGGGAACAGCTGTAACATGCAAGTAGTAAATATCTCTGTTTTTGTGATACGCTCGTATTTCTAAAGAGATAGAATTCCCCTTTTTTACGCGATGAAAGGCGTTAATAATTTCTTCTAAATCTTCTTCGTATATGAGTGAGTAGTAAGGTTGATTTAATAATTCATTCGTTTGATACCCTAGTAAAGTAGTACCAGCGTTATTAACTTTAAGAAAATTACCGTACAAATCTAATGTGAAGATTGGATCTGGATGGTGCTCGTATAAAGATTTAAACATTTGTTGGTTATGATAGAGCTCATTTTTTTGTTCTACTAAATCTTCTGTACGTAGTTCAATTTGTTTCTCGAGTTCCAAGTTGAATTGCATTTGGGCTAGTAATAATATTTTATTTTGTTTTCGAACTAAACTATGGCGTATGAGAACGAAAGTGAAAGTTATTATAAGCCCGATTACTACAATGGGGGCAAAAACATATTCGGCCAATATAAAAATAATAAGCATTACTACAGAAATATAAGGTAATGATAATCGGATTGATTCACCAAATTTAGGCGTTAATAGTACCTGCTCTTGTTTTTCAGGCTCTTTCGTATGAAGAATACAGGCGATTGCTGCTAGCACTAAAACCACTTGATAGAACGGAGTAACTGTAAACATAGAATACGCTGGTGTGAAATATTTTATATAAGCATAAATAGTATCTGTAGTAGCATACAAAATTAAAGCACTACCAAGAAGTGCACCAACTTGTTTTGGTAATAAGGATAATGGTCTGAATAAAAGGTTGATTCCAATTAAAAGAAAGAGTAAATCAGCTATTGGATAGGTAAGTTGAACAAATATATCGATATAGGATGTTGTGAAAACGTGAATGGTTTGCTCAATAAGTAAGTAGTAACTTAAAGTAAATTGGGCTGTAACGATAATACAAATATCACATATCATAAAAAGCTTTTCTAATAAGTCCCGGTTATAAATGATCTCGTATAGAAAGGCAAGTGCAAAGCTAATTAAAAAAAGTAGGTAAAAAAAGTCAGACGGATCAACAAACGTATAGTAGTCCTTTAAAATTAAACGTTGATAAGAAACAACTATATCACCAATGAAATAAGAGAGAGCCCCAACAGATAATATGATCCAAAATAAACGGGGTAACCCTTGTTTCGTATTTGTAAAATAAAATATATAACTACAAGCGATAATATCAATTAATAGGGTACTCATTCCGATTAATATTTGAAAGGGAAATGAGTATTCATATAGAAAGAGCATGGCTACGTAATGAATTGCGATAGAAAACAATAAAATGCTTATAAGAATACTTACATGTGTTTGTTTTTTCATTTATATCACCTACGGTATATACATATAAACTTCCCTTTTTATTTTTTGTGATTGCCTAAAAAATATATATAAATTCTATACTTATTTTGCACAGGTATAGCGAGTTATAAAAATAGATTTTAATAATTCTTGTTTCTGTCCTCAACATATCGACATAGGAATTTGAAGTTTGCTATAATAAATAAAATAGTTTAATTATTTAGAAAAATTTAAAAATAATATTTGTCGCAACTGGGACATATTGTTTACTAAGTGAACTTGTTCTTAATTCAGGGGGGAGGGTTTCACAATGGCAAGTGTATATGAAAATAGTTATATGATCGTTTTGATTTTCTTGCTAGTAGGCATATTACTGCCGGTAGTGGCTCTTACATTAGGAAGGATGCTGCGCCCAAACAAACCAAGTGCAGCAAAAGCGACGACGTATGAGAGTGGAATTGAGCCTTTTCATGATGCGAATATTCGGTTTCATGCTCGTTACTATATTTTCGCTTTATTGTTTGTCATCTTTGATGTAGAAACTTTATTTCTATATCCATGGGCTGTTGCATATGACAAGCTAGGTTTATTTGCATTAATTGAAATGCTCATCTTTGTTGTAATGTTGCTAGTTGGATTAGCTTATGCTTGGAAAAAGAAGGTGTTACAATGGTTATAAATTTTGAGGCACTACATCCAAATGAGCGAGCGGAATTAGAGAGAAATATCTTTTTTTCTACATTGGAGCAGTTAAAAGGGTGGGCGAGGAGTAATTCTTTATGGCCGATGACATTCGGACTGGCATGCTGTGCGATTGAAATGATGGGAGTAGGTTCATCACATTACGATTTAGATCGATTTGGGTCATTTTTTCGGACTTCACCAAGGCAATCAGATGTCATGATTGTGTCGGGAACGGTAACGAAGAAGATGGCTCCTATTGTTAGGCGTTTATATGATCAAATGCCTGAACCGAAATGGGTTATTGCGATGGGATCTTGTGCGACTGCTGGTGGTCCGTATGTGAATTCGTACGCTGTTGTGAAAGGTGTAGATCAAATTGTACCAGTTGATGTGTATATTCCTGGATGCCCACCAAACCCTGCAGCTTTAATTTATGGAATTAATAAGTTGAAAGAGAAAATTCGTTACGAGGCAAAGACAGGGAAGCAGGTGACGAATAAATGAGTAATCCAAATAAAGATTTAGAGGATCTGAAAAGAGAAGCTGCTAGGCGCGCGAAAGAAGAAGCAAGAAAACGTCTTGTTGCGAAACATGATGCGGAAATAAGTGGACTTGAGGGAGAAAATCAAGAAAAAGAGAAAGCGCTACCAAAAAATGATGGAATGACTGTAGAAGAAGCAAAACAACGTGCAGCCGCAGCAGCGAAAGTAAAAGCAGCGGCGCTCGCGAAGCAAAAAAGAGAAGGAACAGAAGAAGTAACGGAAGAAGAAAAGGCCAAAGCGAAGGCGAAGGCAGCCGCAGCTGCGAAAGCAAAAGCGGCGGCGCTAGCGAAGCAAAAAAGAGAAGGAACAGAAGAGGTAACGGAAGAAGAAAAGGCTAAAGCGAAGGCGAAGGCCGTGGCAGCTGCGAAAGCAAAAGCAGCGGCGCTAGCGAAACAGAAAGCTTCGCAAGGTGATGGAAATTTGGGAGATGAAAAGGCGAAGGCAATTGCAGCAGCGAAGGCGAAAGCGGCTGCGGCGGCAAGGGCGAAGACGAAGGGTGCTGAAAGTGAAAAGGAAGATGTACCGAAGCAAGAAGAGCCGTCCGTTAATCAGCCGTATCTCAATCAGTATGTTGAGGTTATTAGGGGTAAATTAGGAGGTAGCACATTAGTAGATTCCTATATTAATAAACTTTCAAAAGATGTACCAACTCTTGTGGTGGATCCTTCAAAATATTATGAGGTGATGGAGTTACTACGATTCCATGAGGGACTTGCTTTTGATTATATGTCAGAGCTACATGCGACAGATTTTGTGACTCATATGGAAGTGTATGTTCATTTATTTTCATATGGAAAGAAACAGTCTGTAGCGGTGAAGGTAAAGCTGGATAGAGAAGAGCCGCAAGTTGAATCGGTAACAGCGCTGTGGAAAGGGGCTGACTGGCCGGAGCGAGAAGCGTATGATTTGCTCGGCATTGTATTTAAAGGGCATCCGAATTTAACGCGTATTTTAATGCCAGATGATTGGGTAGGATATCCGCTTAGAAAAGACTATGAACCGTATGATGTGGAGGTGTAGCTATGATCCGCACGGAAGAGATGCTTTTGAATGTAGGACCTCAGCATCCGAGTACACACGGTGTTTTCAGGCTTGTTATTAAGATTGACGGGGAAATTATTAAAGAAGCTACACCGGTTATTGGGTATTTGCATCGCGGGACTGAAAAGATCGCTGAGAGCTTACAGTATACGCAAATTATCCCTTATACAGATCGAATGGACTATTTATCAGCAATGACGAATAATTACGTCATTTGCCATGCTGTAGAGACGATGATGGGACTTGAAATTCCGGAGCGTGCCGAATACTTGCGAGTACTTGCGATGGAGCTGGGAAGAATTGCGAGCCATCTCGTTTGGTGGGGTACAAATCTTCTTGATATAGGAGCGGTCAGCCCGTTTTTGTACGCGTTTCGTGAACGAGAGATGATTATAAATTTATTAAATGAATTATGCGGGGCACGGCTTACTTTTAACTATATGAGAGTTGGCGGTGTGAAGTGGGATGCGCCGGATGGTTGGATTGAAAAAGTGGAAGAGTTTGTTCCATACATGAGAGAGCAATTGGCAGGTTATCACGACCTTGTTAGTGGTAATGAGATTTTCTTGAATCGCGTGAAGGGCGTTGGCATATATAGCGCGGAAGAAGCAATTTCGTATTCTTTAAGCGGAGCGAATTTGCGGTGCACCGGAGTAAACTGGGATCTTCGCAAAGATGAGCCGTATTCGATTTATGATCGTTTTAATTTTGATATTCCTGTTGGGAGCGTGGGAGATGCTTGGGATCGCTACGTTTGCCGAATGGAGGAAATTGAAGAGTCGTTAAAAATTGTAGAGCAAGCAGTCCAGCAGTTTCCGAAGGACGGAGCCGTACTGGCGAAAGTGCCGAAAATTATTAAGGCGCCTAAGGGGGAAGCGTTTGTCCGTATAGAATCACCACGCGGGGAGATTGGTTGCTATATCGCTAGTGACGGAAAGAAAGAGCCATATCGTCTGAAATTCCGCAGACCTTCTTTTTATAACTTGCAAATTTTACCGAAGTTATTGAAGGGTGAAAACATCGCCAATTTAATTACGATTTTAGGTGGAGTCGATATTGTACTTGGGGAGGTCGATGGCTAATGATTGAGACGCTCTTACAATCACCTTCAAGCTGGACGAATTTCTTCATTTTTTTCGGATTAGCAGTGCTTCTACTATTTGCAGTCCTTGGCTTCGTTACATATGGTATTTTGGCAGAACGGAAAGTGATGGGATTTATGCAAGGCCGGATTGGACCAAACCAAGTTGGAGGGCGGTTCGGTTTACTGCAAACGGTAGCTGATGTTTTGAAACTATTATTGAAAGAAGATAGTATTCCGAAAGCTGCAGATAAACCGTTGTTCATATTAGCACCTGTCATTGCATTTGCGCCAGCATTTATGGTACTTGCGGTTATCCCGTTTACCGATAAATTTCAGTTCGCGGATATTGGTGTCGGATTGCTGTATTACATTGCTGTTTCTGGGATTACGACAATTGGTGTCGTAACTGGGGGATGGGCATCAAATAATAAATATTCCCTTTTAGGAGGGATGCGCGCGGCGGCGCAAATGATTTCTTATGAAATTCCGCTCGTAATGAGCGTAATTGGTATCGTTTTGTTAGCTGGTAGCTTGAATCTAAATGAAATTGTAGCGGCGCAGGAGAAAGTTTGGTACATTTTCGTACAGCCAATTGGATTCGTCGTTTTCTTAATCGCAGCAGTAGCAGAGTTAAATAGGACGCCGTTTGATTTACCAGAAGCGGAGTCAGAACTTGTTTCTGGATATCATACGGAATACTCAGGTTTTCGCTGGGCGTTTTTCATGCTTTCAGAGTATGTATATTTCTTCGGAATGGCCTCTTTAATTACAGTACTTTTTTTAGGCGGCTGGAATCCAGTCATGTTTCTTGGATTTATCCCAGGTGCCGTATGGTTTGCTTTGAAATTTAGCAGTGTAGTCTTTCTATTAATTTGGTTCCGCGTTACGTTCCCGCGTATAAGGGGTGACCAGTTAATGGAGTTTGGCTGGAAAATATTATTACCAATCGCACTTGCAAATATTTTCTTAACGGCATTGATTAAGGAGCTATTCTTCTAATCTATGAAGGGGGTGCCAGTAAGAGATGAAAGGGTTATTTAAAGGTTTAAAATATACGCTGAGTAATTTGAGTAAGAAAAAGGTGACGTATGATTATCCAAATCAGCCGTTGCCGTTGCCAGATCGCTTTAGAGGGATTCAAAAATTTTATCCAGAGAAATGTATTGTTTGTAATCAGTGTTCTAACATTTGTCCGACAGATTGCATTCAATTGACGGGAAAGAAACATCCTGACCCTGCGAAAAAAGGGAAAATTATTGATACGTATGATATTAATTTTGAAATTTGTATACTTTGCGATTTATGTACAGAAGTTTGCCCGACAGAGGCAATTGTTATGACAAATAACTTTGAACTCGCAGCATATTCACGTGATGATTTATTTAAAAATTTGCAGTGGCTCGACGAAAACGATGAAAACGTCAGGAAGGAGAATAAAGCATGAATGGCGAGTTTGTAGCATTCTTTATACTATCCTTGTCTGCAATTATCGGTGGTGTTCTCATGTTGAACTTAACGAAAGTAATGCATATGATGCTAGCTCTCGTTCTGACATTTCTCAGCATTGCAGGTTTGTACTTTCTTTTATCGGCCGAGTTTATCGGAGTTGCACAAATTTTACTTTACTCTGGCGCAATCACAATTATTATGATTTTTGGCATTATGTTAACGAAACATAATGCAGAAAATGAATCACGTCTTACTCTTCGAAAATGGATTATCTTCTTTGCAGTTGTAGCATTTGGGGCAGTTATGTATTTCGCTGTTAATAGTATCGATTTTTCAAATGAAAGCACACAAGGAAGTTTACCTCTCCATGAAAAAAACACACTTCAAATCGGTACACTTCTCTATTCGAAATACATTATTCCATTTGAGTTAACCTCGGTTATTTTACTTGTAGCACTTGTTGGCGCGATTATACTTGCGAAGAAGGATGAGAAAGAGGAGGATTCCAATGAGTAGCGTTCCAGCTTCTGCGTATTTAACACTTGCGATTATTTTGTTTTGCATCGGTTTATTTGGAGCTTTAACGAAGCGAAACACAGTAATCGTATTAGTTTGTATCGAATTAATGCTGAATGCTGCCAATTTAAATTTAGTGGCGTTTAGTAAATTAGGTTTGTTCCCGAATTTAACAGGGCAAATCTTCTCGCTGTTTACGATGGCTGTAGCGGCAGCGGAGGCGGCGGTAGGGCTCGCCATTTTAATTGCTTTGTATCGTAATCGCACGACAGTTCATGTAGATGAAATGGATACGCTTAAAGGATAGCATTGTGACCGAAAAGGGGGAAGGAAACAATGATCGATTATGCATGGCTCATACCGCTTTTCCCGCTTGTTTCGTTTTTTTTACTTATTATGTTCGGGAAGAAAATTAGAGAAGGAAGCAGCGTACTTAGTATTTTCTTCGTCTCTCTCTCCTTTATACTCGCGGTACTTGTATTAATAGAAAGATTTTCGAAGGTCACAGTGAAGCATAAATGGGTATGGCTTAGAACTGGAGATATTGATATATCATTTGGCTTTGAAGTGACTGCATTAGGGGCTTTAATGTTATTTATCGTTACACTTGTGAGCTTACTTGTACATGTGTATTCAAAAGGTTACATGAAAGGTGACGCAAGATTACCAAATTTTTATGCATATTTAGGACTCTTTACATTTGCGATGCTCGGGCTTGTTATATCGACGAATTTGTTACAGCTTTATATATTTTGGGAGTTAGTAGGCCTTGGTTCATTTTTACTCATCGGTTTTTATTTCTTTAAGGAAGAAGCGAAGGCTGCTGCGAAAAAGGCTTTTATTATGACTCGTATTGGAGATGTTGGTTTATTTATTGGGATGATTTTAATCTTTTGGCATGCAGGTAGTTTTGAGTATGACGCAATTTTTAGAGCGATTCATACAGGCGATCTGTCCCCGACTATGATAACGATAACGGCGATATTAATTTTTATCGGGGCGATGGGGAAATCAGGTCAATTTCCGCTTCATACGTGGTTGCCTGATGCGATGGAGGGGCCAACGCCTGTTTCGGCACTTATTCATGCGGCGACGATGGTCGCAGCCGGTGTATATTTAGTAGCAACGATGTTCCCGCTATTTTCGGCAAGTGCGGTGGCAATGCAGACGGTGGCAATTGTTGGTGCTTTCACCGCAATATTTGCGGCCTCTATCGGTCTTGTACAGACGGATATAAAGAGGGTACTTGCTTATTCTACAGTTAGCCAGCTCGGGTATATGATGCTCGCCTTAGGTTCTGCTGGTTATGTAGCGGGTATATTCCATCTAACGACACATGCCTTTTTTAAAGCGTTACTATTCTTGGCAGCAGGAAGTGTAATTCATGCTGTGCATACGCAAAACATTAATAAAATGGGCGGTTTACAGAAGAAGATGAAAGTAACGGGTACGTTATTTTTAATAGGTACACTTGCAATTAGTGGAGTTCCGCTTCTTTCGGGGTTTTTTAGTAAAGATGAAATTTTGGCAGCAACTTGGATGAGTGGGAATTACTTTCTATTTGTTCTAGCAGTCTTTGCGGCATTCCTAACAGCATTCTACATGTTCCGCCTATACTTTCTTGTCTTTACTGGGGAAGCGAAGACGAAGGAAGACGTGCATGACTCGCCGCGTATTATGACGTATCCGATGATTGTTCTCGGCGTTCTCGCGGTAGTAGCAGGATATATAAATACACCGTGGTTTGGAACGTTTCTCGGAGATTGGCTAACGAAGGATATACAATTTAAAGTGGAAGAAGCACATGGACCAGTTTGGATTATGATTGTTGCGACGCTCATTTCATTTGGGGGGATTGCCCTTGCGTATTTCATATATGGAAAGAAAACTATCTCAAAAAATTGGGCAGGAGGAGAAAGGTCATTTCTTCATAAGCTCTTGAAAGAAAAATATTATGTGGATGAACTATACAATATGACAGTGATTCCTATTACGAAGGGAATCGCTCATGTGCTTCGTTTATTTGAAGTATATGTTGTGGAAGGGATTGCTGTTTTAATCGCAAGTTTGGTTAAAGGGGTAAGTGGCACCTTGTCGAGGCTTCAAAACGGGAATGTACAAGTGTACGGCACTGTAACAGCAGTTTCGCTCGCGGTCCTCGTCATTATTTTGCTATATACGGGAGGGGATTTACGATGAATGATTTGTTGTTGACGTTCTTCATTTTCTCCCCACTTTTAGGGATTCTATTACTTGTATTAACACCGAAAAAAGAATCGCGTACAGTACGAGCGCTCGGTTTATTTGGGACGGCGCTTCCATTTGGGATAGCTACCGTCCTCGCTTGTACATATGCTTCTGGAAAGAGTCTATCGCTATTTGATGAAAAAGCGAAATGGATTAAATTTGGTGATTTTGCAGCGGTGGATAAAAGATGGTTTTCTATTTATTACGAGCTTGGAATTGATGGTTTGTCACTTGTAATGATGGTGCTGACAGCCCTTCTAGCGATGCTTGCAGCAATTGCAGCGTTTTCCATTAAAAGAAATTTAAAAGCATTTTATATGCTATTGCTCATGCTAGAAATAGGGATGCTCGGTGTCTTCGCTGCTAAAAATTTAATGTTGTTCTTTATTTTCTTTGAAATTACACTGCCACCAATGTTTTTATTAATTGGCAAGTGGGGGAAATTGTCGAGTGAAAAGGCTGCATATAGTTATTTAATATATAACGGCATTGGATCAGCTATTTTGCTCATCGTTTTCTCGATTTTGTTCGCGAAAACAGGTACGACAAATATTGCGGAATTGAAAGAGATATTAACAGGTGTAAGTGCTGGGGGAGGACAGATCGTCCCGAGTAGCTTACAGCTTGGTGTATTTATTGCTATAATGATTGCCTTTGCAATTAAACTACCTATTTTCCCACTGCATCGCTGGATGGTCAATGTGCATATTGAAGCGCACCCTGCTGTAGTTATGCTTCATGCGGGCGTTTTGCTAAAGATTGGAGCGTACGGGATGATTCGCTTCGGGAAGGGGCTATTCCCAGAATACTTTCGCGAGTTTGCCACGCTAATTGCGATTTTAGGAGTAATCAACTTATTGTACGGTGCCTTTTTAGCGCTCATCCAAACGGATTTTAGGAAGGTGCTTGCCTACTCTAGTATTTCGCATATGGGAATTGTTTTAATGGGGCTTGCGGCACTTAATGCGCCAGGTACACAAGGGGCGCTATTCCAAGTTGTTTCGCACGGTTTAATTGCAGCCTTGCTCTTCTTCTTGCTTGGTGTTATAGAACAGCGCTTTGGCACGTCGGATATTACAGCGCTTGGTGGACTCGCAAAAAGTGTCCCAATACTTAGCGGCTTCTTCCTAGCAGGAGGAATGGCATCGCTTGGACTGCCGGGGATGTCTGGATTTGTGAGTGAGTTTCTTGCCTTTCTCGGCTTATTCCAAGGGGATCCAGTCATTGCTGCAGTCGGTGTACTTGGGATTATTTTAACCGCTGTTTACGTATTAAGAGCGACACTTCAAGTAACATTCGGTAAGAAAGAGTGGGAAGCGAAAACTGATATACACGGATGGGAGTACGTCCCGGTCCTATTGCTTATCTTCTGTATTATTGCCATTGGAGTAATGCCAGAAATACTAGGGGATCCGCTTCAAAATACATTGAAAACATTGGGGGTGAAGTAGGATGGATATGGATACGTTACTGAGCTTATCATGGCATCTCATGGTGCCAGAATTCATTATTCTCGGGTTTGCCATCCTTCTTTCCATATGTGATTTGTTTTTTAAGCTGAACCATAGGTATGTAGCGCTTAGTGCAATCGCCGCTGTCGTATTAGCAATTGTGTCATTAATTACGCTATACGGCGAACCAGCAGGAGATATTTTAAATGGATCGTTTGTGTTAGATGGATTTTCAAAAGGGTTTAAAACGTTGTTATTAGGCGGAGCGGCCCTCATCTTATGCACCGCAATGAGCGATGACAAGAAAAATCCAATTGAAGATAAGGGAGAATATTATTACTTATTTTTAATGGCCCTTCTTGGGGCGATGTTCATGGCTTCTAGTGTTGATTTTATTACACTTTTCGTCGGTTTAGAGCTACTATCACTTTCTTCCTATGTTTTAGTAGGCATACGAAAAAGGAACCGTGCATCAAATGAAGCGGCAATGAAATATGTCATTAATGGAGGAATTGGAACGGCGATTACGCTCTTTGGAATGAGTTATTTATACGGTATTACAGGCTCAACCAATATTGTGGATATGCAAAAAGTATTCACCGGGGAGCTAACTAGTGGTATTCAGTTATTGTTAGCTCTCGCATTTCTACTATTGCTCGTTGGGCTCTCGTTTAAAATTGCAACAGTACCGTTTCATATGTGGGCACCCGATGTGTATGAAGGGGCGGCTACACCTGTTACTGCTTTCCTTGGAACGATTTCTAAAATTGCTGGGTTCCTACTCATTATTCGTCTGTTCCTTATGATTTTTGCAAGTGTATCGGTGCAAGGAGACATGCAATCTTTATACGGGCGTATGAGTATATATATTGCGGTTCTAGCAAGTATTACGATGATTATCGGAAATGTAGTCGCACTAAAGCAATATAACGTAAAACGCCTATTTGCTTATTCAGGAATCGCGCATGCGGGGTATTTACTCGTTCCACTTGTGGCATTATCACCATTTACGATGGATAGCATGTGGTTTTACATGCTCGCCTATATGCTTATGAATATAGGCGCATTTGCAATTATCCACGGCTTAATCTTACAAAGCGACAAAGAAAATATCACTATTTTCACCGGATTATATAAAAGGTCGCCATTTACAGCGATAGTAATGACGATTTTTATTTTATCGTTGGCCGGGATACCAGGAACAGCTGGTTTCATCGGGAAAATTAACATCTTTTTAGGTGCACTTCATGTAGAGCCAGCTCATTACGTACTAGCTTCTATTATGATGGGTACAACAGTCATTTCATTCGTATATTATTTCCGTATTTTACAGCAAATGTTTTTCCGGACAGGAGAAGTAGAAGAGAAAATTCGGTTGCCATTAAATATAAAGGTTGTTATGAGTCTTTGTGCAATTTCGATTGTAATACTAGGGATTATGCCGATGATTGGATACAATTTCTTTTATGAATATTTTCCATTAATGAAAGATTTCTTCTTCTTGGGGAACGTGGTACAATAGTGAAAATAAAAGGTGTGGAGTCGGTACTCTACGCTTTTTATTTTGTGTTAGCCACAAATGAAAATGCATATGGGTATACGTTTTTTCGAGAGAAGTTTACGATGTAAAATGTAAGATGCTTATTTGCATTTGAAAAAGTGTGGCTCCTACTTATTATGGTATCGTTTTTATTTTCTTTCGTAAGTAGTAGCCAAGTAAAAAGGGGTCGATTTTTTGGCACAACTTTTAGGGCAACAAGCACTGATTGCCATCGTTTCGCATTTATTGTTTATTACCATTACATGGTGGGCCTTACAAGGTATTCACATCGAGCGTTTAATGAAAGCTGGAAAAGTGTTACAGACGAGGGTATTACTCATCCTAATTACAATTGCAATTGGGACATCTGTAAGTAACTTTTTCCTTGATTATTTAGGCTATTCGAAGAGTTTAACGTATTTAGTAAAGTAAGTGTATAGAACCTCATATCTCCGTTAACAATGGGGATAGGAGGGGATGAAATTGAAGCTTAAAGCCGTTCTTATTGTTGCCTTGAGTGTTGTTTTCTTTTTGGTTGGATATAGAGAGATGAAACCGATAAGCGATGAACAGAAAATGGAGAACATGATTAAGGCTTTAGAGAAAAATGATGCTAAAGTGGAGAAATGGTCATGGTTAGCGCGAGAAACAAAAACAATTTCTAACATACATACGTTTCAAAAATTGTTAAACGATGTGAAGGGGAAGGCAAATATTCAAAAATGGGACTTAGAGCAATCTCCAGATGGATATAAAGCTACATCCTATAAAAAGTTTGCTTCATATGAAGAACGAGTAGTAGTAACTTGGAGTAAGGAAAATACTAAAGAAAACACTTTCATTATTTTTGAAGTAAGTGGGGCAAAATGGGACCCGAAGTATGTTCAGAAAATGAATAAAATTTTTAATGAAAAACCTATAATTTACACTTGTGTTCAAGGTGTACTGAATGATAAGATTGAAGGTGTTTTGCAAAATAAAACCAATCAGGTTTTGAAAGATCTTTCAGCAAGAGCGATCGAACAAGTAGAAGAAAGAGCATTTGTGTCAGTCTCCGCATACAATAAAAAGTGGGATGACGCTCTTTCAACAAATAGAGAGAAAATAAATGTGCAAATAGCAATACGTTCTACAAACAACAAAGATACAATTGTGGTTGGCACACCGATCATAACTTCTGAGTATTGAGTGAATAGATACTGAAAAAAGGACACGGAGGGGAATAATTTGGAAAAGATCATCGTCCGTGGCGGAAAGCGGTTAAACGGCACAGTGCGTGTTGAGGGCGCAAAAAATGCTGTATTACCTATAATCGCTGCAGCCCTATTAGCGAGTGATGGAAAGAATGTACTATCTGAAGTACCAGTTTTGTCTGATGTATACACAATTAATGAGGTATTACGTCATTTAAATGCTGAAGTCGTATTTGAAAATAACCAAGTAACAATCGATGCTTCTAAAGAACTAAACATTGAAGCACCATTTGAATATGTACGTAAAATGCGTGCATCTGTTCAAGTAATGGGACCATTATTAGCACGTAACGGTCGTGCTCGTATTGCACTTCCAGGTGGATGTGCAATTGGTTCACGTCCAATTGACCAACATTTAAAAGGCTTCGAAGCAATGGGAGCAAAAGTACAGGTTGGTAACGGTTTTGTTGAGGCATACGTTGAGGGAGAACTAAAAGGAGCTAAAATTTATTTAGACTTCCCAAGCGTGGGCGCGACAGAAAACATTATGTCTGCAGCTACATTAGCAAAAGGGACAACAATCCTTGAAAACGCAGCGAAAGAACCAGAAATCGTTGACTTAGCTAACTTCTTAAATGCGATGGGAGCGAAAGTACGCGGAGCTGGAACTGGAACAATTCGTATCGAAGGCGTTGATAAATTATATGGTGGAAACCATTCTATTATTCCTGACCGTATTGAAGCGGGAACATTCATGGTTGCAGCAGCAATTACTGGTGGAGACATCTTAATTGAAAATGCTGTTCCTGAACATTTACGCTCAATTACAGCGAAGATGGAAGAAATGGGTGTTAAAATTATTGAGGAAAATGAAGGTGTACGTGTTATCGGCCCAGATAAGTTAAAAGCGGTTGATATTAAAACTATGCCTCACCCAGGTTTCCCAACAGACATGCAATCACAAATGATGGCATTATTACTACAAGCTGATGGAACAAGTATGATTACAGAAACGGTATTCGAAAACCGCTTTATGCACGTTGAAGAATTCCGTCGTATGAATGCTGATATTAAAATCGAAGGTCGTTCTGTTATTATGAACGGTCCAAACAGCTTACAAGGTGCTGAAGTAGGTGCAACTGATTTACGTGCAGCTGCAGCATTAATCTTAGCTGGTTTAGTATCAGAAGGTTACACTCGTGTAACTGAATTAAAGCATCTTGACCGTGGTTATGTAGACTTCCATAAGAAATTAGCTGCATTAGGTGCAACTATTGAACGTGTAAACGAAAAAGTAGAAGAAGTGAAAGAACAAGAAGTTTCTGATCTTCACGCTTAATTGAAGTAGTCTCTATGTCTTTTGATATAGAGACTATTTTTTTTGGGTTATTACTGTTATAGTCAATAAACTCTATACTTATGCACGTACCAGTAAAAATATTTAGAAAATTTTCGTTTTATCTCGCATTAACGGGCAGTAAGACTCCAACGCATTAAAACTTCAGTCTATACCGATACCCCCAAGTATGTTCTAAAAAATTCCGTAGTTCCATAAGAATGAAAGGAAGCCAACTTTATATTGGGGGAATAGGATGAAATTTTCAAAGCCATTTTTCATTATAGTAGTGCTTTTAATAGCGCTCGTTATCATTGTACCCGCTGCTCTTGTAATTCCGTTTGCGAAAGCAAAAATAGGAGAAGAAGCAGCTTCTAAAACTCCTCCAGCGATAGAAAGTATACCAGCTCCAGGGAAAGTGGATACAGCAGTTCAAGTTGCTGTATATCGCGACCAACAGAAGAAGGTAGAAACATTACCTGTGGAGGAATATGTGACCGGTGTCGTAGCTTCTGAGATGAATGCCAGTTTTGAAATAGAGGCGCTAAAGGCACAGGCATTAGCAGCAAGAACATTCGTGGTGCAGCGTATGCTAAGTGGAGAAAAGAAAAACAATGCAGATGTGGTAGATACGGTGAAAGATCAAGTGTACAAAAGCAAAGAGGAATTGAAAAAACAATGGGGCAATAACTACGAAAACAATTTAAAGAAAATCGAGGAAGCCGTTTCTAAAACCGCAGGACAAGTTTTAACGTATGAGGGAAAACCGATTTCAGCGTCTTTCTTCTCAACGAGTAACGGCCGAACAGAGAATGCAGCTGATTATTGGGGAAATGATTATCCGTATTTGAAAAGTGTAGATAGCCCGTGGGATCAAGCCTCTCCAAAGTTTACAAGCGAGCAAACATTCACAGTAGCTGATTTTCAAAAACGTCTCGGTGTGAAAGTGTTGGCGGATGGAAAGGTTGGAAACATTAAAGATCTTACGGAGGGTAAAAGAGTAAAGGATGTAGCGTTTCAAGGGAAAACATTAACAGGAAAACAAGTTCGTGAAAAGTTAGATTTGCGCTCTTCTGATTTTACCTGGAAACAAGAGGGTAATAAAATCATTGTCACGACGAAAGGCTTCGGTCATGGTGTTGGTATGAGTCAATACGGTGCGAATGGTATGGCAGCGGAAGGTAAGAAATATACAGATATCGTCGCTCATTATTATAAAGGCGTTGAAATAAAAACGATGAATGATTATGAGGGAAAACTGATGGTGAAGAAGTAGAACGTGAAAGGAGCTAATTAAGATTAGCTCCTTTTTTCATTATTTGTAGATAAGTTTTTAAAAAGAGCACTTCGTGATTCACTCAAAACTTATATGGTAGAACAAAAATAGAGAATAAGGCTATCCGTTCATTTGGATAGCCTTATTTTTATGTGTTTCATAAAAATATCAAAATTTTCCATTAATTGTTTGATATAATAGGATAAAAAGCATTTGGGGGAGACGAAATGGCGCTACTGGAGTTGAAACAATTAGGGAAGACGAACCAGTTACCAGTAATTGAGCTAGAGGTTGAGAAAGGACAATGTGTTGTTTTGCAATGTAATAACCATACAGCTAAAGTGTTGCATCGCATCATTATTGGTGAAGAAGAAGCTTCAACTGGTAATGTGCTATTTGGAGGCGAAGCGATTGGAAAGAAAAATTATTCCAGCATCGGTTTTTGTTTTTTGAAAGATGAGGCATATGATCGTTTGAAGGTGAAGGAATACTTTAAATTTTTATTAGGGCTTTATGAATCAAAGATAAGTATAGAAGAAGTTGTACAATGTGTTGGTCTCCTAGATAAGTTAAACGTGAAAGTAGAAAAATTGTCATTTTCAGAGAAACGTCGTCTTCATATTGGACGAGTTATGATTCATAATCCGGATTTAGTTATTTTGGAAGAACCGGAGCAAAATGTAGATACAGAAAGTACAATTATCATTCGAAAAGCAATTATGAAAATGAAAGAGAAAGGAAAGGCGATCTTTATTACGTCCTCTTTCCTATCAGACGCTCTTTCGTTAACAGAAGATGTATACATATTAAACAACGATGGTGTGAAAAAGGTCGAAATCGAGCAAGAAGAGGCGGAAGAAGTCGATGAAGAAAAAGTCGTTCAAATGATTCCGCAGATGAAATTAGAAAGAATACCAGCGAAGGTGAACGATAAAATCATTTTACTTGATCCGATGGAAATTCATTTCATTGAAACACAAAATGGAGTGACACATATTCATGTGCGCGAAGGTGATTTCGTATGTGCATTAACATTAAGTGAACTAGAAACGAGATTAACAGGATTCGGTTTCTTTAGATGTCATCGTTCGTACCTCGTCAATTTACAACGAGTACGAGAAGTTATTACTTGGACACGGAACAGTTTTAGTTTAATTTTGGATGATGAAAGAAAAAGTTCAATTCCGCTTTCGAAAGGGCGAATGGATGAATTAAAAGGTGTAATTGGGCTATAAAAAGTGCTCCAATAGGATCGAAATATGATTCATTCACCGGTAAAAATACTCCTTTTACCGGTATTTTACTGCGCCTACCCTTTGTTTTTCATATGATTGAGTCAAGAAAAGCGAAACATACAAATCGAAACTTGCGAAAGCAAATTTCATCTATAAAGAAAAACAAAGGGGATGACGAAATGACATTGGCAATTGAAATGAAAGATGTAATGAAAAGTTTCAACGAAAAAACGGCACTTCGAAATGTAAATATTGAGGTGAAGCAAGGAGAAATCTTCGGATTCCTCGGACCGAGTGGATCTGGTAAAACAACAACAGTAAAAATATTAACTTCTCAATTACTTCATAGTGTTGGAAAAGTAAGAGTATTAGGGAGAGACATTACAGGACCAAGTAGCATCGATTATAAACGAATTGGTATTTTAACAGACAACAGTGGTTTATATGAAAGACTTAGCATTTATGATAACTTACTATTATTTTGCGACTTATACGATTGTAAAAAAGAACGAATCGATAAAGTGCTAGCACAAGTGAATTTATTAGATGATAAAAAAACATTAGTAAAGAAACTATCAAAGGGAATGAAGCAGCGTGTCACACTAGCGAGAGCGATCCTTCATAAACCAGATATTCTCTTCTTAGACGAACCAACATCCGCACTCGATCCAGTTAACGTACAAAACATTCATAAAATCTTAAAAGACTTAAATAAAGAAGGAACGACAATTTTCTTAACGACGCACAATATGGAAGAAGCAGAAACGCTTTGTAACCGTATCGCTTTTCTGTGCGGCGGAGAAATTGTAGCGCTTGATACACCAGAAAACCTTCGCCTACAATACGCGAAAGATCAAATACAAGTCGTGTTAAAAGATAAGCAAAAAGAAGTAGTGCAAAAAGATGAATTAGGTGCAAAACGTATTTCAGAATGGATGAGAAAAGGTGAATTACTATCTATTCATTCACACGAGCCAACATTAGGCGATATCTTTATTGAAGTTACTGGGAGGGGATTATAATGACATTTTCAATGAGACGTGTATCAGCTATTTTTAGAAAAGAAGTACAAGATTTTAAGACAAATTCACAAGTGTTATTAATGGCATCTTTACCAATTATATTTGCATTTATATTTAGCAGATTTGGAGAAGGGCGCATGGGGGTTGGCATTATTACTTTAATGGCCTTTCTATTTGTTGCAGGGTTTGTTCAATCAATGGTAATAGCAGAAGAAAAAGAAAAACATACGTTACGTGTGCTAATGCTATCACCAGCTTCTTCTGTTGAAGTTCTTCTTGGGAAAAGTATATTAACAGCATGTTTGACGTTGGGCATTTGTATTGTGAACTTATTCATTTTGGATCAATTCGGTGGAAATCTTTTATTACTAGGATTTATTTTCTTATGTGGAACAATTCTATTTATTGTGATTGGAACAATGATTGGATTGTTAGCTGAGTCTGTACCGCAAACATCACTCATTGGAATGCCGATATTAATGACGATGTATTTAGCTGTACAATTTGAGCCAATGGTTGAAAATAAAGTAATTAAGACGATGATCGAGTATCTTCCAACATCTCATATTGCCAAAGCGATTAACAGCTTAGTAGAGGGAGCGGGATTTAGTAGCATTAGCGGACATGTCTTGAATGTTGGAGTGTGGCTTATTCTTTCGGTTGTTGCATGTTTAATCGTATACAAAAAGAAACAAATGGACTAAAAACTGAGCTGAAAATGCTCAGTTTTTTCTTTTTTCATCATTTCCTCGGACATTTTACAATTTATATACATATTTTTACATAATTTGTCGAAAAGTAATTAGTTATACGTTGTATAGGATACATGAATATTGTTCAAAATGATTGCTGAGGTGATGATGGAATGCGAGGAAGAAATAATAAAAAGTCGCAAAAGGTAGTACATTTATTTCAAAAAAGATGGGTGTTTCCGGCACTATACATTGCTTGTGCAGCGGTAATCCTAGTGGTTGCGCTATGGTTCCAAGGAGCTAATCCGAAGAAGACTCCGAACCAAGATCAAGCAACACCGTATACACAATCGGAAGATCCAGCAGTACCAGTAACGAAATCTTCAGAAATAGTAAAAATGCCGGCAGCCGCAAATGCGGAAGTAGTCGTACAGAAGAAATTCTATGAAGATGCAGCAACTGAGGCGGAACAAGAAAAAGCACTTGTTTTTTATAACAACACATATTCCCCGAATAAAGGAATTGACATTGCTGCGAAAAATGGAAAAGAGTTCAATGTTGCTGCTGCTTTAAGTGGTACAGTAACAAAAGCTGAAAAAGATTCACTTCTTGGTTATGTTGTAACAGTTGATAGTGGAAATGGTGTAGCAGTTTCTTATCAAAGCTTAGGCAGTGTGAAAGTAGAAAAAGGTGCAAGAGTTGCACAAGGTGAAGTATTAGGAAAATCCGGTCTAAGTGCAATGAATAAAGAAGCAGGTTCTCACGTTCACTTTGAAGTACGTAAAGACAATGTGGCTGTGAACCCTGAGCGCTACTTAAATAAATCAGTAGCAGAAATTAAAGCTGATGCAGGTGCTACAAAAGCAACGAATGCTTCTGGTAAAAAAGCTGATGACAAATCTCAAAAAGAAGAGAAGTCAACGAGCACGAAACCAGAAAGTAAAACAGAAGATAAGTCTCAAAAAGAAGAGAAATCAACAAGCGGTTCGACTAGTGATAAAGAGACAAGCGGTAAGCAAGAAGAAACGAAGAAAGAAGAAAAATCAACAAATGGTTCTACAGAATCATCTAACGGTTCTTCTTCACAAGAATAAGAAAGTAAAAAAATCAGTTCTCATTAGGAGAACTGATTTTTTTATTTTTATCCTGCTATTTGCGGGCGGTAACACCCCGATCTCAAAATTCAGTGAAAGCAAAGAAGTTAGGGGGATTAACTGCCCGTAAAAGCCCGAGTATTAGTTGAACTTTATATGAAAATAATCAATTTCGAGAAAAAAGTTGCAATAACAAGGAAAAATGACGAGATTCTCGAATATATATTACAAAAGGGAGGGGATACTGTGTCGTTTTTGTTTGTTCTGTCGATTGCTATTATATTATTGTTTGTTTTATTCACTTTGTATTATTATATTGCCGGTAAGAAGGAAGTTCCCCACCATCAATTGTTAGAAGAAGAATATGATCGAGAAGAATGACACCTTTTAAACAAGGTGTCATTTTTTTGCCAAAATAGTCATTGTTAACGTATTTCTCACAAAAAAACGTAATTTTTCTTAACTTAGTCCGCAAAAATAGTGAACATGTAGCATATATCAGTAGTGCGGGCAATACAATGGTATAAACCAAAGCAAAGAGAGTGTTTGAGGTGAGAAATCGTGAATCATTTCATTATAAATCCAAGAATGTTTAACGCTTACAAACAGCACTCACACTTACTTCTTAGTCGTATGCAGCGAAGCTCATTTCACACTTCTCACATCCAATTTAGGGAGGCGAGTGGTGTGCACGATTACATCAAAGAGAGAACTATCAAGATTGGTAAGTATATCGTGGAGACAAGAAAGACAGTGCGTGTAATTGCAAAGGAATTTGGGGTATCAAAGAGTACAGTTCATAAAGATTTAACAGAACGTCTACCAGAAATTAACCCAGAGCTCGCAAATGAAGTGAAAGAAATTCTTGATTATCATAAGTCTATTCGTCATTTAAGAGGCGGAGAAGCAACAAAGCAAAAATATAGAAAAGAAGATGTGGAAAAGCCTGTACGTCAATAAAGTGAAACTTTAATCAGTGGGGCATGCCTCACTGATTATTAGTCTTCAGCAATCGGGCGTTTGCAGGCTTTTTGTCTTTCGCTCAACTCTCCTAAATTTGTCGGATTGATTTTGAGATGAGAGTCTTACCGTTCGTTAATATAAGATAAATATACGTTAGCAAACATTCCGCGTGCATTCGGTAATATTTTTCAGAAGAATTCTTTTTGCGAATATTACGTTTCTGTTAAATTTATGATAAAATCAGAAATTAGGTGTAAAAGAATTCGGGTGTAACCTGATTTTGAATATCGAGGAGGAAAAGACGGGAATGTTTGCGCGAGATATCGGAATTGACCTAGGTACGGCTAATGTATTAATTCATGTTAAAGGTAAGGGTATTGTATTAAATGAGCCATCTGTTGTGGCAATTGATCGTAATACAGGTAAAGTATTAGCAGTAGGTGAAGAAGCAAGAAGTATGGTGGGACGTACGCCTGGTAATATTGTAGCAATTCGTCCACTTAAAGATGGTGTAATCGCAGATTTCGAAATTACAGAAGCGATGTTAAAGTATTTCATTAACAAGTTGGACGTAAAGAGCTTCTTTTCAAAACCCCGCATTTTAATTTGTTGTCCAACAAATATCACATCAGTAGAACAAAAGGCAATTCGTGAAGCTGCTGAACGTTCAGGTGGTAAAACAGTATTTTTAGAAGAAGAACCAAAAGTAGCCGCAGTTGGTGCGGGTATGGAAATCTTCCAACCAAGCGGTAACATGGTTGTTGATATTGGTGGAGGTACAACAGATATCGCTGTACTATCTATGGGTGATATTGTTACCTCTTCTTCTATCAAAATGGCTGGCGATAAGTTTGATATGGAGATCTTAAACTATGTTAAACGTAAGTATAAGCTATTAATTGGAGAACGTACTTCAGAAAATATTAAAATTAAAGTCGGTACAGTATTCCCAGGTGCACGTAGTGAAGAGCTTGAAATTCGCGGACGTGACATGGTAACAGGTTTACCACGTACAATTACAGTATGCTCTGAAGAAATTACAGAAGCACTAAAAGAAGACGCGGCTATCATTGTACAAGCTGCAAAAGGCGTACTAGAGCGCACACCACCAGAACTATCTGCGGACATTATCGACCGTGGTGTTATTTTAACAGGCGGTGGAGCTTTACTACACGGTATCGACATGCTTCTTGCAGAAGAATTAAAGGTACCAGTATTAATTGCTGAAAACCCAATGCAATGTGTTGCGGTTGGTACAGGTATTATGTTAGAGAATATCGACAAATTACCACGTCGTGCTTTGAAATAAAGTGAAACTTTCATCAGTGGGGCACCCAACTGATTATTAGCACACAAATAGCTGGATAAAGTAGAAGGAACTAAGGTGTAAACCTTAGTTCTTTTTTATTTTTCTATTTTTTTATTTCGTTTTTTTGCGAAAATGAGAGGAAAATAAAGAAAAACGAAGAAAACAGGTGGAATATTCATATATATGGTTAAATTTAATATTTCCTTATTTGAAAACGTTTATAATATAATGAGTCGAATACGACATTAAGGCAAATAATGTTTCAATACATATTGCCTTTCCCTAATCTGGGCATACACTCTTTTCTACCTCCGTGTCAGTTGCAGGAATGTGCAACTATTTTAAGGGAATAGAGTGTGTGCATTTTTTTATATGGAGAAGTAAGTATACTAAATATAAAAATTCACTTTGTAATGACAAACGATAAACAAAATGGGATAATAACCATATGTCCAAGTGGTAAGACCAATATTACAAAAGGGGCGATCATTACATGCTAAATATAGAACAAATTAAAGAAATCATTCCTCACCGCTATCCATTTTTACTTGTTGATAAAATATTAGAAGTAGATGAAGGAAAAAGAGCGGTTGGAATTAAAAATGTATCTGCAAACGAAGAATTCTTTAATGGACACTTCCCTGACTATGCAGTTATGCCTGGCGTACTTATCGTAGAAGCGTTAGCACAAGTCGGAGCGGTTGCTGTATTAAAGAAAGAAGAAAACCGCGGAAGACTTGCTTTCTTCGCAGGTATCGACAATTGTCGTTTCAAAAAACAAGTACGCCCTGGTGATCAACTTCGCCTAGAAGTTGAAATGACACGTGTACGTGGACCGATCGGAAAAGGGAAAGCCATTGCGACAGTAGATGGTGAAGTTGCATGTGAAGCTGAAATCACATTTGCAATTGGTGATAAAAAAGAATAGAGAAAAAAACAAAAAAATCTCCTTGTGAACGTACAAGGAGATTTTTTTGTTTATGTTATATAACGATAAAACGATAAAACAATAATATACAAACTAATCAGAAAATTACTTGTCAATAGATGGAAATTACCATATAATTACTTTATCGTTTATTTAGAAAATAGGATAAGTGATAAAGGTAATGAAGAAGTAAGGGCATTGTCATATTGTTAAGGCACTTATATAAGACAAAGTAGAATGTTATTGATTATGATGAGATGTGGGGAAATTAGCAATACAAAATATTAATTAGACGTATGAAATCGAGCATAAGAGAGAGAAAAGGGAAATGTCGCATTTCACAAAAGGAGATTATGAATATGTTCGGGAGAAAGAAAAGAAAATCATTACGACAATTAATTACACATAAAGAGCCTAAATCGCGTATTACAGAACAATATCGCAACATTCGTACAAACATTGAATTTACATCTGTAGATAGTCATGTTCGATCTATTATCGTTACCTCGGCAGATCCAGGTGATGGGAAAACAACGACAATCGCAAACTTAGCAGTTGTTTTCGGCCAACAAGGAAAGAAAGTTTTATTAATTGGAGCTGACTTGCGTAAGCCGACGATACAAAACTTATTTGCCATTCATAGTTCAAATGGGTTAACGAACTTATTATCAGGCCAAGCAAAGCTTATGCAATGCATTCAAAAAACAGATATAGAGAACGTATATTTAATGGCAGCAGGTCCAATCCCGCCAAACCCAGCAGAATTATTAGGGAGCCGGGCAATGGACGAAGCGTTGCTAGAAGCATATAACATGTTTGATATTATTTTAATCGACACACCACCTGTCCTTGCGGTTACGGATGCGCAAATACTAGCGAATAAATGTGATGGAATCGTACTCGTTGTACGCAGTGAAAAGACAGAAAAAGATAAAATCGTAAAAGCGAAACAAATATTAGATAAAGCATCAGGAAAACTACTAGGTGTTGTTTTAAACGATAAAAGAGAAGAAAAAGAGCAATATGGTTATTACTAAAATATAAAAAGCCAACAAAAAATTTTGTTGGCTTTTTATTGTTTTCTGAAAATTATTTATCAAGTTATACACTATAAAAAACATGATATGATAAAATTTTTGGGAAATGATTGGAATGTGTTGTCATATTTAAGATTATTTTGTAAGATTAAACTTGTTTCTTGTGAACAAATATAGAACTGAATTATTAAAAATAAAAAATGTAAGATTTATATGTTATAATTTTTCCTATGTGTAAATTTTAGAAAGTTGGAGGAACCTATGGAAGAAACAATTAGTCTAAAAGAGTTATTTCATATCTTAAAAAAACGTTTAGCAATGATCCTCGTAATCGCATTTGGTGCAGCTATTGTAAGTGCTATCATTAGCTTCTTCTTTATGACACCAATCTATCAATCTTCGACGCAAATTCTTGTTAATCAGAAGAAGCAAGAAGGAGCAGCAATTCAATACAATGAGGTACAAACAAATATTCAATTAACAAATACATACAAAGTTATTATTAAAAGCCCTGTTATTTTGGACCAAGTGAAAGAAAAATTAGGTTTAAATATAACAGTACAAGAGCTAAATACGAAAATTGAAGTAGCTAACGAGAAAGACTCACAGGTAGTAGCGGTAACTGCGCAAGATAAGGATCCAAAACTAGCTCGTGATATTGCTAACACAACTGCAGAAGTGTTTCAAGGTGAAGTTGCTAAAATTATGAGTGTAGATAACGTAACGGTATTATCAAAAGCAGAAGTCGCAGAAAATCTATCTCCAATTAAACCACGTCCAATGCTAAATGTAGCAATCGCTTTCGTTGTTGGTTTAATGGCTTCAGTTGGTCTTGCATTCTTACTAGAATACTTAGATAACACAGTGAAAAAAGAAGAAGATGTAGAAAGCTTACTTGGCTTACCAGTGTTAGGTATTGTCGCTCGTATGGATGAAGAAACATTGAACGTGAAATCACACGCTCCATCATCAAGAAAAGTGAGGGGACAAACAATTGGCTCTTAATTTATTTAAAAAGAAAAAAAATCATCGTCAACGTCGTCAATTAATTGCTCATCAACAACCGAAATCACCAATTTCAGAGCAATATCGTAATATTCGAACGAATATCGAATTTGCAGCTATTGATACGAATTTACATTCGTTAATGGTAACATCCGCGAATCCAAGCGAAGGAAAAACGACAACGACAGCGAATATGGCAGTTGTGTTTGCTCAACAAGGGAAGAAAGTATTATTAATTGATGCGGATATGCGTAAACCAGCGATGCATCAAATGTTCCAAGTTGATAATATTTTTGGATTAACGAATGTATTAACACATAGTGAACGTTTAGAGAAATGTGTACAAACGACATCTGTAGACAATCTAAGCTTTTTAGCATGTGGTCCAATCCCACCAAATCCAGCAGAATTGTTAGGTTCGAAATCAATGAAAGAACTTCTTGGACAAGCATACAGCATGTACGATTTAGTGATTTTTGATATGCCACCTATTTTAGCGGTTACAGATGCGCAAATTATGGCAAATGTATGTGATGCTTCTATTCTCGTCGTTCGTAGTGAAGCAACAGAAAAAGAAACAGCAGTAAAGGCAAAAGGATTGTTAGAATCGGCTAAAGGTAAACTGTTAGGCGTTGTTCTAAATGACCGTGAACGTGAAGAAGGCTTATATTATTATTACGGTGCAAACTAGTTAAAAGAGTGAGATATGGTTGAAACATATCTCCTTTTTTCCCTTGAATATGAGATGTCTCATATTCAAGGGAAAAAAGATTACTAGGAGAGAGGGAGGATAAAACAAATGATTGATTTACATTGTCACATTTTACATGGCATCGATGACGGTGCACAAACAGTAACAGATAGTTTAGCGATGGCGCAGCAAGCTGTAGCAGAAGGAATACATACAATTGTCGCAACGCCACACCATCAAAATGGGAAATATATAAATGAACGTACCTCCATTATTCATCAAGTAAAACAACTAAATGATGAATTACAACAACATAATATTCCACTTACTATTTTACCGGGGCAAGAGGTCAGGTTATATGGTGATTTATTAGAAGACTATGAAGCTGGTAAAATTGTTACTTTAAATGAAACAAATAAATATATATTCATTGAATTTCCATCTAATCACGTACCTCGTTATGCTGAACAATTATTGTACGAATTACGTGTTAAGGGAATGATTCCAATTATCGTTCATCCGGAACGTAATGCCGAGTTAATCGAGCGGCCAGATAAGTTATATAACCTTGTAAGCAAAGGGGCATTAACGCAAGTGACGGCAGGTAGTTTATTAGGGAAATTCGGAAAGAAAATTAAAAAGTTTTCACTACAACTTGTGGAACATAATTTAACGCATATGATCGCTTCAGATGCACATAACACAACGTCAAGAGGATTTCATTTAGCGGAAAGCTATGAATTAATTGAGAAAGAATTCGGAATTAGTGTTATGGGTGATTTGAAAGAAAATCCATATTTATTGATTAGCGGAAAAGCAATTTATAAGGAAGACCCAGAACAAATTCGCCGCAAAAAATTGTTCGGTATTTTTTAATAAAGAATTGGTGATGTCTCCTAACCGTTATCAACGGAGGCACTCGGTCGTGCTGTGGGTAGAAATTTTTATTTCGAACCTACCTTAGACGCTTGTCGTCGGGAGTATGGCGTGAGGTTGGGTTAGATGCCCATATTTTATTTATAATAGAAACTCTACCTATGGAGTTATAGTTATGACTCCATAGGTAGGGTTTTTGTTATTGTTACATACAAATAAAAAGATATGGGGGACTGAAATTGAAAAAAGTAAGAAAAGCAATTATCCCAGCAGCTGGTCTTGGGACAAGATTTTTACCAGCAACGAAAGCGATGCCGAAAGAAATGTTGCCAATCGTTGATAAGCCGACAATTCAATACATAATAGAAGAAGCGATAGAATCAGGAATTGAAGATATTATTATTGTTACTGGAAAAGGAAAGCGTGCGATTGAAGATCATTTTGATCACTCCTTTGAATTAGAACAAAACCTTTTGGAAAAAGGGAAATATGAAATGCTTGAGAAAGTACAAGCTTCTTCAAGAATTAACATTCATTACATAAGACAGAAAGAACCAAAAGGACTTGGTCATGCAGTATGGTGTGCACGTAAGTTTATTGGAAATGAACCATTTGCGGTATTACTTGGTGATGATATTGTTCAAGCAGAAACGCCATGTTTACGTCAATTAATGGATCAATATGAAGGTACACAGTCGTCAGTTATTGGTGTACAAACAGTACCTGAAAATGAAACACATCGTTACGGTATTATCGATCCAGTTGAACAAAACGATCGTCGTTATCAAGTACGTCAGTTTGTTGAAAAACCAGCAGAAGGCACAGCCCCATCAAATTTAGCGATTATGGGTCGTTACGTATTAACACCAGAAATTTTTATGTTCCTCGAAAATCAACAGACAGGTGCTGGTGGGGAAATTCAGTTGACAGATGCGATTCAACGTTTAAATGAAATCCAGAGAGTATTTGCTTATGACTTTGAAGGTACTCGTTACGATGTTGGTGAGAAATTCGGGTTTATTAAGACGACGATTGAGATGGCACTTCAGCATGAAGAATTGAAAGAAGAATTGATGAAATATATGAATGAGTTATTGAAAAAAGAGATGCTTTATGTATAATTGGAAACTTTTGAAATAATAAATATGTCATTTATAACAATATCCTCTTCAAATTGAAGAGGATATTGTTATAAATACAATTAAAGAAGGAGATAGATATATTGAGTTATCCAAAACGGCTCTCATTATTAATTTTTTTAGATTCATTTATTGTATTAACTGCTGTGTATTTAAGTTATTGGTTTGTACATCCCAATGTATTAAGTAAAATTCCCACGACAGTGATTATTAGCTCTATTACATTATTATGTAGCCATCATTTTTTTGCTAGTATTTATAAGCTATACAATAAAGCATGGGAATATGCAAGTGTTGGTGAATTGAAACAAATATTCAAAGCGATTACCCTTTCTATTATCGTAACAGCAATTGTACAACAAATTATAAATCATGATATTTATGTGCGGATTTTAGCAATTGCGTGGATGTTACATCTATTATTAATTGGTGGATCCCGTTTCGTATGGCGTATGTTCCGCGATACATATATTACAAAGGATACGAATAAAAAGAGAGCGTTAATCGTTGGTGCGGGTTCAGCAGGAACGATGGTGGTAAGACAATTACAGCATAATAAAGATGCAGATTTATATCCAATTGCATTTGTTGATGATGACAAAAACAAACAAAAACTAGAGATTTATAACGTACCAGTCGTTGGGATGACAAATAATATTAAAGAAATTGTAGAAGATAATAATATTGAACATATTATCATTGCGATTCCTTCCCTAAATAGAAAGCAAATAAATGAAATTTTTGAAAAATGTACAAAAACAAAAGCGAAAACTCAAATTGTACCGATGCTCGAGGATCTTCTAGATGGTAAAGTATCTGTCAATGAAGTGCGTGATGTACAGGTAGAGGATTTATTAGGAAGAGAACCGGTTCAGTTAGATGACGCGGGTATCGGAGAAAAGATTACGGGCAAAACAATATTAGTAACAGGTGCTGGTGGATCGATTGGATCAGAAATTTGCCGTCAAGTGATGAAATACAAACCAGCAAAAATTGTTCTTTTAGGACATGGTGAAAACAGTATTTATAACATTGAAATGGAAATGCGAGTTACTTATAAAAATACAGTTGAAATTACGACAGAAATTGCTGATGTACAAGATCGGAATAAGATTTTTGAAATAATAGAAAAGCATCAACCATATATCGTATACCACGCTGCTGCACATAAACATGTGCCTTTAATGGAGCGTAACCCTGAAGAGGCTGTTAAAAACAATATCTTTGGTACGAAAAATGTTGCAGAAGCTGCGGATACATTTAAGGTAAATACGTTTGTTATGGTTTCGACAGATAAGGCTGTAAATCCTACGAATGTAATGGGAGCTACAAAGCGATTTGCAGAAATGCTTGTACAACATTTAGCAGCAGTGAGTACTAGTACTAAATTCGTTGCCGTTCGATTTGGTAATGTGCTCGGAAGTAGGGGAAGTGTAATCCCATTATTTAAGAAACAAATCCAAAAAGGTGGACCTGTAACGGTTACTCATCCTGATATGATTCGCTACTTTATGACAATACCAGAAGCTTCAAGGTTAGTTATTCAAGCTGGCACGTTAGCAAAGGGTGGAGAGCTATTTGTTCTTGATATGGGGGACCCAGTTAAAATTGTTGATTTAGCAAAAAACCTCATTACTCTTTCTGGGTATTCTATTGAAGAAATTGGAATTGAGTTTACTGGACTTAGACCAGGGGAGAAGATGTATGAAGAGCTCTTAAACGAAGGAGAAATTCATCCTGAGCAAATATTCCCTAAGATTCATATAGGAAAAGCTGTATTGATGGAACAGAGTATTTTAAGGCAGTTTATGAATGATTTTGAAAAAATGAGTAAAGAAGATATAAGAGAACGATTGTTAGAGATTGCTAATAGTAAAGTTGTAATTAAGAGCTAGCTAGTTTCTAGGTCATCAATCTATATGTTGAGAAAATTGAGGTGGTAATGAAGTGATATATAAAAAGAGTTTGAAACAAATTATAGATGTGATTGTTGCGATTATAGGGTTAATAGTATCATCACCTGTATTCTTATTATTAATAATTTGTATAAAGCTGGATTCAAAAGGCCCTGTTTTGTTTAAGCAACGCCGTATTGGTAAAGGGAAAAAAGAATTTTATATTTTGAAGTTTAGAACAATGAAAATTGATACTCCAAAAGATATGCCTACTCATCTTTTGGTAGATCCTGATATGTATATAACGAAAGTTGGTAAATTTTTACGGAAAACAAGTTTGGATGAACTTCCACAAATTATAAATATTATTAAGGGTGAAATGAGTATAATTGGTCCTAGACCTGCACTTTGGAATCAATATGATTTAATTAAAGAACGTGATAAGTATGGTGCAAATGATGTTACACCAGGATTAACTGGATGGGCACAAATAAATGGAAGAGATGAACTTCCTATTGATGTAAAGGCAAAACTAGATGGTGAATACGTAGATAAATTATCACCATTATTTGATTTAAAAGTATTTTTTATGACTATAAAAAGTGTTTTGAAATCTGAAGGTGTTAAGGAAGGGAAAGGTAATAGTAGTGAACGAAACTCTGAAACGAGAAAAGAGGCTAGTTCATAAATGAATAAGAAACGAATCTTAATAACTGGGAAAGAAAGTTACATAGGAACAAATTTTGAGAAATGGGTTAATAATCGGTCAAGTCAATATGATGTTGACAAAATATCTGTTAGAAATGATGGGTGGAAACAAAAGGATTTTTCCCAATATGATGTTGTTTTACACGTAGCTGGAATAGCTCATGTTTCAGCTGATCCAAAAATGGAAGAAATGTATTATAAGATTAACAGGGATTTAGCAATTAATATCGCAGAAAAAGCCGAAAAAGAAAATGTTAAACAATTTATTTTTATGAGTAGTATGATTATCTACGGTGCAGATGGAAAATTAGGTGAACCTAAAATTATTACTGCAGAAACTGAGCCAAGTCCTATTGATTTTTATGGGCGAAGTAAGCTCGAGGCTGATTTAGCTATTCAAAAAATGAATAGTAATAAATTTAAAACGGTTATGGTGCGAACGCCAATGGTATATGGACCAAACTGTAGAGGTAATTTTCCTAGGCTAAAAACGCTGGCGCAAAAATCACCAATTTTTCCTGAGATAAGTAATGAAAGAAGTATGATATTCATTGATAACCTGTGTGAATTTTTAAAGGTTGTTATTGACAAAGGGTTGGATGGGGTGTTTTTCCCACAAAATAAAGAATATGTTAGTACGAAAGATATTATAAATCTTATGGCTATCAACATGAACAAGAAAGTCCACTTTATTAAAACATTTAATCCAGTCATAAAGATAATGTCAAAAAAGATAAATGTCGTTAATAAGGTATTGGGAAATAAAGCGTATGATAAAAAATTAAATCCTGAGTTTGACTATTGCGTTGTTGATTTTGAAACTTCTATAAAAATAAGTATGTAATTAGGTGAACATAAAATTATGAGTAAAAAAGTACTATTATTAGGTAACCATGGATTTGTAATATACAATTTTCGTAAAGAACTAATTCAAGAATTGTTGAGGAAAGGGTATGAAGTATATATATCGTTACCCAAAGACGAAAAAGTAGATAAGATGGTTGAATGGGGATGTAAATTCGTAGAAACAAATGTTGATCGGAGGGGCACAAACCCAGTAACTGATTTTAAACTAGTCGCGCATTATATTAAAATATTGAAGGAAATAAAACCAGATGTTGTATTGACATATACGATAAAACCAAATTTATACGGAGGGTTAGCTTGTAGGCTTTTAAATATTCCATGTATAAATAATATTACAGGTCTAGGAAGTGGATTTAGTAAGAGTTCACTTTTAAAAACGTTTTTATCTACTTTATATAAGGTAAGTCTGAAAAAGTCTTATTGTGTTTTCTTTCAAAATACTGAAGATATGAGAATGTTGGTAGATAGGAATATAATTAAAGGACAGTATGAACTTATTCCAGGTTCAGGAGTGAATTTGGAAGAATATAAATTTAAAGATTTTCCAAAAGAAGATGTGCTGAAATTCATTTTTATTGGAAGAATTATGAAGGATAAAGGCATTGATCAATACTTGGAAGCTGCAAAAATTATAAAGACAAAATATCCAGACACACAATTTAATGTAATAGGTTTTGTTGAGAAAACACAGCCACATTATAACGACATGATTAATCAGCTGCAAAATGAAGGTTTTATTACATACTTAGGGTATCAATCAGATGTTAAACCATTTGTTAAAGAAGCTCATTGTCTTATTCAAGCTTCTCATGGTGGAGAAGGCTTATCTAATGTTTTATTAGAAGCAGCTGCTACTGGGAGAGCGTTGATTGCCTCTAATATACCTGGTTGTAGGGAAACAATTTCAGAAAATCAGAATGGATATACATTTGAAGCTAAAAACACAAGTAGTTTAGTTGAACAGATTGAAAAATTCATTTGCTTAACAGATGTTGAGAGAAAACAAATGGGTATAAACTCTAGAGAGAAAATCGAAAAAGAGTTTGATAGAAATATAGTAATAAAGGCATATATGAGTAAAATCGATCAAATCTGTAATAAATAAATTGATGTGGAGTGTAGAATATGACCAAAATAGCAGTAGTCGGAACAGGTTATGTAGGTTTAGTATCAGGAGCTATTCTATCAGATTTTGGACATACAGTGACATGTGTTGATGTCGATCAAAATAAAATCGAGAGCCTAAAAAATGGTGTAATTCCTATATATGAACCAGGATTAGAGACAGTCGTACAAAAAAACCATTATTATAAGCGTCTTAACTTTACAACGGATATTAAAGAGGCTGTAGAAAATAATGATGTTATTTTTATAGCAGTAGGTACACCGCCAGCAGATGATGGGAGTGCTGACCTTCAATATGTACTTGCAGTTGCAGAGAGTATTGCAAAATATATGAATGGATATAAAGTAATTGTAGATAAATCCACTGTGCCAGTAGGAACAGGACAAATTGTTAAGTCTACAGTAAAAGAAGCGCTGGATAAAAGAGGAATTCAGTATGATTTTGATGTAGTTTCAAATCCAGAATTTTTAAGGGAGGGTTCTGCTGTTAGAGATTTTACTCATCCTGATAGAGTTGTTATTGGAGCTGAAAGTGAAAGAGCAATGGAGTTAATGAAGGACGTTTATAGGGTTCTTTATCTAAACGAAACGCCATTTGTAGAAACTAATATTGAAACAGCAGAAATGATTAAATATGCTGCAAATGCTTTCCTTGCAATGAAAATAACATTTATTAATGAAGTTGCGAATGTATGTGAAAAAGTTGGTGCAGATGTTCAGAAAGTAGCGAAAGCGATGGGGCAGGATGGTCGAATTTCACCGAAGTTTTTACATGCAGGTCCTGGATATGGAGGGAGCTGTTTCCCAAAAGATACGAAGGCTCTTGCAAGAATAGCTCATGAGCACGGTGAAACTATTTCTCTAATTGAGGCAACCGTAGAAGCAAATGAAAAACAGAAGTTAAAAATGGTAGATAAAATTGTTAATGCTATGGGTGATGTTGACGGGAAAACATTTGCTATTTTAGGGATTACATTTAAACCTAATACAGATGATATGAGAGATGCACCAGCACTTGTAATTTTACCTGAGCTTGCTAAACGTGGAGCGAAATTTAACATATATGACCCTGAGGGACTAAAAGAGGGAACATGGCGTCTTGAAGAGATTAAGGGAAGTATTACATGGTGTGAAACAGCATATGAAGCAATTGCAAGTACAAATGCTACAGTGATTTTAACTGAATGGAATGAATTTAGAAACCTTGATTTTGATAAACTTCGTGAAATAGATGGCAGTGAGTATTTCTTTGATTTGAGAAATATTTATAATAAAAAAGCAATGATCGAAAAAGGCTTTAAATACTATGGTGTAGGAGTCTGAAAATGAATTTAAAACATGTAGATTCTAAAAAAACATATTTAATAACAGGTGCAGCCGGCTTTATCGGTATGCACCTTTCTAAGCAACTATTAGAGATGGGTTGTAAAGTTATTGGATATGATAATCTTAATGACTATTATGAGCTTAGCCTTAAAGAACTTCGTTTAAATATATTAAATCAGTATGAGAAGTTTATTTTCCATAAAGCGGACTTAACTGATAAAGAGTATTTGGAGAAATTATTTGTTGAAAATGAGATTAATATCGTTATTAATCTTGCTGCACAAGCAGGTGTAAGATATAGTATTGAAAATCCAGATGCTTATATTCAATCAAATGTTGTTGGGTTTTTGAATATCCTTGAAATGTGTAGACATCATAAAGTGGAACACTTGCTTTATGCATCATCCAGTTCAGTATACGGTGCAAATAAAAAAATACCGTTTTCAACGGAAGATCAAGTAGATAATCCAGTTAGCCTATATGCGGCAACGAAAAAATCAAACGAATTAATGGCTCATACATATAGCCACTTGTATAAAGTTCCAACAACTGGATTACGTTTCTTCACTGTTTATGGACCTTATGGAAGACCAGATATGGCCTATTTTTCTTTCACAAAAGCAATTATGGAAGGAAAGCCTATAAAGGTATTTAATGAGGGAGATATGTATCGAGATTTTACGTATATTGATGATATCGTAGACGGGATTATAAAATTATTAGAAAATTCACCTGTACTTAATAATAAGGAATTACCATATAAGGTTTATAATATCGGAAATAATAAACCTGTAAAATTATTAGATTTTATTCAGGCTATTGAATCTGCAGTAGGTAAAGAAGCGGTTAAAGAGTATTATCCAATGCAACCAGGAGATGTTTATCAAACATATGCAGATGTTTCAGATTTGATTAATGATGTAGGATTTAAGCCAGATACTCCAATTCAAGAGGGAATAAGTAAATTTGTGAAGTGGTATAATCAACAGTTAAGTTAAAACAACTAATTCTTTAGTGTAAATTTAGCTATTAAGGGATAAAATACGCTTTTACAAATTATTATATTTGAAATCACTAAATTTTTATAAGGTTTTTTAAAATTTAAAGAGCATATCAATAAATTATAGGAGAATTATTTGGATGGAAGTATTATTAATTACTACAAGAAATATATATGAATCGACTGGGGAGTATAAATTGATAAAAAGGAGGGCAGATGAATTATTTAAGGGCTTTAATATTAAAACAAAGGTTATTTCTTTTCAAAGACAATCTCGGATTAATTCAACAAAATTTGAGGATACTAAAGATTTTCAATATCTAATAAAAACTGGATTTAAGAAATCAACTTTTATATTTGATTTAATTAGATTTAGAAAACAATTAAAAAAGTATTTAAATACAAATAAACCAAAAAAGATAATTGTTTCAGGTTTTTTTGCATTCTTTTTTAACGACATAATAATAAACTATAAAATGAAAAATAATTGTGATGTATATTTAGACATGCATGGTTGTGATGAAGAATTAACGGAGTACGGATCAGTATTAAAAAAACGCGTATTCAATATTTTGGTTAAGTTTGTAAATAAATCTACTGAAAAATTGGTACCACATTGTAAAGGTTTTTTAGCAGTATCCTCAACCTTAGTGCAATATATAATAGATAAATATAAAGTAAAACCAGAAGAAAAAGATTTTTTTCTTATCCCATGTGGTAATTATGGGGTTATTAAGGATTATAAGGAGAGGTTATATCATAGGAACATATGGAGAAAGAAATTAGGTATAACGGACGATGAAATTGTATTTGTATATTCAGGCGGGATCTCTAAGTGGCAGATGGTTGATGAGACTATAAAATTTTTATTAGATGCACTAAAAATAAATAAGAATTTTAAAATATGCATATTCTCTGGTCAAATAGAAGAATTTAAGAAAAGAATAGATAAATTAGGCGAACCGAATAAGATAATACTTAAATCGTTAGAGAGTACAGAAGTACCATTAGCTTTGACGGCATGTGACATAGGAATAATTCTACGGGAAAATAATTTAACTAATGAGGTTGCTTTTCCAACTAAATTTGCTGATTATTTAGAGGGAGGCCTTCATATTATACTTTCATCAGTAAAATCACAGGTTGAAATTATACAAAAATATAATTTAGGGATTGGTTCAGACCATATAAATAAACTAAGCCCCATAAATATTGACAATGAATTAAATAATATCATGAATTGCAGATTAAATAATATAGAATTATATTATAAAACCTGTGACTCTGTTATAAACGATTTATTGGACTATAGCAAGAATATTCAAGGATTTGGAATGGAACTTTTAGATCTGGAAACTAAAAAATAAACTATGTTTTTGCTAATATAAATTAAAAGAGTGGTGTTAGTTTGAAGATATTACACATATTAGAACCCTCAGGTATTGGGGGAGTAGAACGAATTGTTGCGGATATATATTGTAATGCGAATAAGGAAATGCAAATTTTTGTAGCAATACCTAAAAAATATAAAGCCGAGTTTATTAGCAATTTCAAAATTAAAGATACAAAAAATATACTTGAAATGGATTTTGAAAATGCTGCAAAATTTAGTGTTAGAAGACTAAAAGTTTATAGAAATATATTAAATGAAATTAATCCCGATATTATTCATACGCATTCTAGAAAGGCCTGTGTATTTCTTTCTATTATAAACAAAAAGGCAATTCATTTTAGAACGCAGCACATGCAAGATAGAGATGTAGTACATAAATTTGATAAGTTTCTCTTATCTAGAAAAGTTGATTTATGGATAGGTACTTCAAATCAATTGGTACAGACATACATAAAAGAACAGTATGGTGATGTGTTAACAAAATGTATTTATAATGGTGTAGCTATTCCTAAAAAAACCAAAAGTTATGAGAACATAAATAGAGTTAAAAAAATAGGTTTCATTGGAAGACTTAATGAACAAAAAGGGTTAGATATTTTTATTCCTTTACTAAAACAAGTAGATACGCAAGTTAAAAATCCGTATGAGTTTATAGTTATAGGAGAAGGTGAAGAGAGAGAGTATTTGGAAAAAATGGTAGCTGATTTGAATTTACATGAAAAGATAAAATTTATGGGAGCTAAATCAGATATTTACAAGGAAATATTAAATTTCGACGTCCTTGTGTTACCTTCTAGAAAGGAAGGATTACCATTAGTTTTATTAGAATCGATGGCTTGTGGGGTACCAGTAATCGCGAATAATGTAGGGGCTATTAGTGAAGTTGTGATAAATAATAAAAATAGTTTTATAATCAATGATACCTCTGGATGGTTAAGGTTATTAACTGAATTAATTCAAGAGGAAAAAGATTTAGAGAATATTAGTCAAAATTGTGCGGAACATATAAGTTTAAATTTTAGTGTTCAAAGAATGTGTAACGAATATTTACTAATGTATAAGCATTATGGAAATTCATAAAATGGATTTCGCTTTTAGAAATTTAAAAATAAGGAGAGGGTTTAATGAATTATATAATTTTTCCGGGTGAATTAGATATTAGAAAAGGAGGACCTGCCGGGTATATAGCTAATTTACAAAAGGGATTAAAATTAATAAATGAGGAAGATAAAGTAACATTAATTACGAAGGAGAATGTGAGATCTAATAATACTATTAGAAGTAGAAGAAACAGTGTATTAAAGCCTCTATTGGGCAGAAGTAATACAATAATAGAGAAGCTTTATATAAGAAATTCAATAAAGCTTCGAGATCTAAGTATAAGAGATCAAATTAACAAAATTAATTTTGAATATCAAGATATTACTCATGTACATAGTGTTTTAGATTATCAAGCTATACAAAATCATAATATCACGGGTAAAACAATACTAACTCCCCATACTCCAGAAAGTACTTCGGATGAAATTGTAAATGCTATAAGATTTAAATTTAATAATCCAAATTTAAAACTTTCTAATTTAAGGGAAAAACTAAAAGTAGTAGAAGAGGAAGCATTTAGAAATTGTGAATATTTTATATTTCCTTCAGAGGAATCTATGGAGATATACTCAACCTTTATAAAAGATTTCTATGATATTATGAAAGACAAAAAAATCTATTATAATCCGACAGGCTGTGAAAAACTAAGTTATAAATTAAGCAGGGATGAATTTAGGGATAAATATAATATTCCTAAAGATGCATTTTTAATATCATATATAGGAAGACATACTAAAATAAAGGGTTTTGATATCTTAAAAGATGTTGCAAAGGAGATTAATAAAATAGATAGCAATATATTTTTTGTGAGTGGAGGAACAGGAGACATAAAATCAGAGAGTGAAAACTTTATTGAAGTTGGATGGACTGATGATCCGGGGAGTATAGTAAATGCTTCTGATTTATTTATCCTTCCTAATAAAAATACTTATTTTGATTTAGTTCTTTTAGAGGTATTATCTATAGGGACACCAGTTTTAGCATCTAATACTGGCGGAAATAAGAGTGTGGGAAAATTAACAAATGGAGTAAGACTTTTTGAAAGTGGAAATGAGAAGGATGTAATTTCCGAAATACTATATCTAAAAGATAACAAGGATATATGCGATAGTATGCGTAAAGATAATATTACTTGTTATAAAGATAACTATACACTTGAGGGATTTGCAGAACGATACATTAAAATATTAAATGATATCAGTTTTAATTCCTGATTCCAACAACAATGGTTGTATTCCAAATTTGGGAGAATATCTTTTATGATCTATTATATAATTTTTATTTTACTTTTTATGTTATTTTGTTTTGAATGGTTTATTAATAAAAAGTATACTCTAATAGTGAAATTTTATTTTATTGTGGCAGGGCTATTTTTAATATTATTTGCAGGATTAAGGTACGAAATAGGTTATGATTATATCAGTTATCAAAGAATACATCAGATAATCCAAAATATACCGTGGATGCAAAATGGTTTAATTAATAGTGCTATGGAAATAAATCAGGAGATTGGTTTTTTTATCATAAATATTCCCTTTGAAAATTTTAATAGTATGTTATTGTTTATTTCCGTAGTAACCTTGGCTATAAAATATAAATTTATTTTTGAGAATAGTAAATACGTTTTTTTATCTTTATGGTTATACTATAGTATGTTTTTTGCTAAATATGATATGGGATTAATCTCACAAACTATTGCAATTGCAATAGTGCTATATAGTCTTAATTTTATCATCACAGAAAAAAAGTATAAATTTATTATAACAATTATATTGGCAAGTTTATTTCATTACACAGCCATAATTTTTTTACCAACATATTGGCTAGCTACAAGAAAATTTTCTTTGAAGTTTATGTTTTTTATGACGATTTTTTGCTTTTTATTAGCTTTTTTCCCTTTAACAAATCTGTTATCTAGTTTTATTGTAGAATTAGTTCCTTGGTATTCATTATATGTGGATCAGATTAGTACATTTGATTTTAGTTTCAATGTAATTAAAAGAATGATTATAATGTTAATTTTTGTTTATACAATAAAAAAATATTATCCTACAAATCGAGTGTATAATATTTTTCTTAATGTATATTTCATAGGGTTTTTAGCATATTTTGCTTTTAAATCCATACCTATTCTAAGTGATAGGGGTACAGTTTATTACTTGTTGGTAGAGATTTTTTTATGGGGCATTGTGATACATCACTATAAAAACATTGTCGTAAAGCTTTGTTTAATAGTTTTCCTACTAACGAATAGTGCCTACTCATTATATAACAGTGTTAACTTAAAAGAAGATGCTTTAAATGCAAGAGAGTTTAATTACCCATACACACCATACAAATCATGGATTAACAAGTAGACAACATCTATTAGAATCAATTTTTTAATTAAGACTGGTTTGAAATGATAGTAATTCATATGCAATTATTATGATGTTGTATTTGAAATTCATGTGAAAATATTGATTTGTAAAGGAAATCAAATGAATAAATTAACTTTAAATTATATATATAATTTAGTATATCAGTTGCTTATATTAATTATTCCTTTAGTTACAATGCCTTATGTTTCGAGGGTTTTAGGTCCAGGGGGTATTGGAATAAATGCTTATTCATATTCTATAGTTCAATTTTTTATTTTGTTTGCAGTTTTAGGAATTCCACTTTATGGTAATAGACAAATTGCAAGGATCAAGCATAAAGGAATTACAAAATTGTCTGAAGAATTTTGGTCGATTTACCTAATACAATTATTTTGTTCGATTTTCTTTTCAATTATATATATATTCTTTGTACATTTCTATATTAAAGAAAATCAATTTGTTTTTTATATCCAATGGCTTATGTTATTTGCAGCCATGATAGATGTTTCATGGCTGTTTATAGGGTTAGAAGAATTAAAAAAGGCAGTTACAAGAAACATTATTGTTCGTTTGTCTGCGGTTGTTCTAACATTTGTCTTTATAAAAGATAAAGGTGATTTAGCCCTTTACGTTTTTATTATTGCTATAACAAACGTTCTAGGACAACTTATAATATGGGTACAAGTTTTTAAATATATAAAGTTTGTAAAGGTGACTCTAAACAAGGTAAGCGAACATTGGAGACCAGTGCTCGTTATATTTTTACCTCAGTTTATTATTCAACTGTATATAATTGTGGATAGAATAATTTTGGGTAATTTTTCTACAGAAGCAGAGGTAGGCTTCTATGATCAAGCGATGAAAATTATAAAGGTAACTTTAAGTATAGTAACAGGGTTAAGTACAGTTATGCTTCCAAGAATCGCTGCGGAATATGCGAGAGGGAATTCGGAAAAAATCATATACTACAGCAATATAGTATTAAGATATGTTCTTCTTATGACAATACCAATGTCTATAGGGATTGCTACTATATCTACAAGCTTTACTTCTTGGTTCTTTGGTCCAGGATACGGAAAGGTTGAAATTCTTATAATAATACTCAGTCCTATAATAATTTTTATTGGTCTTTCAAATGTGTTTGGAATGCAAATACTGCTTCCTACAAACCAAAATAATAAGTTAACTTTGTCTGTAAGTATTGGAGCTATAGTGAGTATATTTGTAAACATACTATTAGTTAGTTCGTTTGCTAGTATAGGAACCGCGATTGCGACGGTTAGTGCAGAAGTAACGGTTGCAATTATACAGCTGTTTTTTGTGTCCAAATATATTAATTTAAGGAATGCATTGCGGTATTTTATTAGATATGGTGCAACCTCAATAATTATGGGACTAAGTCTCATTTTGTTAGGTAGATATTTTGAAGGCGCATTTTTAACTACTCTAATACAGGTAATAGTTGGAGCTATTATTTATTTAAGTGTTTTATTATTATTGAAGGATGAGTTACTGCTTGGATTTGTTTATAAAATAATGAAAAAAAAAGGTGAATAATATGTATGATTATTTAATTGTAGGAGCAGGTTTATTTGGAGCAGTATTCGCTCATGAAGCATCAAAAAAGGGTAAGAAGTGTCTTGTTATTGATAAAAGAAATCACATTGGTGGAAATGTGTATACTGAAAATATTGAAGGTATAAATGTTCATAAATATGGAGCTCATATTTTCCATACTAATAATAAAAAAATATGGGATTATGTAAATGATTTTGTTGAATTTAATAGATATACAAATTCTCCAGTTGCAAATTTCAAAGGAGAAATTTACAACCTACCTTTTAATATGAATACGTTTAATAAGTTATGGGGGGTAATAACACCCCAAGAAGCTAAAGAAAAAATTGAAGAACAAAAAAAAGACTCTAAAATTACAGAGCCTAAAAATTTAGAAGAACAGGCTATTTCTCTAGTGGGAACTGATATTTATGAGAAATTGATTAAAGGTTATACTGAAAAACAGTGGGGACGCTCTGCAACAGAACTACCTTCATTTATTATTAATCGATTACCAGTTCGTTTTACTTATGATAATAATTATTTTAATGACAAGTATCAAGGTATTCCTATTGGTGGATATAACGTGATTATAGAAAAAATGCTTGAAAATAGTGAAGTTAGATTAGGAGTAGATTTCTTTAAAAACAGACAAGAGTTAGAAGGACTGGCTCAAAAAATAGTATTTACTGGGATGGTTGATCAATTTTTTGATTATAAATATGGTGTGTTGGAGTATAGAAGTTTACAGTTTGAGAATGAAACAATATCTAATATTGACAATTACCAAGGAAATGCGGTCGTTAACTACACAGATAGAGAAACGCCATATACTAGAATTATTGAGCATAAACATTTCGAATTTGGCTCTCAAGACAAAACTGTAATTACAAAAGAATATCCTTCTGAATGGAAACCAGGTGATGAGCCATACTATCCGATTAATAACAAAAAGAATACAGATTTATATAAAAAATATAAAGAACTAGCTGATAAAGAAGAAAATGTGATATTTGGTGGTCGATTAGCTACCTATAAATATTATGATATGCATCAAATCATTGGTTCAGCATTAGTGACAGTTGAAAAAGAATTGGGTATATAATTAAGAATAGATTTTAATATGTTGGTTAGTACACTATTATTAATTTGGGAATGATTTATAGATTAATACTTAGTGAAAAGGTAATACTTATATATAGAAATCTAATAGTATTAATGGTAGATTGATTTTCATCTAAATTATCTTTAGTCATATTACAAGTTACAAGTAAGTAAGGCCTATCACAAAGTAGGATAAAACAAAATGCTTATTTTGCTAAATCTTAGTATAATGAGTTAGTATATAGATAAAAGGAAGGATTAAGAGATGAAAAAGAAAATTCTATTTTTGATTTTAGGAATTATTGGGATATTGGTTATAGGTGGAGGATTATATGCCTATAATGTATATTCAAAAGTCTCAAAAACATTAGATGAAGTTCATAAGCCGTTAAAGCGTGACCAAGATAATAAACAAGAAGAAAAAATTAGTAAATCTGAACCGGTTTCAATATTATTATTAGGGGCAGATGAACGCGGTGATGATAAAGGTCGTTCAGATTCTTTAATGGTTATCACGCTAAATCCTAAAACTAATTCAATGAAAACGGTAAGTATTCCTCGTGATACATATACAGAAATTGTTGGAAAAGGAAAAAGCGATAAAATCAACCACGCCTATGCATTTGGTGGCGTAGACATGTCTGTAGCGACAGTGGAAAAATTCTTGAATGTTCCGATTAACTACTATATTGAAGTGAACATGGAAGGCTTTAAAGATATCGTTGATGCAGTTGGTGGTGTAGACGTAAATAATGATTTAGAATTCACACAAAATGGTCATCACTTTGCTAAAGGTAATGTGCATTTAACCGGTGATCAAGCTCTAGCATTTACACGTATGCGTAAAGAAGATCCACGCGGTGACTTCGGTCGTCAAATGCGTCAGCGCCAAGTAATGCAAGCTGTTATTAAGAAAGGCGCAAGCTTCTCTTCTTTATCGAGCTACGGTGATGTGTTAACAGCAATTCAAAAGAATGTGAAGACAAACTTAACGCAAGATCAAATGTTTGATATGCAAAAGAATTATAAAAATTGTCTGCAAAACAGTGAAGATATCCAAATCCCAGGCGACGGCCATAAAGCCGCTGATGGCATTTGGTATTACTATGTTCCAGATGCAGCGAAACAAGATATAACGAATAAGTTAAGAGCGCATCTTGAAGTGACTAAATAATATGTAATAACCCAACTCCTTTGGAAGGAGTTGGGTTTATTTTTGCATGGATTTATATTAATATTATATGTTGTGAGATTAATAGATGAGGTGAATCGATGAATAAGAAAGCGGTACTTGTTCTTGTTGTTTTTGTATTGTTTGTTGCTTCGATTGTAAGCGGTAAATTGTACTGGAATAAGAAAGTTGCAAATGCAACAGGACAGACGAGTGAAGTAACGAAGACAAAGGCTGAAGTGAAAGATAGCGGAGCGAAGAAAGAAGAGAAAAAAGCAGAGAAAAAGCAAGATGCGAAGTCATCTTTTAATGAAGCATATGCGAAGAATTTGCCAGATGAAGTGAAAGAGAAGTTGAAGAAAGCTGATAAAGAGAAAAAGGCAGTGAATCTTGTTATTGTTGGTGATGAAGCTTCTTCATCTGAAAAAGAAGCTTGGGCAGCTAAGTTAACAGCTAATTTAGAAACTGCTTACGGTAAAGATTTATGGAATGTGACAGTAAAGGAATATAAGGGTGAAAGCACAGAAGAGTTAATCGCGAATAAGCGTGATAAAGAGATCGCGAAAGACAAGCCAGATGTGATTTTATTTGAGCCACCATTTATTACTGATAACGGTAAAACTGGTAATGGGAACTCTGTTGCGAGTACACAGAAGTTTGTTCAAGCACTTTCTACTAGTGCAAAAGGCGCTACAATTATGATTCAACCATCAAACCCAGTGTATGGTGCGAAGAATTATCCGAAAGCAATTGAGGCATTAAAGCAATTTGCGACGCAAAATGGTTATACATATGTTGATCATTGGGGAGCATGGCCTGATGCAGCAACAAAGGCTATTTTACCGTACTTACAAGAAGAGTTTGGTTTCCCAAGTGCTAAAGGACATGAAGTTTGGGCACAATATGTAACGGATTATTTCGTGGCTAAGTAATGAAAGATACACCAAAGGTATGCGAGAAATCGTATACCTTTTATTTATGTAAGTACGGGGTTACTGTCTAAGCGTAAGGGTTAATTTGTTATAGCATAAGTAATCTATTTTCATTTATACAACACGATCACTCCAAAAATCTGACTTTCCCTTTGAAAAATGTGGTGTCAAATAGTATGATGGTGTAGGAAACGGAGAAAATAACGGAGATATGTGAGTGATTTTATTCCGTTATATTACTTTAAATAGATGTTATTGCGAGGATTTTTATATGGGATTTAAACAAGAAATTAGAAAATTTATTGAAGGAAATAAGCTAGTTCGTACATTGTTAAAAAAGCCTTTAGAATATCGTGCGAATAAGCAATTGCAATTAGTACGAAACAATATTAAACAATATGGAGTAGAGTGTTTACTATTAGTGCAAGAAGCTTTTAAGGAGCATGACCAAGAATTTTGGTTAGATTATGGCACGTTACTTGGCGCTGTGCGAGAAAAAGATTTCATAAGCCATGATTTAGATATGGATATTGGTACTTTTAATATAAGTGAAGAGAAGAAAAGAGCACTAGAGAAAACGTTAAATGATAAAGGTGTTAAGACGTTTAGGGAGTTCACAGTTGATGGCCATGTTGTAGAGCAAACTTTCACTTATAAAGGAACTCATATCGATCTTTTCTATTATTTTTCGGAAGATCCTAATAAAGTATGGTGTTACTTCTTTGAAGGAACGGATGAGATGTCGACGCAGGAAAGAGGAACTGAAAAGATCCTTACAGGCTGGAAAACAAAAACAGCAAGTTCTACATTGTTAGGAACGAAATTAATGCCATTCAAGGGCGAAGAATTCCCGGTTCCTTCAAATGTCGAAGAGTATCTTATTGAAAACTATGGTCCTAATTATATGATTAAGGATGAGAATTGGGATTTTGCAAATTCTGCTAGTAATATTAAGGTTGTGTCAGCCAATAACGTTGAGGCTATTTATAAATAAAAAGAAGTGCCCCTGTGCAAAATAAGCAGGGGCACTTCTTTTTATTTTAGATGATAGGAGAAATGTAAAACTGTATTTACTGAAATTTTACAACAAATTTACATTCCGCCTTATTAGTGATAATATTAATGTTGCGTTCAAATTTTGAATGTATTATCGATGTTATGGGGGACCACATATGCAACATATGATTGATATATTAGAAATTATTAATAAAGAACCACATTTAAGTCAGAAGAAAATTGCAGAACGTAGTGGGATATCTACCGGAAAAGTGAATTATATTATAAATGATTTGACGAAAAAAAATTATGTTGTTAGTGAAAAAAATGGAAAACATATAAGTTATTATGTGAAAGAACAGGGTCTTAAATTTTTGCAGAGCGAGTTAGCTACACTGCAGAAAAAAAAGATTCGTATTCATCAGCGAGAGTATAAAAAAGTTAAGCAAGCAGTTATTCTTGCGGCAGGAAATCGTAAGGAATTAGGTAAACCATCTGGGTTATTATCCATTGGTGATAAAATACTTTTAAATCGAAATTTAGAGATATTACACAATAACGGAATTGAAAAAGTTGTTATTGTTTCTGGATATAAAAAAGAAAAATTTGCTTCTTGGAATAAAGAGCAAGGAGTATACTTTGTAGAAAATCCAAAATATAAATGGACAGGCTCTATGGCTTCACTTTCAAGTGTTCAAAGTTTAATTACAGATGATTTTCTATTAATTGAAGATGATATTTTAATAGAAGAAGATGCGATTTCTCAATTGCTACAATATCCGGAACGGGACTGTGTATTGATTACGAATGAAAGTGGTTCTGGTGATGAGGCATTTGTAGAGATTCAAAACGGGAATTTGTATAAAATCTCGAAAGATGTTCATCAATTAAATCGTATTGATGGCGAGATGATTGGAATTTCAAAACTTTCTTATGATGTTTTTCTTAATATGTTGGAGTTGTTTAATCATAATCAAAATCCGTATGTGAATTATGAGTATTTACTTCTTGATGTTGCGAGAACATATGATATTGGGCATATCAAATTACAAAATATTGTATGGGCAGAAATTGATACAAAACAGCAATATGAAGTTGTGAGGAATAAAATTTACCCTCGTTTATTGAGAAAAGAAGCAGAGTTTAAAGAAAAACAAATTAAAGGCCACGTTATGGAGGCTTTAAATATTTCAGAAGATGCTATTACAAATATTCAACCATTTGGTGGTATGACAAATACGAATTTCAAGGTAAGTGTCGGGGATTCAGAATATGTACTTCGTATTCCAGGAAGCGGTACGGAAGAAATGATTAGTCGTCATGATGAAATGGTGAATTCTAATTTGGCAAGTGAGCTAGGAATTGACGCTGAGCTTCTATACTTTAATGAAGAAACAGGTGTGAAGTTAGCAGAGCTTATTTCAAATGCAGAAACATTGAATCCGAAAACGGCGCGACGTAGCGATAATATGCAGTTAACGGCAGCTATTTTGAAGGAATTACATGAATCAAGTGCAGCGATGAGTAATACGTTTAATGTATTTGAGAAAATTGAGCATTATGAAGGTTTATTAAGTAAATCAAATGGTTCAAACTTTGCTGATTATAAAAAGGTAAAGAAGCAAGTTATGCGATTAAAAGCAATGTATGAGAAAATGGATGTTCAGTTAACACCTTGCCATAATGATACTGTTGCTGAAAACTTTGTGAAAAACGGAGAAAACAAGATGTATTTAATCGACTGGGAGTATGGCGGCTTGAATGATCCGATGTGGGATATTGCAGCGCATAGTTTAGAGTGTGAATTCTCAGCTGAAGATGAAGAGTTATTTTTAGATTACTATTTTAATGGAAAAGTAGAAGAAATGCATCGACAAAGAATCTTATTAAATAAAATTTTCCAAGACTTTTTATGGAGTATTTGGACAAAGATTAAAGAAGCAGCGGGTAGTGATTTCGGAACATATGGAATGGATCGTTATACGCGTGCAAAAGAAAATTTACAGTTATTTTTAGAGTACTATGGAGGATACCAGTATGAATCGAAAGCAAAGTAGAGGGATTTTTTATGGTGTGTTCTCCGGATTTGCTTGGGCTATAGATACGGTTTTAATTGGAATTATATTATCCTCGACAGTTATGTTGGAAACGGAGCAAGTTATATTCCTTGCGCCGCTTGTTAGCACCTTTTTACATGATTTTATGTCGACATTGTGGATGATGGTCTATATGGGACTTAAAGGTCAATTACGAACAGCGCTTTCTAAATTAAAAACAAGAAGTGGTCGTTTCGTAATGTTAGGTGCTTTAATGGGCGGACCTTTAGGGATGACGTTTTATGTATTAGCTGTAAAGTATATAGGGGCTTCGTATACGGCAGCAATTTCAGCCATATATCCAGCCGTTGGAGCATTTTTTGCATTTATGTTTTTAAAAGAACGTTTACGCTCTTGGAATTGGTTAGGGCTTGTAATAAGCATTAGTAGTATTATTATTCTTGGCTTTACCGGTGATGGATTTGCAACACAAAACTACATGTTAGGTTTTATTTTTGTTTTGATTTGTATTATAGGTTGGGGGTTAGAATGTGTTATTTGTGCCTACGGTATGAAGGATGGGGAAGTCTCGCCAGAAGAGGCGTTGCAAATTCGCCAACTTGTTTCGTCTGTAACATATGGACTGATCATTTTACCGACATTAGGCGGGCATTTTTTAACGAAAGAAGTTATGGTAAGTAGTGAATTTATCTTAATTATCTTTGTGGCGTTAATTGGGACGGCTTCGTACATTTTTTACTATAAAGCAATCCATGAACTGGGCCCAACGAAAGCTATGGGGCTGAATATTACATATTCAGCTTGGGCGATTTGGATTTCTATATTAGTAATGGGAACACCATTTTCTTGGAAATTAATTATTTGTTGTTTATTCATTATTGTAGGGGCTGTTTTAACAGTCGCGGATGCAAATGAATTTATTAAGAGAAAGAAATATAGAGGAGAGGTAGCATGAGAGCGATTTTATTAGCAGCTGGTATGGGGACACGCTTGCGCCCATTAACATTAACGAAACCAAAGTCATTAGTAGAGGTAAACGGGAAACCGATGCTAGAACGACAAATTGAATATTTACAAGAGATTGGTATAGATGAAATTATTGTTGTTACTGGATATTTATCGGAAAAATTTAATTATCTTGTTGATAAATATGAAAATATACGTCTTGTATATAACGATAAATATAATGTGTATAACAATATTTATACGATGTATGTAGTGCGTGAATATTTGGCAGATGCGTATGTGGTAGATGCTGATGTGTATTTACATCGTAATATATTTATTGAAAAACCAGAGTCATCTTTATACTTTAGTGCAAGGAAAGAAGATTTCCGCAATGAATGGATTATTAAGCACGATGAGAGCAAGAAAGTGTACGATATTGAAATTGGTGACGGTCATGATGATTACATTTTATGTGGCCTTTCCTATTGGTGTAAGGACGATGCGGATTATATCGTAAAAGAGTTAGAAAAAGCAGTGGAGCAAGAAGACTTTAGTGAGCTGTATTGGGATAATATTGTGAAAGATAATATTGGTCATCTGAATGTTCATTTATATGAAATTGATAGCAATGCCAGCTTTGAAATAGATTCTGTCGAGGATTTAGAGAAGGTTGAAGAGAAGCTTGCCACTTTAAGAAGTTAGTTGTCGTTACGGTTCACATTATATTATTTTAAATGAATGTTTATGGTAAAATATAGGTAAGCATAAAATGTATGAGAGAAACTATATATTTGTTGTATTGAGTATAATAGGAGGAATAACATGAGTTCAATTTTGGTTTGTGGCGGAGCTGGCTACATCGGTTCACATGCTGTGAAAAAATTAGTAGATGAAGGTTTATCTGTAGTAGTAGTGGATAACTTACAAACAGGTCATGAAGATGCCATTACAGAAGGCGCAAAGTTTTATAAAGGAGACCTTCGTGATAAAAGTTTCTTAAGAGACGTCTTTACACAAGAAAATATTGACGCGGTTATGCATTTCGCGGCTGATTCTTTAGTTGGTGTTAGTATGGAGAAACCTCTTCAATATTATAACAACAACGTGTATGGCGCACTTTGCTTATTAGAAGTAATGGACGAGTTTAAAGTAGATAAGTTCATTTTTTCTTCTACTGCGGCAACTTACGGCGAAGTAGATGTGGATCTTATTACTGAGGAAACTGTAACAAATCCAACGAATACGTATGGCGAGACAAAATTAGCAATTGAAAAAATGCTTCATTGGTATAGCCAAGCGTCAAACTTAAAATATAAGGTCTTCAGATACTTTAACGTGGCTGGTGCAACTCCAAATGGTATTATTGGGGAAGATCATCGTCCAGAGACGCATTTAATTCCTCTTGTATTGCAAGTGGCGTTAGGTCAACGTGAGAAAATTATGATGTTTGGTGAAGATTATAATACACCAGATGGTACTTGTATTCGTGATTATATTCATGTTGAAGATTTAGTAGCAGCTCATTTCTTAGGGCTTAAAGACCTACAAAACGGCGGAGAAAGTGATTTCTATAACTTAGGAAACGGTAATGGTTTCAGTGTAAAAGAAATCGTTGATGCAGTTCGTGAAGTTACAAATCATGAAATTCCTGCTGAGGTAGCACCGCGTCGTGCGGGAGATCCAGCACGTTTAGTTGCTTCTTCTCAGAAGGCGAAAGAGAAGTTAGGATGGGATCCTAAGTATGTAAATGTGAAAACAATCATTGAGCATGCTTGGAATTGGCATCAAAAACAACCGAATGGATATGCTAAGTAAATATAATAAGTGAAAGAGAGGGTATTGTCGTTCAACATATGTTCGACAATATCCTCTCTTTTTTTGTATGATTTTTGCTATACTAAACTGTACTATAATACAAGATGGAAGGAGGATAAGGATGAAAATACTTGTAGTTGATGATGAATCGAGTATTCGTAATTTGATTCGAATGCAGTTAGAGATGGAAGGATATGAAGTATTAGTAGCGGCCGATGGTAGAGAAGCGCTAGAAAAGTGGAATGAAGGACCGGATGTATTGATTTTGGATGTTATGCTTCCAGATACAGATGGGTATGAGTTACTTCGCTTGTTCCGTGAGAAGGATAGAGATATTCCAGTACTCATGTTAACTGCAAAGAGTCAGATGAATGATAAATTGCTCGGCTTGCAACTCGGTGCGGATGATTATGTAACGAAGCCTTTCAATTATGCGGAGCTCATTCTTCGTGTGAAGAATATGAGTCGGCGTGTGAAGAAGGAGGAGGTCACTGCAATCCACGAAGTAATTCGAGCTGGAGAGTTAATAATTTGTCCTAAGGAAAGAAAATTACATGTTAGCGGACAAGAGATTCAGTTAACGTACCGAGAATTTAATTTATGTCAGCTGTTTGTTTCAAATCCACAGCGTGTATTTATGAGAGATGAGTTACTCGAGAAAGTGTGGGGCTTTGAGTATATCGGAAATACGAGAGCGGTTGATATTATGGTGCAAAGATTACGTAAGAAGCTTGGTACGAGCGGAGAATATATTAAAACAATTTATGGCGTTGGCTATAAGCTGGATTGTTAAGTGGTGATGATATGTCGTTAAAACGGAATATGGTATTTGGAATAGTTGGATTGTTGATTCCAATTCTTTTTCTTTTGTATACGGTTGTTTATATTTCACTAGAGAAGAATATGTATCATAATGCAGCAGATTCTCTTGAGAAGTTAAGTGTAGAGGCACAAATTTATACGATGAATTATTTAGAGAAAGAAGCAGAAATCGAGACGTTAGGTCCGAATTCGCTTTTAATTGCTTCGTACTTAGCGAAGCGGATGGATGTCCGTGTACAGATGATAGGAAAGAATGGAGATGTTGTTGCAGATACACAAAAAGGAGCGTTACTTCATCGAAATATTGATATTGAGAGTTCTTTGAAGGGTAAGAAAGCTTATGTTTTTGCGGAAGGAGAGCCAGCACCCATTCTTTTGTTTTCAAGCCCGGTTTATTATGGAAACGATGTCATTGGGAGTATTCGTTTTATAGATGAGTTAACGGGTGAGAAGGAAGTTTTAACAAATGTGAGCTGGACTTTTTTAATGACATCTCTTTGTTTAGTGGCTGCAGGTATTTTCTTTGCGGTTCGTTTAGCTAGGTCTCTTCATAGGCCAATTGATCAGTTGAGACAAATGGCAAAGCGGCTTGCGAATGGCGATTATGAAAGTAAGATTGAGCTAAATGAGTATGTGGAAATTGCACAGCTTTCAGCATCCTTTAATGTGATGGCTGATGGAATTGAACTGCATATTAAGCAATTGAAGGAAGAAAAAGAGAAACAGAAAGATTTCTTGGACCGTATTACGCATGAGTTGAAGACACCACTTACGGCAATTATCGGTTATGTTGATTTAATTCCGAAGTTACACTCGAAGGAAGATGTGCAAGAGAGTCTCCGGTATGTAGCTGTAGAAAGTGAGCGTCTATTATCACTTGTAGAGGAATTACTTAAGTCTTCAAAGTACGGGACGAGTACGTTTGAAGTGTCACCTACAGTTGTGAATATAAAAGAATTAGCAGAAGAAGCAGTTTCAATTGTGAAACCTCGTCTGCAGCAATTTGAGATTGAAGTGATAAATGAGTTAACGGATGTACATGTCGTTGCGGATTTTGATAAGACGAAGCAAATCTTTTTAAATGTACTTGATAATGCAATTAAATATAGTGATGCTACGCAAATTCGCATGAATGTAATTGTAAGTGAGCATGAGGCGAAGGTTTTTGTTCATGATGATGGTATCGGTATAGATGAGGATGTACTTGCCGAGTGGAATGGGTCTCCAGGAGGGAAAATGCTTCCTTCTAGTTATGGGAACGGCTATGGTTTGTATATTTGTCAGGAGATTATGAATAAGCAAGGCGGAAGTGTGCGAATTGAGAGCAGTGAAGAGATTGGTACTACGATATTTATTACATTTTTGCTTCCAAGACGAATGGAAGACATAAAAAACTTGAAAGCGGTTAAATGATACATTTATGAAACAATTATGCGGTATTTTCGAAACAACGTTTTTTTATCTTGGAGGTAGGCAGAAATGAAAAGGCTATCATTTCAAATTCTTATGTTTGTCTTTTGTATCATTGTTTCTCTTGTTTTGTTTTATGTTGTGGAGAAACAAACATATAATCGAATCACAATTGTGAATGACAAACAAGCCGTTTTACAAAGAGTGAACGAATCTCTTCCAATTGAAGTGAAAGTAAGACATGAAAAGTGGGGAGAAATTGTTGTAACGGATGAAGTTCGTTTACATACAATTGTTTCATTCTTTGACCGAATTCGAATAGAACCGAGAGAGGCAGAGAGCCAAGAACAAGTATTTACTGGAGAAGTAACGTACTTGAATGGACATAAGCGTACTTTTGCAGTAGGTGACTTGTTCCAGTATGAGGCGAACGTATACGGAAAGAAGGGCACTGATCCGATGATCTCGGCATTTCAAACGTATTTGTTAAGCCTGTATTACACGCCCGAGCGTATTAGTGATTTCTTCGCTTCAGCAAAGGATGTCATAGTACGTCAAGGGAATGTAGTACGTACTATCAATCTTACGCACATGCTTGATTCTATTCGGTACGCAAAACAAATTACAGATTACGGAGAAATTCAGAAATTATTACAATCACAGAATGAACCGATTGCTTATATTACAGCTTATAAATCAGGTAAGCATGTAAAGAATGAGCGTGAAGATATTCTTACGATTTCTGTGTATCCATCGTACTTTGTTGTGCAATACCTCGGTGATAATAACGGGAATGTCATGTATATGAAAGGCTCTTTAGCAGAGTTATTCGTAAAGGAGAATGCGTCATGAGAAAGATAGCCTTTTTCTTCTTTTTGCTAGTAATTGGAGGAGCGATGTCTAGTTGCTCTCGAGATACAACCTCTATTAAATATAATAAAAGTGGTCTCCCTATTTTGGATGATCGTCATCTTGTTGCATATGTAGCGGCCCGTGAGGAAGTTGGTGAGGCATTGCTTTCATCATTTTGTAAACCGCGTGGATGTACGTATGAATTTATTCGTCTTTCGACAGAAGAACTTCTTCGAAGAGTGGAAGAAGAAGCTGGAAATCCGAAAGCGGATATTATTATTGGCGGTACAGTAGATGCACATCAAATGATGAAGCAAAAAGATCTGTCTATTCCTGTGACGAGCCAGCATGCGAATCGTATTTCAAAAACTGTTAAAGATAAAGATGGTTATTGGTACGGTTACGAAGTAGAGAAATTGGCAATCGCAATTAATAAAGAGCGGTGGAACGAAGAAATAGCACCGCTTGGCCTACCGTATCCATCCAGGTGGCAAGATTTATTAAACTCTGCGTACACAGGAAAGATTGTTATGCCAGATCCAAATGTTTCGGGTACTGCATATACGTTTTTTCAATCACTTATTGATACTTTAGGTGAAGAGGAAGCGAAGGCGTATGTGAAGCATCTTGCAGGACAGGTTGGAGAAGTAACGGTGAATGGTTACATACCAGCAGAACTTGTGGCAAGTGGTGAATATATGATAGGCATCAATTTTATGGGAGATCAGAGAATGCTTCAAAAACGAGGCTTTCCTATTTTAAGTAACGAACCTGAGCAAACAGGTTTGTCTGTCAATGCGATTTCGAAACTAAAACGTGCACCGAGTGGTATTATTGCGGATTTATTTATTGATTATTGTTTATCAGAAGAAGCGGGTCACATTTTAGAAAAAGTTTCGTTTGGCGTACCAACGATGTTTGCGAAGAATGAGAAAGAAATAGAAGGACAGCCGGTTAGAAGGACGAACCAAAATATATCAAATAGTGGAATAATCGAGATATGGAATAGACAGCGTCTCTCTCAAAAGTGAGAAAAGGAGACGAGTGTATATGTTTAAATGGCTTAAGCCAGCACCTGCAATTGAGAGATTACCAGCGGATATGATCGCGAAAGTATATACGTTACTACGTATTCGTGTGCTAATCGGAATCTCTGTTGGATATGCTGCTTATTATTTAGTACGCAGTAACTTTACGTTATCAAGTACGTATTTAGTACAAGAATATGGTTTTAGTACAGCTGAAATTGGACTACTAGGTTCAGTAATGGCGATTGTTTATGGATTTAGTAAGTTCTTTATGGGGAATTTATCAGATAAAGCTTTTGCCCAGCGCTTTATCGCAGTCGGATTATTCTTATCAGGGCTTGTAAATATTTGTTTCGGGTTTGCATCTTCATTTGGAATGATTGTTACATTACTTGTCCTGAACGGTATTGTACAAGGTATGGGAGCACCACCTTGTAGTATCGTTATGACGAAATGGTTCTCAAAGAAAGAACGCGGTACGAAAACAGGTATTTGGAATATTTCACATAACGTTGGCGGAATGCTTGTGCCACCACTTGTCGGAATTGGTGTAGGTATTTTCGGTGAAAGTCATTGGCAAGGCGGCGTATTTATTTTCCCAGCGATTATCGCAATGGTAATTTCAGTTCTTGTTTGGATCAATGCGAAGGATACACCAGAGTCTGAAGGTCTTCCTCCAATTGATGAGTATCGTAATGACTATGAAAATCTTGAAAAAGCAGATAATGCTAACAAGATGTCACCAAAAGAGATTTTAATGAAATATGTAGTAAAAAATAAATTTGTATGGTTCTTATGTATTGCGAATGCATTTGTTTATTTAATTCGTTTCGGTGTTATTAACTGGGTTCCACTTTATTTAACGACAGTTAAAGGTTTTTCAAAAAATGAAGCACATGCAGCATACGCAATCTTTGAAGGTATGGCAATTCCAAGTTCATTAATCGTTGGTCTTTTAAGTGATAAATTATTTAAAGGGAAACGTATGCCATTGTGTATTATTAGTATGGTTGGAGTTGTTATTGGTACGTTTGTATATTGGCAAGCAACTAGCGTACTTGTTGTAAGTATTGCAGTTTCTATTATCGGATGTTTAATTTACGTACCACAGTTCTTAATCGGTTTAAGTGCGATGGAATTAGTACCGAAATTTGCGGTAGGTACGACAGTTGGTATGTGTGGTCTGTTCGGTTATGTGGGCGGAAGTCTTGTAGCAAACGCAGCAATTGGTGTTATTGTTGATCGTTCTGGCTGGGATGGTTGCTTTATCTTACTATTAACAGGTGCGATTTTATCAACAGTCTTCTTGTTCATCGTTCAACGTGGACATGAGAGAAAAGATCCTAAAGCGGCGTAATATTTTGTTTGAAAAGCTATTCAATTTTTATATTGGATAGCTTTTTCTATATAATATAATATTTCCTTAAATCTATCTTAAAAGACAAGATGTCATATTTCTAATCATTGGAATTTTTGTTACAATATAAATGGATGTGTAAAACTTTGTAAAATGATTGTAATAATATATGAATATTTTTCAGAAAGTTTTATACAATTGTGGTGTTTATTAAACTATTAAGTTATAAAGGGAGAGAGAATATGTTACCAAATACGGTTCGTACTCCAAATAAGAAGAAAAAATGGATTATTATCGGAGTTATTGCACTAATTGTTATTGTGGCAGCAGTTAATATTTTTATTATGCAAGGTAAGAAGAAGGGCGCATCAACAACAGCTGATGCTGTAAGTTTTGAGAAAGTGACAGAGCGTAAGCTGAATAATACGAAGTTAGTTTCTGGTCAGGTGAAGCCTGGGAATATTGAAAGTTTCTATGCGGATCCGGCCAAAGGAAAAGTGAAAGATATTGAGGTAAAAGAGGGACAAGAGGTAGAGAAAGGTACGAAGTTATTCTCTTATGATAATGAAGAGATTAATCTTCAAATGAAGCAAGCTGAGCTTGATCAGAAGATGGCAGATATGCGTTATGATCAAGGGAAAAAGAAGATTGATTCGCTCAAGAAAGAAATTAAGAAGGTGAAAGATAGCGGAGCTGGGAAAGAAGTAACAGATCCGATGGAAGAGCAAGTAAATGAGTTAGAAATAGCGCAAAAAACAACTGACCTTGAGAAAGAGAAAGGGAAGTTACAGAAAGAAGAGTTAAATAAAAAGCAGAAAGAGCTTACGATTTATAGTAATTTTGCTGGTGTTGTTCAAAAGTTAGATAAAGATGCGGCGCAAAGTTCATCTCAAGCGTTAGGTGGACAAGGGAAGGCATTTTTACAAGTTGCTTCTAAAGACCCGTTCCAAGTTCAAGGGACTTTAACAGAGCTTCAGAAGTCACAAATCCAAAAGGATCAAACATTCACTGTAACTGCGAAAGCAAATAATAAGAAGAAGTGGACAGGTAAGATTACAGAGGTAAGTGAATTCCCAACGAGTGCAGAGATGGGTCAAGCTGGTGGTGTAGGTGAAGCAACTCAAAATATGTCCCAATATACATATAAAGCAAGTCTTGATAGCCAAGACGGTTTATCTCCAGGTTACCATGTTTCATTACAAGTAAACTTAGAGAATAAGACGATGATTGCTGTTCCAAGTAAGAGCATTGTAGAAAAAGACGATGATGCATTTGTTTATATCGAAGAAAAAGGAAAGCTTCGTAAACAAAATGTGAAAAAGGGTGCTACTGATGGAGATTGGGCAGAGATTACTGAAGGCGTAACAGTGGGGCAAAAGGTGGTTAAAAATCCTTCCGACAACGTGTATGACGGAATGGAAGTGAAAGAGAAATGATTACGCTAAATAATATTGCTAAGACGTATTATCAAGGAAAGCTTGCGGTACCGATTTTGCATGGTATTAGTTTAACGATTCAGAGTGGTGAGTTTGTTTCGATTATGGGGCCTTCTGGTTCTGGTAAGTCAACGCTTATGAACATTATTGGTTGTTTAGATCGTCCAACAGAAGGCGAATATATGCTGAATGATGTGAATATCTTAACAGCAGACGAGTCAAAGCTCGCTTTAATTCGTAATGAATATATCGGCTTTGTATTCCAGCATTTTAATTTACTGCCGCGTCTCTCTGCGGTGGAAAATGTTGAACTTCCGCTCGTATACGGTGGCGTGAAGAAAGCAGAACGTCGTAAGCGTGCCTTAGAGGCGTTAGGTAAAGTTGGATTAGCGGACCGCGTACATCATTTACCGAATGAATTATCAGGTGGACAGAAGCAACGTGTAGCGATTGCAAGGGCAATTGCGAATAACCCAACGTTCATTATGGCCGATGAGCCGACTGGTGCGCTAGATACGAAGTCTGGTGAGCAAGTTATGGATATTTTTACGAAGCTTAATGCAGAAGGTACGACAATTGTTATGGTTACGCATGAAGAGGAAGTAGCGGCTTATTCGTCTCGCCGCATTGTACTGCGAGACGGGAAAGTTACAGAAGATAGAAGGTGTGCAGTATGAGTTTACTAGATAGTATGAAAATTGCCTTATCGTCTATTTTAGCTCATAAACTACGCTCGGCTTTGACGATGCTTGGGATTATTATCGGTGTAGGCTCTATTATTACCGTCGTTGCGATTGGGCAAGGCGGGGAAGCTGCATTGAAATCTCAATTTGTTGGATCAGGTAATCAAACGGTTCCGATTCATTATAGTGCTGATATGAATGATCCTTTTGGTATGGGGATGGTAGAAGCACCGAAAATAACTGAAGAAGATATTTTTGAAATTAAAAAAATTCCAGAAATCTCACATGTTGTAACAACAAATTCAAGTATGGAACCACTTGATATTGAAGATAAAGTAGAAATGGTGAGTATTACTGGATTAGACAGTGAGTATTTTTCAGTAAATAAAGTAAAGTTGTTAAAGGGACGTTCTTTACAAGAATCAGATGTGGATCAAGGTAATAACGTTGTCATGATTAGTAAACAAATGGAGGAAAAGGTATTTAAGGATGCCAATCCAGTCGGTAAAATTATTGAAATGAAGGGTCAACCGATGCAAATTATCGGTGTCTACAAATCAGATAACGAGTTTATGGGAATGGGACCATCAGAAGCATTAATTCCAATTTCATTATGGCCGACACTGTATGGAAAAGATGAAATTCAAAATATTTCTGTTCAAGCAAAAAATGTAGATAACTTAGAAAAAGCAGGTAAAAAAGCTGCAGATGTCTTAAACAGTCGTAAACCGAGTGATGCAACTGGTAAATACGAAGTTATGAATTTAAAAGAACTTCAAGAAGGTATTTCAAAGATGACCGGTATTATGACAATGATTATCGGCGGTATCGCTGGTATTTCACTAGTCGTTGGTGGTATTGGTGTTATGAACATTATGCTCGTATCTGTAACAGAACGTACGCGCGAAATTGGAGTACGTAAAGCACTTGGAGCGACGCGTAGTAAAATTTTATTACAGTTTTTAATTGAAGCAGTTATGTTAACGCTTCTAGGTGGTTTAATCGGGATTGGTCTTGGGTATGGCGGGGCATATATCGTTTCCACATTTGCGAAGTGGCCACCGCTCGTTTCATGGGAAGTTGTCGTTGGAGGAGTGCTATTCTCTATGACACTTGGTATTGTTTTTGGATTAATTCCAGCAAACAAAGCTGCGAAATTAGATCCAATTGAAGCATTACGTTATGAGTAATTAATAGTGTAGTAGAACTACACTATTACCGTTCTAGTGGGCGGTTCGTAGCCTCTTACAATGAGGAAGTGAACCGCCCGTTAGAACGGGTTATATAAATAGAAGGAGGCGTTATAATGGAAGCGAATTTGAATACGCAAAAGGTTGGCGGAGGGAAGCCGTCTTTATTTGGAATGATTACTTCTCCTGGTTTACAGTTTGAGAGAATGAAGGCGAGCGAGAAAGTTTGGGGTCTGTTCTTTTTAGTTGCGTTGTTACAAGGGCTTGTAGGTGGTTTGACAACATATGTTGTGAACACGTCACCTGAAATGATTAAAATGCAGAAAGAATTAGGTGAACTTGCTGGTAAGGGTTCAATAACATCAGAAGTTATTTATGGAATTGGATCTGGTTTTGTTGGAGCGATGATTGGAGCGCTATTTGTCGCAGCTATTTATAAAGTATTTATGATGTTCTTTGGAAATGATACGTCTTATAAGAAGTTATTAACGATTGTTGTATATACTAATATTATTCTTATTATTGGTGGACTTATTAATGGTATTATAGCCCTAATTTTAGATGGTGGAGCAACCCAGTATACAAGTTTAGGACCATTATTTGACCAAGGTTCACTTGCATATGGAATAGGTAATACAATTGAATTGTTCTATTTATGGAATTTAGTTTTAATTTGGTTAGGATTACAAGTTACAGCTGGATTAAGTAAAGTGAAAGCAGCAATTCCAATTATTGTTTTATTCATTATTAAAGCGGCATTCTTAGCTGCATTTGTTGTGTTAATGGCAAAAATATTACCAAATATTCCTGTATAATATGATCTGACAAAAAAGGTGGCTCTCTAGAGTCACCTTTTTTATTTTTACCCTTACTTCAAATACCACCAACAAAGTTTCAAATACTGCCTAGTGTAATTTCAAATTCCTTCGGTAGTATTTGAAATTACTCACAGTGAAGTCTCTTCTTTATTTTTATATTGTAAAGGTACCGCGGAATAACAAAGGGGTATACCTTTTAGAAATAGGTACTATGTGAAGCCAGCGACTTTTACAGAGACGGTTGTTTTGTATGAGGGAATGATTGTAAATCAAATAAAAAAGTTAAGTATTTATCAAGATCATGAAGAGTATTATCAATGTGGTTTAATTGGTCTTTGGTATGCGTATGAAAGATATGAGGAGGGGAAAGGAAGTTTTCCTGCTTATGCGGTGATAACGGTACGTGGTTATATATTGGAAAGATTGAAGAAAGAATGTGTAATGCAGGAGAGGTATGTGTGCGTCGGAGAGTACGATGAACAATTTGAGTCTGAAGAAACGGGAATGAGAGCACAGGATTTTATGAGTGTGTTAAATAAGAGGGAGAGGCACATTATTTCGGAACGATTTTTTGTAGGGAAAAAGATGGGAGAAATAGCCTGTGAAATGGGAATGACATATTATCAAGTGAGGTGGATATACCGGCAGGCACTTGGGAAAATGCGAGATAGTGTAAAGGGATAAAGAGAATAAGTAGAATGGAAGATAAGAGAAATATCACCTTCCATTCTATTTGTTTTAAGATAGTAAATGTGGCATGAGGTTTTATGAGTGTAGTGAATCTTGCATGTTCATTTGGGATAAAACATATCCAGCTTTCCATAATTGCTGACTTAACTTATGGGAACTAATTTGTATCGTTACGGTAAATCCGTTTGAGAAATGAATTTTAGCTTTCTTCGTTTTTTTGAAAAACTCTATTGTATGGATATGCTTGTAGAACAACCAAATACAGTTTGGAGAAGCAGGAGATTCTGTTGGAAAAGCGCAAATATATTCCTTATGATTAATTGGAATCGGAACGTTTTGTTTGAATTTAAAGTTTGCTTGGACTGCATTACGTCTGCCCTGATAAGTAGAATAAACATCTGTTAGACAAGATTTCTGTATGAGCTGGAGAGCGGTTTGGCGGGAGTAAAGGTGCTTCCCGCTACTGTCGATAATTTTTGTACGGTAAGAGGGGTGCTTACATGGCTCTAACATCATTGTAGAACTAGAAATAAAAATATCATTTTCATTGTTCATTAGTATAATGCCTCCCTTGTAATCTTTATTCTTAATATAATTATATATAAATTTTGTAAAGTCACTATTAATATTCTGTTTTATATTGTAAATTTTAGTTATTCGTTTACAATCAACAGATGATAGTCTTTCTAATTTGCATCGCTTGTACATATATATGAAAATAGAAAAGAATAGGCGGTGATATAGCATGAAGAAAAAGTATATTATTATAGTTCTAGCTGTTGTTCTCCTAGTTTATTTAGCAAATAGTAATCCGAGTAAAGGAGAATATACGGATTGGGCAGCGAAGCAGTTTATGAAACGTAATGATGTGAGTAAGAAGCTAGATGAGGTTCAAAAAGAAAATGAAGAGGGTCTTCTTGGCGATTTAGCATCGGCAGGTAAGAAGTTGGCGAAAAAGTATGTTGAGCCACAAGTTGGATTATTAATCGACCATTATACAAAGCGAAATGATTATATTTTCTTCTCAACATATACGACCGATTTCGATTTAGGTGGAGAAAATTATAAATATGTATGCGTCGGTTTTTCAAAGATTTTTATTCCGATTGAAATGCCGAAGAAAAAAGACGAATCTGCAAAATAATGCAGATTCGTCTTTTTCGTTTATTCCGCTGTTTGTGGGCAGTCAGACTCCTATCTAAAAATTCGGCTGGAGAGAAGAAGTTAGTTGGGAGCCTTACTGCCTGTAACTGCCTGATTGGTGAAGGTTAATAATCAGTAGGTATGAACAAAATCCCCACTGATTAAAGTTTCACTTTATAGAGTAATTGGAACTTCGGATACATTTTTTTCTACGAGACGAGCTCCTTTTTTTCGGGTATTTTCATCAATTGATGAAAATACAGATGACGCAAGAATGGTATCCATTACTTGATTTACGACTTGTGCATCGACGGGTGTGATGGGCTTATCGATAGAAAAAACAACTGTTTTTCCATCTTCTTTCGTGAAAATCAATTCGAGTACTTGCATGCTTTATTCCCTCCTTATTATTTATACGTTAGCAAGATCTGAAGTACTTACAAGTTGTACAGCGTGAAGTGATGATTCTTGTAAGGAAGCAAGGGCACGAGCTACGTTGTGTACTTGCTCTAAGTTTGCATTTGTTTTAACGCGTTTAAATTGTTTGTTCTTCAAAGTTGTTTTTCCATTCTTATCTAATCCATTGTTTAATACAAGACGTAGAGTTAAATCCATTACGATTGTTTCAACTGCCATGTTTATCACCCCCTTTCACTTTATAAATAGGGGGCAAATGTCATGTTTTGGCGTGAAATTTTTTCTTTTTTTTGGTACTCTTAAAAGACTAAGAGAGGGGTTTCGGAAGAATGAATCGTAAATGGTTATTTTGGATTCCTGTATTACTATGGATGGGGCTTATCTTCTATTCCTCAGCACAACCATATAAAAAACAGGATATGCGTTCGGATATTGAACAATATGTAAATGTTGAGTTTGTGAAAGAGCATTTTTCATGGGTATCTATCGATTATGGTGGAGGTACACCTGTTAGTATTGCAAATAAAGGTGTGGGCGGATTTATTGAATTTTTCCTTCGTAAAGGTGCTCATTTTATGGTATTCTTCATGCTCGGTTCTTTGACGTATTACGCTTTTCATCGATCGGGTTGTTCGAGAAAAAGATGCTTTATATATGCCCTTCTTTTCGTTGCGGGGTATGCAACAGTGGATGAAATCCATCAATGGTTTACGGGAGACCGTACACCGATGTGGCAAGATACATTACTTGATACGTGCGGCGGATTGACAGGAATTATAATAAGTAATTGGTTTTGGAATAGAAAAAGGAGCTAATCTCATTTCGAGATTTGCTCCTTTTGTTTATACACCAAGTAATTCTTTTAGTTCATCTGTTGATAGTTCAGTCATCCAACTATCACTTGTAATGACAGCATTGTTTAGTGATTGTTTTCGTTCTAACATTTCATCAATTTTCTCTTCTAATGTTCCTGTTGTAATAAGTTTGTGAACATGAACGAATCGTTTTTGACCAATACGATATGCACGGTCCGTTGCTTGATTTTCTACAGCTGGATTCCACCAACGATCGTAGTGAATGACATGATTAGCGGCAGTTAAGTTTAAGCCTGTTCCGCCAGCTTTTAAGGATAAGATGAAAATGTCATACGTTCCGTTTTGGAACTGTTCGATCATCTTATCACGCTCTTTCTTCGGTACACTGCCGTTTAAGAAGAGGACGCGCTGACCAAATGTTTCCTCTAATATGCTCTTTAGCATGTTTCCCATGCTGATGTATTGGGTAAAGATTAAACAGCTCTCATTCTGATCTTTAATATTTTCGATTAGTTCCATTACCGTTTTTGTTTTCATAGAACGTTCAACGATATCTTTCGGCTCTGTTTCTTTTAAATAAAGAGCAGGGTGATTGCAAATTTGTTTTAGTTTATTCAACATTAGTAATATGAACCCGCGACGTTCAATCCCGCTTAGCCCTTCAACATTTTGTAATGTATCTTGAACAAGTTGCTCGTATAAGGAAGCCTGTTCACCAGTTAGTGGGCAGTAAGCTTTCTGTTCTTGTTTATCTGGTAAGTTTAATGCGACTGTTTGATCTTTCTTCGTTCGACGCAGTAAAAATGGTGAGATAAAGCGTTGGACTTGTTGGATTTTTCTTTCATCACGGTCTTTTTCAATCGGTGTGACGAAGCGGCGCTGGAATTGTCCTAAACTGCCAAGATATCCATGATTAATAAAGTCGAAAATGGACCAAAGCTCGGCAAGTCGGTTTTCCATCGGTGTACCAGTTAAAGCAATTTTATGATTTGCCTGCAAGTTGCGTACTGCTTTCGACTGTTTCGTATGTGGGTTCTTAATATTTTGTGCTTCATCCAAAATAACAGCGTCCCAGCATAACGAAGTAAGTTCTTCCTCGTCAAGTTGAGCTAACGCATAAGACGTTAATACAACATCTGCTGATTGAAGAAAATCTTTAAATGAATCTCCCTTATCGCGGTTACTTCCATAATGTAATTGAACGCGTAAATTTGGTGCGAAACGCTCAAATTCTTTTTGCCAATTTCCAAGAACGGATGTCGGCGCCACGATTAATGCAGGACCTGTTTTGAGCTTGTTTTCTTTTACATATAGTAAGTAAGAGATCGTTTGAATACTTTTCCCAAGTCCCATATCGTCCGCTAATAATGCCCCAAATCCAAGTTGTCGTAAATATAATAACCATTCAATGCCGTGTTGCTGATACGGACGAAGTGTTGCGTTTAGTGAAGTAGGGACATCTACTTTTGGAATATCTCCAATATGGAGCAGCTTTTGGAATAGCTCTTCATAATATCCGTCTAGTTCGATTTCAATATCAGTAAACGGACTATCTTCTTCTACAATTTCTGTTTCAGCAGTGTTTGATAAATGTTGCTGGAGGACATCTTTCATTTCTAGTCCGTATTTATCGGCACGGTTCATTAGTTTTCTTACTTCTTCAATAAAGGCTGGATCCAGTCGCATCCATTGACCATTTATATTGAATAATCGTTTGTTTTGTTCAATGAGTTCGAAAAATTCGCTTTCCGATAAATCAATTCCGTTCGTTGAAATGCGCCAATCAAAGTTAACGAGCGTATTCATGCCGAAGAAAGATTGTGTTTGTGCTGTGCTTTGCTTCAGCTGTACACGCAGCTTCGGTTTTGCTGCTTTTAAATTTTGCCACCATGATGGTAATAAAATTGTAATACCAGCTGCAAGTAACTCGTCACTTGCTTCTGTTAAGAAATTCCAAGCTTCCGTTTCAAACAGTTCTTTTCTGAACGTATCCCCTTCTTTTAGCCACGGTACGAGCTTACTAAAGCCTTCTTGCGTTTCCGTAATACGCTCTTCGTAATCGTGCCATCTTTTCGGTAAGGAATCGATGTTTTCATATACATATATGCGATGTGCCCCGCGCTTTGGTGTCACAATCGTTTCAAGCTTCCACATTTCAAATTCCTCTTGTGGTTCTTGCAGTCTTAGTCCAATTGTAAAGGGAAGGTCATCTTCAATGTAACCGATTTTTCGAAGCCAATCTTCTTCATGTAGCGCTGTTTCCAGCTGTCTTTTCGTAAAGTCGTAATGTTCGTATAGTCTCTTTGCATCTTCCCATCCGTCATTTGATCGGTTATCTTGCAATATACTTTCATTTACCGAGGTTGAGAAAAGCGTTGCTAATGTGTCATCTTCGATTGGTGTATTTTGAACTTTCCAAGATGGTTGTTTGGGCCAACGTTCCATATCGGGTACGAAGCTACCGCTTACGAAGGCATCCCATAATTCATTTGCATCTTTCGTAAGTGCTGTAATAGGATCGTTCATTTGAATATGTGCAAAGGAGTTCATCGGTTTGTTTGCGATGTATTCAAATGCTTGTGCGTTTGTTAGCATAACACCTTGTTTCCCTTCAAAGGTTGCTTCTTTTAGAAACGTGCCATAGAAGGAAGTGGCGTGCCATGTAAATGCATTTCGTTTCCAACTTGTTACGGATAATGGAGTACCGCTGTCATCTTCGCCCCAAAGGAACCAACCTTGACTAACATGCTGGAGCCTAATTGTTACTTCAGTTTGATTGATCATCGATTAATTTTCCTTTCCGTAATTCCTCTTGTAGTGCACGAAGGCGTGAATGTAGATTGGCGATATGAATAATGAAAGCATCCCATTCATCGGTGCGTTTTAAACGTTTATATAATGTACGTAATTTCTTTAAGTAGCGAACTGCACGTCTATATGATTTACGGTTTCGTTCTTCAATGGCCTCTACAGCAGCAAGATGATAAAGAGGAAGTGCCGCTTCTGGCGCTTCTTTTTCAATATCTTTCAATGGCTCTTTCAATAGTTCAATTGCTTCAAATCCATATAAGAGATGAAGTTCGGACCATGTACGATACTGCTTCTTCGCGAGTACGTATTGTTCGTAGTTTGTGAAACTATACGGTAATAGTTCTTGTAAAATCATTTCGAATCCAGCTTGTTCATTTGTATGCGTTGCATATGTTTCGTACATGATTACAAATAACCGAACGATATCTTTTATGAAGATTGTATCCTCGTGCTCATGTATGGTTTTCTTTACTTGTTTATACGTAAACGAAAGCCAGTTTTTTCCGCGATCCCACTGCATGGCGCTTAATAGCTCTTCTAACCAATAGAAATAAAGACTTACAACAGAAGCAGGCTGTTTTTTTAGTAAGTCCATTGCTAGTAGGTCTTCGTCATTTAAAAAGAATAGATGAGAAGATGCTAATGCTTTGGAAAGTGGATTTATTTTCGTGTCAATTCGTTTTTCTTCTTCTTGCAGTTGATCTTTATTGTTTAACAGTTCACTCCATATGTGACGATAAATAAAAAATCTCTCCTGTGTATAGGCATCAGTGGAGAAGAATACTTCGTGAACGAGACGAGCAGTTTCTTGTAAAATTGATTCAGACTCTGAAGGAATCGCTTCTGATTGTAGGTCCCGAACGATGGATTCCACTTTATCCACAAATAGGCGAACGACGTTAACAGGTTGGTGATAAGAATACGTTTTATTTACTTCGAATGCCTGAATTTCTTCTAATAATTTTTGAAAGCAATAAAGTGCCGCGTGTAGTCTGAACAATTCATGTATCGCAATGATACGCGGAGCTTTCCGCTCGAGTTTCGTATAGAAGTCTGTAAAAATACTCATAAGAAAATACATTTGTTTATAAGTAAGCCGAGCTTGTTCTTTTTTAAATGATTCATATTCGTTGTCAAAATATGATTGCCAACTTTTATAATCCGTTTCTTCAAAAGCTGATGATTGCAATACTTGTCTTGCAGTTCGAATAGGAGGAAGAGAAGGTTTCGTATTATTTTTAAATAAAGTTAATACATCTCCTACTTGCCCGAAACTAGACGCTGCAGATAGTAACACAGCGAGCATATGCTCACATTGCGTTGGTGCGAAGCAATCGCAATAGCTTTCAGCGACGTTACGAATCGGGATATGAACGCTATATACGCTGCCTTCAGCATCTACAGTTCCTGATAGCGTGTAACCATCAAAGTCAACGTTGTAGACAACACCACTACGATATAGGTGCCGAGCTGTAGCGACATGTTCCTGATCAGCTGTTTGCTGTGGATCTAGTCCTTGAACGAACTCATTCGCAATCATCATAATTTCATCTTTCGTAATTGAGTGTTGCAGCATAATATTCCTCCGTACACATATTTCTTTCCTTTACCATTATAAACAAAAAATGCTCAAAACAGAAAAAATGAAATTTAGATTATCATATCGTAACTGTGAATGGGAAGATGCTGTATCATTCTCTTGGTACAAATAATACGTTGAAACCAGGGGAAGTATCTGGTCCGACTCGTTAACGTAAGAAAGACTATCTCTTGTAATTGAGATAGTCTTTTTGCGGTCAGAAGCGTGTCTGCTTTAATGTCGCTTGTACATACGGATCATTTACTATTTGTTCGACTAGCGGTAGCATTGCTTGTTCGAATGGAATATCGATAGGAAATGGCTTTTGTGAGCCTGGTTTTATCCCGTATTGTACAATTTTGTAATGTATATTTCCTTCATGGCCGAGCACAATTAATTTATAGCGATTGTCATCGCCGGCGAGTGAAAAATCAATGGAAGTAGCATCATATGTTACTTCGTCTTTATATATATAAGGTTTTGGTGTACCAATCCAGTCTACTTTTGCTTGTACATTCATGATAATAGCCTCCTCATAGCTATTATAAATAAATAAAAGCCAGCTCTCAACAAAGAGAACCGGCTGTAATTTAGCAGTCATTGGTTATTTTAAAATTTTCACTTTAACAGTTTTGCGTCCCCATTTTTGGGCAGCGCTATCTGATCCAAGTAGAATGTCGATACGGTTACCTTTAATTGCACCGCCAGTATCTCCAGCGATAGCTTCTCCATAACCTTCAACCCATACTTTAGATCCTAATGGGATTACTTTCGGGTCAACAGCGATCATTTTCATGTTTGGATTCGCAGTTAAATCATGACCCATTGCAGTTAATACACGGCCGCCATATGTGCCACCGTTTTCGCTCGGGTGAGCTGTATATGCTGTAGCTACAACTGTTAACTCACGACCACCAGAAGGTTCGCTAGTTTCAGCAGCTTTCACAGCAGGCTTAGCAGCTGGTTTTGCTTGTGCTACAGGTGCTTGAGCTTTAGCTGGTGCTGCAGCTTTAGCAGGAGCTGGTGTTTCTTGTTTCTCAATAACAGGTGCTGTACCTGTTAAGAAAGGAACATGAACATAAGCTGTTTTCCCGTTATATTCAAATTGTAACCACTCATTTTGTATTTGGTTTGTTGTTTCGATCATATCGTCCTTCTTCAACGTTCCAAGAATTTCTGAGTTTGTGTTCGCTTCAGCACGTACGTTTAATACGTTAGCTGTTACGTAGTAGATGCTTTTTGTGAACTCTGCACTTACGAATGCGTCTTTACCATCTAAAGTGATTTTTGACCATCCGTTCTCTGTATTTAGAACATCTATTTTATTACCGTTTAGTAATTTACCGACAACTTTTGATTCAGTAGTAGGGTTTTCGCGTACGTTTAGTACGTCTGTTGTTACAACAGTTTCTGCATTGGCAGATGATGTGAAAATCCCAAGACCAAAAACTGCTGCTGTTGCTATACCAATTAATTTTTTCATGATAGCCTCCATTGCGTTTGTTTTCGTGTCCTCATTATAGCAACAGATTTTTTCGGATTTGGGGAAAACACACAATTACAAACCATTCGTAATCAGTCGTTAACATCCTGTAATATAACAAAAAATATAGGAAAGCGTTTTTCATTCTATATGATTAGTAGGTTTCTAGTTATATTCAAAATATTTAATACAACATATTTTTTTCGCCGTAAATAAAAATATTACGAGAGTATTACAAAAGGTTTACTATACAGTTACATTCCTTGAGTATTTTACCGTTTTATGGGTAATATAGTTATATAAACATAAACATTTCGTTTGTGAAGCTATAAACATGTGCTATATACTAGTAAAAAAACCGCATAATTGTTACAAGAAGAAAAGGTTGCAAGGAAGGAATTTGCCCTTTTTTACATATGTAACACATCCTTTTTTGGGAAAATACATTCCCATCCGCATTTTTCTCGCACAATTTGGCAGCAGTATTTCTACCTTGTAGCTCTTGCAGAGTGAAAAGGTTATACGGAAGGTAAGGCTGTCTATAAGAATTCTAATTGGTGAAGGTGAAAGTAAGAGATTTGAAAGAAAATCACCGCAAAAATTATAGTTTTCTATCCGATTTAACATATCGGAATTTATGTTATTTACAAAAGTGAAACCTACGAAGGGGGATTTGATGAGGAAACTGACAAAGACATTCATCGTTTCATTAACATTATGTATTGTATTTACAATTTGGGGGGTTATTCCCGAATCTATTATTGGACAAGGTAGCCTAGGAAATGTAACAACTGCAATTCAAACTGCACTAGTTAGTAAGTTTGGATGGTTTTATATTATTTCTGTTTCTATCGTTTTAGGTGTGTCCATCTTTTTAATTGTCTCGAAATACGGTTCTATTCGTTTAGGTAAAGATGATGACGAACCTGATTATAGTTATATGACATGGTTTGCTATGTTATTTAGTGCTGGTATGGGTATCGGTTTAGTTTTCTGGGGTGTTGCGGAACCATTAAACCATTTATACGCACCTCCGTTTGGAGATGGTGCAACTGAGGAAAGTGCGCGTCTTGCACTGCGCTTTTCATTTTTCCATTGGGGATTACATCCTTGGGGACTATATGCGTTTGTAGCGTTATGTATTGCGTACTTCACTTTTAGAAAAGGAAAAGCAAGTACGATTAGTGCGACAGTAGGTCCGTTATTTAAGGGCGGGGAACATGGGCGTATTGCTCATTCATTTGATGTGTTAGCTGTGTTCGCGACTGTGTTTGGTGTTGCGACATCATTAGGTCTTGGGGCAAAACAAATTGCAGGTGGTGTTAGCTATTTAACATCTATCCCTAATTCATTAACGACACAGTTAGTTATTATCGCAATCGTAACAGTTCTTTTCATGTTATCTGCGCAAACCGGTCTTGATAAAGGAATTAAATATTTAAGTAATACGAACATTATTTTGGCATTTGCACTTATGATAATTGTATTATTTGCAGGTCCAACAAACTTTATTATGAATTACTTCACTTCAACGATTGGTTCTTACATTCAGGAATTGCCAGGCATGAGTTTTCGTTTAAGTCCATTGGATGAAGGCGGAAATCAATGGATCCAGTCTTGGACAATTTTCTATTGGGCATGGTGGATTGCATGGTCACCATTCGTAGGTACATTTATTGCTCGTGTGTCACGAGGGCGTACGATTCGTGAGTTTGTTATTGGTGTGTTACTTGTTCCGACCGTAATTGGTGCACTTTGGTTCTCTGTTTTCGGCGGGACTGGTATTCATATGGAGCTGTTTGGTGATGCGCATATCTTCGACAAAGTGAAAGAGATGGGAACAGAAGTAGGATTATTCGCTATGTTCGATCAGATGGGTAGCTTTGGATCAGCTTTATCAGTTTTAGGTATTCTACTTATTGCAACATTCTTTATTACATCAGCAGATTCTGCGACGTTTGTTTTAGGAATGTTAACGACGCATGGTAGTTTAAATCCACCGAACCGCATTAAAATGGTTTGGGGGATCGTTCTAGCCGCGATAGCTTCTACCTTATTATATGTTGGCGGATTAGAAGCATTGCAAACGGCAGCTATTATTGCGGCATTCCCATTCGTCTTTGTTATTTTCTTTATGATGGCAGCATTATTTAAAGAATTGCAAAAAGAAGGACGTATGAAGCAACATAAATAATAGAAGGAAAAGGGCTGATTTCATATCAGCTCTTTTTTATCCCTCTATTTGTGGCAGTAAGACACCCACCTCAAAATTCAGCAAAAGCAAAGAAGTTAAGTGGGGGATGAACAAAGCCCCACTGATTAAAGTTTCATTTTATATAGAAGAGATTTTAAATACAAATCAGGGAAATAAAATACTGTACTATATAAGTAGTATGCCTTTTATACGAAGAAAAAATGATAATTTTCGACAACATTCGATATTTTATGAATTCTATTCATATTTTTGTCAAAAATATGTCGGAAATGTGTTGTCACTTTTATGTATATGTGCTATATTATTTCCTGTAAGCGATTTCAAATAGTTTTAAAGCGCATTCAAGGGGGACATCTAGAATAATGAAACGTTACGAAAGAAAGTGGAAGCATATTTGTTTGAAACGTGTGGCACATCGAAATGTGCAAGAAAGCACGGAACCTAAGACTGAAACGCGCAAAGATCAGCAAGAGAAGCAATTGGTTCTACAAAAATAGCAATCACTTTTTCGTATATAAATGAAGGTCGATCGTTCGTTGGGGGATGGACGTGAAATTACTTTCAGCTAAGGGGTATTGTCTGATATATAATTTATACGGCAATAAATAAGCACAGAGCATACGGCGCTCTGTGCTTATTTTTATTATTTATCTTTTTTGAATCGAACGGTTTTATCCCAGCCGATGACTTGTTTCTTGCTCTTTGCACGTAAGTATAAGATTAGACTACGAATAAATAAATACGTGAAGAGCTGTGCGTACGTAAAGTACATGATGACGCTGATAAAAATATTCGTCGGTGTAAAGGTTCGTTCGACGCTCTGGGCACTAAATAATTGCGAAACATATGTAATATATGCAACATACCACATAAATAGTAACGGAATACTATATTGAATCTGGAATATCCCGAGTAGTCCAATGACAAACCAAACGTTTGAAATGATTAAAAATAGCCAAAATACGACATACACTAACACTTGCTGTAAGGAATGGACAAGAAGTTTCCCTTTAAAGAAACTTAATGAAGAAAACATCTTTTCTAAAATATAGAGGTTTCCTTGGAGCCAACGTGTACGTTGTTTAATTAGAATTTTTAAATGCTCAGGTTCTTGTTCCCATGTAATCGATTCTGGAACGATTGGTAAGAGATAGCCTTTTTGTGTAATTCGTAATGTTAATTCAGCGTCTTCTGCAATTGCATAAGGATCATAGCCACCAAGCTCTTCTAAGGCAGAGCGACGAAGAAGCATGTTTGTTCCTGTTAGTGAACCTGTTTGGAATAGTAACCAGCGTCCAGATTGCATAAGGAGCTGGAAGATTTGAAACTCTAGTGAAATCATTCGTGTCAGCCAGTTTCTGTTTTCATTGACTGTACGAACGTGTCCAACAGCCCCGACAGCATCTTTGGTTGTTTCAGCATGTTCGACAAGCATTCGCAGAGCATGTGGTTCAGGTTGATTGTCTGCATCGTAAACGCAGAAATATTCACCATCCGAAATACTAAGCCCATAGTTTAATACACGTGATTTTCCTTTTGGTTCACCAGGCGGGACACGAATGTGACGGATATGAGCATAAGCTTTGTCAAAGTCATCACCAATTTCAGGTGTTTCATCCTGAGAATTATCGTTTAATAAATAAACAGTTAGTTTGCCTGGATATTCAATCTTTGCCATCGCCTCTAATGTATCTTTAATAACGACCCCTTCATTATGGGCGGGTATTAAAATATCAACGCTCGGATAATGTTCTAGCGTACGATCTTTTCGTTTACTATTTCGGTGAATTAAGCCTGCGAGTGTTAAGAAAGAATAATAAACGAGTAAACCAGAGAATAGAAAGGCTGTAAAAATAAGTACGTATTTAATTGAAAATGCGATGCTAATCCAAAAAACGAGTACACAGAATAAAAGAAATAAAAGGAGTATAACAAGCGTCATCATAATAATGTCGGTCCTTTACTTCCGATTTGCTCTCGCGAAATTTTTATATCTTGAATTGCTTCAGCAGCAAGCCATTGCCCCATTTTTGGCTGTAGGCGGTTCATTACAATGTTAGCACCGGCTTCATTTGTGTTTTGTAGTAAAATAACCAGTGTATTGCTATCGTATTCAGCAGCAAGGTCAAAGTCATTTCTTACCGTTTCAACTAATAATGAAGCTACACGGTCCATGACGCTTTCTTTCGTGTATTTACTAAAGGAAGCAAAATCGAAGTAAATGATAATACCTGATTCATTGCGACGATTCATTGCAGTTATTAATAATGCTTGTCTTCTTTCGAATTCTTGTCTCGTTAATAATTTTGATTCTCCAATGTATTGTTCTAGCGTTCTCACACGTTCAGTTAATTCTTTATTCTCATGAATAACTTTCTTTAATAGATGTGTTGAGATATAAACAATGAAGAAGTTTGCTACCATCAGGAAGTGAGTAATAATGTACTCCCATTGATCTGATGTACTCCATAAGTAAAGCCACGCTTGATAGAATAAATAGAATACCGAAATAATGGTTCCCAATATGAAGAAAACAAATGCGGTTTTATCAGGCAAAAATAGAAATAGTACATTAACGATTACATATATAATTGTAAAAATGAGAGCATGCTCATAATGCGTCACATGTACAGTTGTAAAATAAAATAAAATTTGTAAAATCCACATAGAGAAGACTTTATAGAAATTATTTTTCACAAACGTTCCTCCTTAAAGGTAATTCAGGCAAGGATACTTGTAGTATGCGCAATTAATAAGGATTAGACCATGTAACTGCAATTCTTTTTTAATAGAACAAAATGAAGTAGTATCTCCCTTGCACAAGAAAAAATAAACAGACTTACTAATTATTGTATCATAATGTTTTTATATTTCATCATAAAGTATTTTGTATATATAAAAATACATTTATATATACAAAAAAACCTCCTCTATGGAAAGAGGAGATTTGATATAAATTTATAGGAACATCATACCTGCAACTGCTGCGTTTAAGAAGTTCGCTAGTGTACCAGCGATAACTGCTTTAATCCCTAATTGTGCAATTTGTTTACGGCGAGTAGGAGCTAACGTTCCAGTTACACCTAATTGAATTGCAATAGAAGAGAAGTTTGCGAATCCACAGATTGCGAATGTTAAAATCAGATTTGTTTTTGCAGAGAAATCTGCCATATGTGGTCCTAAGTTTGCGTATGCAACGAATTCGTTGATTGCAAGTTTTTGACCGATAAAGCTTGCTGCTTGTATAGCTTCACCTGGAGAAACCCCGATTAAGATTGCAAATGGTGATAATAAGTAACCGAAGATTAAATCTAGGCTAAGTTTAATATCGAACCAAGAACCAACCCATCCTAATAATCCATTTAATAAAGCGATTAATGCGATGAAAGCCATTAACATTGCTGCTACGTTAATAACAAGTTGCATACCTTCAGATGCACCACGTGCAGCTGCATCAATAACGTTTGCGTCTTCACGTTCTGTAGAAAGCTCAACGTTATTATCTACTTCTTCTGTTTCTGGCATAATTAGTTTTGCAATTAATAAACTTGATGGAGCTGCCATAATTGCTGCTGCTAATAAGTGTTCTAGCGGAATTCCCATCGCTGCATAGCCGACAAGAACTGACCCGGCAACAGCCGTCATACCACTTACCATAATAGTGAAGAACTCACTATTTGTTAAGCGTGCTAAGTAAGGTTTGATTAAGATTGGTGCCTCAGTTTGTCCTAAAAATACAGTTGTGACTGAGTTTAAACTTTCTGCTTTAGAAGTTCCAAGAAGTTTACTTAATGCACCACCAACGACACTAACAAATTTCTGCATAATACCGAAATGATATAAGATTGCTACTAATGAACTAATAAATACAATTGGAAGTAGTGCTTGAATAAAGAAGACAAATCCCCAAGGGCCTTTTGCGTTGACTAAATCCCCAGCAACGAACTTAATTCCCTCGTAAGAAAAATTAATTAATCCTTGAACACCATCAGCAGCGTGTTTTAAACCTGCTTTACCAGCATCCCAGCGTAATACGATAAATGAAAATGACATTTGTAATGCTAGTGCGATTAAAATTGTGCGCCAATTAATAGCTTTGCGGTTGGAAGATAGTAAAAAAGCAATTGCTAATACTCCAATCACGCCGCCAATTCCCCATAAAAGATTCATGCAGTGTATGCTCCTTCCTCATAGTAAAAAAGTGTATAAACCAGTTGTCTATACTTTTGCGAATATAACATCTTAAGTAACTTATCATAATGGACATCGGAGGTCAAACGTCTAACGAAAAGTTTAAATAAAAAGAAAATTCTTCAAAAAAACACATATAAAATGAATTGACATGAAATAGGTTATGTTTTTTGTGGAAATATATTCATTGTGATAACGTTTTGAATGATTTTTATAGAATATAGTGTATGAAATAGGAGAAGGTATGCATTATTTTTGTGTGGAGAGAGAACGAAAGGGGATTACTATATTGAGTTCTTTAAAAAAGAGCCTTCTAGTAATCTAGAAGGCTCTGAAACTATAACTTAAGGTGCTTTCGTATAACCTAAGAAGTGGCTCTTCCAATAAGAGTTACTTAATGAAGCAATTGCTACACCTTTATCTCCAGATTGGATAAATGATCCGCCCCCAAGGTAAATTCCCATATGAGAAGGACCTGCTTTATAAGTGTTTTGGAAATAAATTAAGTCGCCTGGTTGTGGACTTGAAGTTTTCGGTAAGCTGCTCCAATATCCTGCAACACTTTGACGGCTAATGTTATGACCAAATTTCTTAAATACGTGGTAGATGTAACCACTGCAGTCAACACCGTTAGCAGAAGTACCGCCCCAAACGTATGGTACACCTTGCATAGATTTCGCGTATGCAAGTAGAGAAGAAGTGTCACCGCTGTTGTTGCCTGTATTGTTGTTGTTGTTGTTGTTTTGATTGTTGTTATTTTGATTATTATTGTTGTTGTTAGGCTTATCTACTGCACCACCAACTGGTGTTTTAGATAGGAAACGTGTTCCGATATAACCATTTTGGCCATTATAGTTAATTTTACTCCATCCAGAGTTTTCAGAGATTACTTGCACCTTCTGTCCTTGTGAAAGTGCCCCTATGATTCTATAATTTGTACCTTCGCCACTACGTACATTTAGTGCAGAAGCATTAATGTAGTAGTCACCAATTGCACCTTGGTTAGGTTTTTCAGGTTGTTTTGGTTGTTCAGGAGTAGCAGTGCCACCTTTAACAAATTTTACAAACTCGCTACTCACAAAACCAGTTTTTCCTTGGTAATTAACTTTAAACCAGCTACCTTCAGATCCAACTACGTTTAATGTTGTACCATTTAACACGCCGCCAATTACACTATGGTAAGCAGCAGGGCCTGTACGAACACGTAGAGACGTTGCGTTAACAACGTAAGTACCACCAGTTTGAACAGTTACGTTATTGTTTTGATTGTTGCCTTGTGAACCGTTTTCGTTAGAACCGCCCTTTGTTACGTAGTCTTTACTTATGTAGGCAGCTTGTCCTGCATAATTGATTTTGAACCAATCTTGAACTTCGCCAACAACTTGTACTACTTGTCCTTTTGTAATAGAAGCTATAGTTGTGTGAGAAGTGCTAGGGCCTGTACGAACACGAAGGGAAGATACATTTACTGTATAGTTTCCGCTTGCTGGTTGTACAGTTTGTTGATTCGTATCGTTTGTAGCTCCTGTATTTGCAGAAACACCTGATACGAATTGGCCACTAACGTATCCAGTTTGTCCATTGTGGTTGATTTTCACCCAACCATTTTCTTGACCAATTACGTTTAATGTTTGTCCTTCATACACACGTCCTGAAACAGAACTAGAAGTGTTAGGAGCTGTACGTACACGTAATACATCGGCAGTAACTTTATTCTTTCCACCTGTTGTACTTACATTAGAATTACTTGCTCCATTTTTTGATACAAATTCGCCACTGACAAAGCCAGTTTTTCCATTATGGTTAATTTTGAACCAACCATTTTCTTCGCCAATCACGTCTAATGATTGACCGTTATAAACACGAGAGATGATATCGTGAGAAGTGCTTGATCCTGCACGAACATGTAATACACTAGTATTTACCGTGTAAGATGAAGTGTTAGATGCAGAAGCTTGTACAGTTTGTGTAGCAGCTTTTTGTGTATTTTGTTCCGGGGCAGCTTGCACGCTATCAAGTGTAGGGGCTGCTCCTCCTGCTACAGACACTGCCGCAAGACCGGCAAGGTATTTTTTCATAGTTTGTCGATTCCTTTCTGTCTGTAATGTAGTGAAGAAAAATTTACCAACTATTAAAAATTCTAAAAGGCATGTCGACTACTGTCAAGACTTATGCGGGAAACTGAATGTGACAAAAAGATTACAAGAAAAAAATCAAGGCATGAATTTCTACCTTGATTTTGATTTAAATACATATATTAACATTAGAGGGGATGGTAATTATTCGTATTTAAGAAGATGGTGTGTTCGATTTTAAAAGGCTTTGAGAAAATGATTTTTGTATTGTTTTTGTAATGGGGCCAACTTGACCATCTTGAATCGCAGCTCCATCAAGGTGAGTCATCGGTAAGATTTCAATCGTCGTGCCTGTAAAGAAACATTCATCGGCTTGGTAAACGTCACGAATGCTAAAAAGTTCTTCTTGTACAGGAATGTGAAGAGTATTAGCTAAAGAAAGGACATACTGACGAATAATTCCGTTTAAAATAAGATGATTGGCTGGATGTGTGTAGAGTGTTCCATTTTTAATTAAAAAGAAGTTGGAACGGCTACCTTCAGTTACAATACCATTTCGTACGAGAAGGGCTTCTTTACAACCTTTGCGTTCAGCTTTCGTAGCAGCTAATACATTTGGTAGTAAATTTAATGATTTAATATCACAGCGAAGCCAGCGAGTATCTGGTTCTGATATAGCACGTACACCATATTCAATCCATAAAGCCGGTCTTTCCTTTTTTGTGATATAGGCATAGATTGTCGGGGGAATGTCATATGAGAATGCATGAGTACGAGCTTGTACACCGCGAGATACTTGCAAATAAATGGTTCCATCTTCGTAGAAATTATTACTTTCAATGAGTTTGTAAAGTAAGGTGATGAGCTCTGCTTTTGAGAAAGGGAGCGATAATTCTATTTCTTCTAGGGAGCGATATAGTCTTGTTATGTGCGGATCTAATAAGTGAAAGTTTCCGTTGTAGAGCCGAATTACCTCGTAGACACCATCTCCAAATTGCAAGCCTCTTTCTTCTAGTTCTATGTATGTTTTTTGTTTGGTTGTATCAATAACTGCATCATTCCAAAGTACAAATCTTTCATATGCCAATTTCCATCCCATCCTTTCGTAAGTACTGAAGTAAGGTGAAACTTTGATTAATCGAGCTTATACGGTTAGACCACCCATATGATTTTTGAATCCGGCCAAATTTTGAAGTGGGATTCCTATTGCTAGTTAACGCGGCATAAAATCGCTATAGTAATTTTTATGTTAGCAATACTCTACATATGACGTATATGTATTTGTAAATAATAGGGAAGTAATAGAGATTTATAGCATTTTGTATATACAAATTCGAAAATAAGAAATAATAATCCTGCCTATAAATAAAAAAAAGCAACATTCATATGGAATGCTGCAAAAGGAGGGTAGCTATCTTTCATAGGGATATCATCTTATTGAAGGTTTTGTACATGAGAACAAAACACTTTAAAAGACAATTAAAAGAAAGTAGAAAACAAACGGTTCGCATATTTCTTTAAGGGATCTTATTGAAGATGAGAGATAAGAAATATGTAGAACCTCGTTTACATATTTTATTATAGAGATGTTTCGTTAATGTGGTGTGAATATTTGGTAAAGGTTATGTAATTTTAAAGTTAATGAATAGGAGAAGAAGGATAGCGGAAAATAAAAAAGAGGCTGAGATTACTCAGCGCTCTTCTTTTCTTCTTTAATAGCTGTTTTTACTTCACCAGTTTTAATCTTGTTACTTTCAGAGAAGCGAAGTAAGTCACCTTCAATGAGTTTGTCTGACATGTTCAATTCATTTTGGGCACGATCAATGAGTGGTTGAGATTCTTCTTTCGGTAATTGTACAACTTCGCCAGTAGCACGGTCGTAGAATGTACTGTTCGTGTACATGTACTTATCTGTAATGAAGCTACCGTCACGAAGAACAACGAATCCTTTATTATCAGGTGAGAATACGTCATGGCCAAATTGAATTTGATTCGTAGAATCTACACCAAGTAAGTTTAGAATAGTTGGTTTAATATCAATTTCACCAGTTGGTTTTGAAATTGTTTTACCTTCTTTTTGACCTGGAACGTGAATAAACATCGGTGTTTTTTGTAAGTTCATATGGTCAAATGCAGTAATTTCTTCTTTTCCTAAGAACTGTGCCATTGCACGGTTATGGTTTTCAGAAATACCATAGTGATCACCGTAGAATACGATCACAGAGTTGTCGTAAATGCCTTCTGCTTTTAGACGCTCAATAAAATGTTTCATTGCTTCGTCTAAATAGCGAGCAGTTACCATGTAACGGTCAAACACGCCATCACCAGAATTATATTCATCGATTAATTTCGTGTTGTCATCATAAGTGAATGGGTAATGGTTCGTTAAAGTAAGGAAGCGAGTATAGAATGGTTGCTTCACTTCTTTTAACATATCGATAGATTGATCAAAGTATTCGATATCTTTTAATCCCCAATTTAATTTTGTTTCTGGCGTAATCTTGTAGTCAAGCTCGTTGTAGTAACGATCATAACCAAGTGCCGGATACATAATGTTACGGTTCCAGAATGTTGCGTTGTTTGCGTGGAATACCGATGTGTGGTACCCTTGCTGACGTAAAATTTCTGGAGTTGCTGTGTATTCGTTGTTACCGTGTGTGAAGAATACAGCACCACGGTCTAGTGGATATAAAGAAGTATCTACTAAGAATTCAGCATCAGATGTTTTACCTTGCCCCGTTTGATGGAAGAAGTTATCAAAGTAATAACTTTCTTTCGTAAATTGGTTTAAGAATGGTGTAACTTCTTGTCCGTTAACTGTTGCGCCAATTAAGAATGTTTGTAATGACTCAAGAGAGACAACAATTACGTTTTTTCCTTTTGCAGTACCGAACATATTTGGATCTGGTTTACTTTGTGTTGTTTTCACATAGTTTTCTGTTTCTTGTAATTTACTACCGTCTGCAAATGCCTTTTGTGAACTTGACTTCGCTTGTAAGCCAAGATCGTATGCTTGGTGTACATATAATCCTAAGTTTTTAACAAGCATAACGCGGTCGAATGAACGTGTTAATAGTTCTGGACGTTCAGCTTCTGCAAACCCTAGGTTTACGAAGAAAATAGCAACTGTTGACACGAAGTATAGAGAACGCATCGGACGTGCTACACGCTCTGTCGGTGCAAAGTTTTTCTTCTTCTTTAATAAGATGAAGAATACGATAATATCCGCAAATGCAAGGATAATTTTGTAGTTAAATAATTCTTTTACACTAGAACCTAAGCTTCCAAAGTTAGAAGTTTGCCCTAGTACTGGTAAAGTAACGAAGTCGTTGTAGAATCCGTAGAACATTACGTTACCAACAAGAATGAACGTTAAAACAAAATTAATTCCAAGTGCTATATAGTTACGTTTTTTTCCTTTTGCAAATAATGCAAGTCCCACAAACAGTAATGATGCTGCTAATGGACTAATGAATAAAATGAATTCTTGCATGAAAGATTCAAGTTTTAAATCAAAGCTTGTGCGTGTAATAATGTAGGTTTTCAGCCATACGGCTAAAGCTACGAATAAAGTGAAACGCACATTTTGAAATTGTGATTTCAAGGTTTCTTTCATTCATTTCCACCCTTTCTCTATCAGGCTTGGTCGATTTTGGAGCGAAAAATGTTAAAATAAAAAATACATAGTTTCTTTTGCCATAATTAGAGCTTCTATATTCACCCATATACGACTTTAACTATGCATACCCTTTTTTGGTTTCTTTTGCTGCTCATAAGTATAACGTCATTTCTGTATTATACAACAAAATTCATTTCTGAGAAACACTATAACATTTTACATTTTTTGTATGTGTTTTGTCACTACCAGAGAAAACTTTATCATTCGTTTATATGTCCGTCAACTAGAAAATATAACAAAGATAGAGAAGAATGTTAAGTGAAAGTGAAAATTTTCATGGTTGAGAAATAAGAAATGGAAATATGTAATGGTTTGTCTAGAAAACTATTATATGAAGGAAAGGATATGAAAATTAACGAACACTTGTTCTTTTTAAGTTTGTTTGTTAAAATAAAAATTCATTGATAGATTATGTGTAATTTTGATGAACTTTTACTGGTAATATATTGTAGCTTATTTCTTTTAAAAAATAGGGGGGCTTTTACATGAAACAAAAATTTTCAGTTGAAGCGTTTTGGAAAAAAGTAAAGCATGTTGCAAAGCAAGCCGGACAGTCGGTCATTTATGCCAGTTTATTACTGTTTTACGTTTTGCAAAGACCTGATGTTCCAAAGCGGGTGAAAATTATTGTAATTGGAGCACTTGCTTATTTTATTGCACCGATTGATGCCATCCCAGATTTCATTGCTGGAGTTGGTTATACGGACGATTTAGGGGCATTAACGGCCGCACTAATACAGGCGTCGTTATATGTCAATGAAGATGTGAAAGATAAGGCACGAGTGAAGTTGGCAGAATGGTTTGGTTCGGATATAGACACATCATTTATCGATCAGAAATTAGATCAATAGGTGAGAACTGTCATAGAGTGACAGGGCGAACGTAAGCGAGGAAGTGCATTATGCCATCAGGAAAAACGCATACGAAAATAAACTTAATATCCCTTCCGGTTGTTTTGTTTCTGCTCTTTTCGTATGGATTAACAAATTTTGATTTTTTATTAACTTTTGCAATTGGCTTTTTAGTAGGTACTTCATTTTTAACACCTGATTTAGATACGTACAGTAATGCGTATAATAAATGGGGATTCCTGCGTATATTTTGGTATCCGTATAAGAAGGTAATGCCACATCGTTCCTTTCTTACACATACGATTATACTTGGTGATGTAATTCGTATTGCATACATGTTAATCGTATTTTCTCCGTTTTTATTTCTATTAAATGTAATAGCACTGGACGGGAACTTAATAGAAATTGCGAAAAAACATGAGGTGGAAATTAAAACGTTCCTAATGGGAATTGTTGTGGCGAGCACGCTTCACATTATAGCGGATAAAACGAATACGCGCCGAAAGAAAATGATGAGAAAAAAGAAGAAACGAAGAAGATAAAGTGAAACTTTAATCGGTAGGGGCATCCCCCGCTAATTATTAGCTTACACTAATCGGGAAAAGGACACTTGCAATTTGCAAGTGTCCTTTTTTAAACAAACGTTTGTTTAAAATTAAGCTTTCAGCACTTTAATTCCTTTTACAATGTTCCAGATGAAGTAGTATAAGCTGATGATTCCGCAAATAGCTAAGACAATCATTGCTCCAATTCCAAGTGTTACATCTGGTTGGTCCGATCCGATGCCCATAATTCCTAAAATGGCTACGCCGATAAATGTAGCGATACTTGGAATGATATGTGTCCATAGAGCACGTTTTGCATGTGGCTTTGTTTCAGCATCCCCCACAATCCAAACGATGATTGGGAATAAGATAGGGGCAAATAGTACACTAAAGTATGATAAAGCAGCTAGTATTTTGTTTCCATTCATATATATCACCTCATAAATAATTTCCGTTGTTATACTATTATTATGCAGTAATTTTTACAAGCTTACTATCGATGAACATTACAAGAACGTGACGATTTTGTAAGATTTTTTCTTTAAATAATAAAATTTTCAAAAAAATCTTTTTTTATGGAAAATGCTGTGATAAAGTATAAATGGGATTAGATGAAAACGTTTTCTTGAACGTTTTTTATTTTTAGACTTAAAGGTATGATGACCTGATAGTCTATTGATGAGGTTATTCTATTTAAAAGGGGATTCTTTAGGGGGAGAGAACAATGAACACATGGACACAAGTTTATGATCCGTTCGGTAACATTTGGATTTCGGCAGCAGTCGCACTTATTCCAATCATCTTTTTTTTCTTAGCTTTAGCAGTTTTCCGCATGAAGGGGTATGTGGCAGGGTTTATTACAGTTGTACTTACAATTTTAGTAGCGTTATTCGCTTATAAAATGCCGTTTGCGATGGCGATGGCAGCAACCGGATACGGTTTTTTATACGGACTATGGCCAATTGCTTGGATTATCATTATGTCGGTATTTTTGTATAAAATTTCCGTAAAAACAGGTCAATTCGATGTCATTCGTGCATCTGTATTATCTATTACAAACGATCACCGTTTACTCGTTATTCTAATTGGTTTTTCATTCGGAGCATTTTTAGAAGGGGCTGCGGGATTCGGTGCACCAGTAGCAATCACGGCAGCGCTTCTAGCAGGTCTCGGATTAAATCCTTTATATGCGGCTGGTCTTTGTTTAATCGCAAATACTGCACCGGTAGCATTCGGAGCGATGGGAATTCCGATTACAGTTGCTGGACAAGTAACGGGTATTGATCCACATAAAATCGGACAAATGGCTGGACATCAGTTACCGTTTCTATCATTATTTGTTCCGTTCTTCATCGTATTTTTAATGGATGGGTTTAAAGGGGTAAAACAAACGTGGCCTGCGTTACTTGTAGCAGGTAGTTCATTTGCAATTACACAGTTTATTACAGCAACGTTTCTAGGGCCAGAGCTTCCGGATATTACGTCAGCACTTGTAAGTTTAGTGAGTTTAGCGCTGTTCTTAAAAGTTTGGCAGCCGAAAGAAATCTATCAATCTAAACAAGCAAATAGTGAAGTAGCGGCAACAACGACGACATCTATGCCAAAACTCACAATAGGAAAAGTAGTGAAAGCATGGTCTCCGTTCATTATTTTAACGGTTATGGTAGTTGTTTGGAGCCAAAGCTTCTTTAAATCTTTATTTGCTCCAGGAGGCGCTTTAGAAAGTCTTGTATTTAAGTTTGAAGTTCCAGGCTTACACAATTTAGTAATGAAAGCAGAGCCGATAGTAAATAAACCAACGCCTTATGAAGCAATTTTGAAATTAGATGTTTTATCAGCGACTGGAACGGCAATTTTAATTGCTTGTATTATTTCTATCTTTATTTTGAAAATGAGTGCAAAAGATGCAGTAGCGACATTTAAAGAAACGTTAAACGAACTTAAGATGCCAATTCTATCTATCGGATTCGTATTAGGATTCGCATTTATCGCAAACTATTCTGGTCTATCTTCTACATTAGCGCTAGCGCTAGCAGGAACTGGCGGACTATTCCCGTTCTTCTCACCATTCCTAGGTTGGATTGGTGTATTCTTAACAGGATCCGATACGTCAGCGAACGCACTGTTCTCGAATTTACAAGCAATAACGGCGCAGCAAGTTGGCGTATCTGAAGTACTTCTCGTTGCGGCAAATACAACAGGTGGTGTAACAGGTAAGATGATTTCTCCGCAATCGATTGCAATTGCTTGTGCTGCAGTTGGACTTGCCGGAAAAGAGTCGGATTTGTTCCGTTTTACAGTTAAGCATAGTTTGTTCTTCGTTATTATTGTTGGGATTATGACGTATGTTCAGGCTTATTATTTAACTTGGATGATTCCGTAAGCGGAAAATAAATAACCTTTGCATTTTTCAGATTATCGTGTATGATGGGAAAGTATTGAAAATTAAATCAGTGATAAACTAGGGGTGCCTAACGTATGCGTAGGCTGAGAGAGAAGCGTGTGAACTTCTTAACCCTTTGGACCTGATCTGGCTCGTACCAGCGTAGGGAAGTTAACGGCTTTACATAATGATGTCTTTTATGAGCCAGGTCCTTATTTTTTTATGGACCTGGCTTTTTTTATTTTGGCATGCGCTGGCCATATCTCGTCCTTGTCACGAACAGGGGAGGCAACAAAGGTTATGAAACAATCTGTTTCAGCTGAGCAAATTGAATTGAAATCGAGTTTACCAGGGAGTAAGAAAGTATATGTGGATGGACCACGCGCAGGTATGAAAGTGCCGATGCGTGAGATTGCACAAAGCGAAACGAACGGCGTCCCAAATCCGCCCATCCGTGTGTATGATACGAGCGGTCCTTATACGGATCCGGCCTATAAAGTGGAGCTGGAAAAGGGGATTCCAACGCCGCGTCATTCTTGGATCATGGAGCGCGGGGATGTAGAGGCATACGAAGGGCGTGAAGTAAAACCAGAGGATGACGGTGTGAAAGTGGCTTCGAAACATACACCTGTTTTCCCGCAAATGGATCGTAAGCCGCTTAGAGCGAAGGAAGGTGCAAATGTTACGCAAATGCACTATGCGCGTAATGGCATTATTACGTCTGAAATGGAGTATGTTGCGATTCGTGAAGGAGTGGAGCCTGAGTTTGTTCGTAAGGAAATTGCAGAAGGTCGTGCGATTTTACCATCGAATATTAACCATCCGGAAGCAGAACCGATGATTATCGGACGTAACTTTCATGTGAAGGTAAATGCAAATATCGGAAACTCTGCTGTATCTTCTTCTATTGCAGAAGAAGTAGAGAAGATGACATGGGCAACGCGCTGGGGTGCAGATACGATTATGGATTTATCTACAGGTAAAAATATTCATACGACGCGTGAATGGATTATTCGTAATGCTCCTGTACCGGTTGGAACTGTACCTATTTATCAAGCACTTGAGAAAGTAAACGGAATTGCAGAAGATCTAACGTGGGAAGTGTACCGTGATACGTTAATTGAGCAAGCGGAGCAAGGCGTTGATTACTTTACGATTCACGCTGGTGTATTACTTCGTTACATTCCAATTACTGCAAAACGTACGACAGGTATCGTTTCACGCGGTGGTTCGATTATGGCACAGTGGTGTTTATTCCATCATAAAGAAAACTTCCTATATACTCATTTTGAAGAGATTTGTGAAATTATGAAGCAGTACGATGTTTCGTTCTCGCTTGGAGATGGATTACGTCCAGGTTCGATTGCAGATGCAAATGACGAAGCGCAGTTCTCGGAGCTTGAAACGCTTGGTGAATTGACGAAAATCGCTTGGAAACATGATGTGCAAGTTATGATTGAAGGACCTGGACATGTACCGATGCACTTAATTAAAGAAAATATGGAGAAAGAACTTGATATTTGTCAGGGCGCGCCATTTTATACACTTGGGCCGCTAACGACAGATATTGCACCAGGATATGACCATATTACATCCGCAATTGGAGCAGCAATGATCGGCTGGTTTGGAACGGCGATGCTTTGTTATGTAACGCCGAAAGAACATTTAGGTTTACCAAATAAAGACGATGTTCGAGAAGGGGTTATTACGTATAAAATCGCTGCGCATGCAGCGGATCTTGCGAAAGGGCATAAAACGGCTCATCAGCGTGATGACGCACTTTCAAAAGCACGTTTTGAATTCCGCTGGCGCGATCAATTTAATTTGTCTTTAGATCCTGAACGTGCGATGGAGTATCACGATGAAACGTTACCAGCAGAAGGAGCGAAAACAGCTCATTTTTGTTCAATGTGTGGACCGAAGTTTTGTAGTATGAGAATTTCACATGATATTCGTGAATATGCGAAAGAAAATGATTTAGAAACGACAGAAGCAATTGAAAAAGGAATGAAAGAGAAGGCGAAAGAATTTAAAGATACTGGTAGTCATTTATACCAATAACACGTTACACCTCTTTACTTGATTGATCACACTGTAGTACCTAACTTAATTATAGAAAAAGCCCCCTTTGCTAAGACGGTAGCAAAGGGGGCTTCTGTTTTCTTTATAAGGCAAAGAAGAGGTGTACCCAGTAGTATAAGAGGAATAATGTGACGACTGTTGTGAGAGGAATAACGATGAGAGATACGCTTAAATAATCTTTCCATTTTACTTTAATTTTGTTTTGTTTCAGAATATACATCCAGATGAGGGAAGCTAGTGTACCGATTGGTAATAATAGTGAACCGATGTCACTACCAATAATGTTTGCGAGGTAGATTGTTTTTAATGTGACTGGATCTAGCCCCATTTCTGTTAATGTGATTGTACCAATCATAAGTGCAGGGTGGTTATTGAAGACGTTAGAGAGGATGGATACAAGTCCGCCCATGGCAAAGCTAGCATAGAGTAAATGCTGACTTACAAGTGGCTCGAGCCATTGCACAAGTGCGGCTGTTAATCCTGCGTTGTGAAGCCCGTAAATAATGACGTACATAGAGAAGGCGAAGATTAAAATGTGCCACGGTGTCTTTTTCAAAATATCGACAGGGTTTGTTCGTAAGTAGTACCATCTCCAGATAAGAAGAACGAGGGAACCGAGCACCGCAACGATTTCGATTGGGATAGATAAGAAGGATGCAACGAACAGAAGACAGCGCATAAGGAAGACAAAACCTAATACTTTTAACATGAATTTTGTACGTTTTTGTTTCGTATCAACAGAATTGTTTCCTTTTAATGGATGGAAATTTTTCGTGAAGAAAATTTCTTCAATATCATATGAAGAAACCGGTAATTTCTCTGGTAATTTTTTCTTTAAAACAGTATACATGAGCCATGACATAAACAATAATCCTAAGGTTGCAGGTACAAACATCATCGCTGTGTGCATATAGAGAGTCATATTAACGATGTTTAATGCGATTAAGTTTACGATATTACTTACACCGATTGGTGCACTAGATGCAGTGGCGATTAAAGCACCGCTTAATAAATAAGGAATTTGTTGATGAGGCTTTAATTGAAGATTTTTCAGAAGAAGGATTAAAATTGGGGTTGTAATCAAAATACTACCATCATTATTAAATAAAAGAGTCATAAGAAAGCATAGTAATTGAATGTACCAGTATAGGCGGCGTCCAGAACCTTTCGCTAAATTTGCGAGTTTTGCTGCAGCCCAATGGAAGAAGCCGAAGCTTTCTAATATAACTGCCATAACGATGGTCGCCAATATCGTTATGGAAGCGCCTCCGATTTTACTTATAATGTCCATGACATCTGGCTTTGATACAAGTCCAGTAATGAGGATAATACCAGCGCCAATTGCTGCTGGCCATGCCTCATTTAAGCCACGAGGTCGCCAAAAAATAACAACCATCGTTAAGAAGAATACAATAATAGTAATCCATATCTCAATGCTCATAGTTAGCCTACCTTTCTATTTTCCCTTGAACGGATGTAGCTTGTCTCAAGTTTATATAGCAGTATATTCACAAAAAAATGATAGGAACTAGGCATTTAATTGAATCTAGTGAATATGTGTATTTGATGATAGGAGGCAAATGTAGATAGTAGTGAAATAACTATCGAGAGAGGGGCCTAATACTTAGGGACATTATATATGATAATGCCCCATTTCCAGCTTATATGTTTATTTTTCCTTTAAAAAAGTTCGATCCTTCAAGAATAAATTCCAGAAGAAAATGAATCCGGGTAGTAAAATTGCAATCCCGATTGCGTAGAGGATAAGTAGCGCATAGAATGTTTCGACCGTCGTAAAGCTTGTAAATACAGTTACGTCCGGGTAAATGATATACGGTAAATGAGCGACGCCGTAAGCGTAGCTTGCAAATGCATATTGAGCGACGACAGCTAAAACTGCAATGCGAGGAAATCCTAGTGTGCTATATTTCTTATTTGTCCACCAAAGGGAGGAATAGCCGATAACAAATAAAATGATAGAGACTGTAAACCATGGGAATTGCTTTATTAATCCTTGCATTAGCCAGTGTGTTTGTGGGTCCATTACAACGAGAGCTATAATTGCCGTAACGAGCGTTGCAGGACCAAGTATGATGGCATTTCTTCTATAAAGTCTATATGCATCTTCTGAACCTTGCTCTCTCGCAAAATCAGCGAGAAAGAGAGAAGATAGAAACAGTTCCGAAGTTAGTCCGAATAGCATATAACAATAAATAACAGGACTAGAAAGAAGTTTTCCGTAAAGGAGTACTTCTTTTCCTTCAGCCATTGTAATGTAGGCACCCTCTGTAACAGGTAAAACGGTAATTAATAGGGCTGGAATTAAGAGCCCTGTAATACCTGAAATAATCCGAAGAAGATGTTGGTACTTCGGCAGAGAGTAAGCAAATACCATAAATGTACTACGAATTGCAACGAGTACTAGAATTAGCATGACTGGTACGAACATAACGGTTGCAAGGGTAAAGGCTGCTTTCGGAAAGAAACCAAGGAAAGCGACAACGACAAAGACAAGAAACGTATTTGTTACTTCCCAAGTTGGTGATAAGTATCGATTGGCAAGCTTGGCAGCAAGTGTTGGATGTTTCGCATATACCATGCCCCAAAAACCCGCTCCAAAATCAATGGACCCTAATATACTGTATACGAAAATAAGAGCCCATAAGATGATGATTGCAATGCTTTCCTCATGCACGAGAATCGCCTCCTTGGTGATGTAAATCATTCTTTAGCGGATGTCTCTTAAAGAATGTCCGTAGTACAAAGACTGTTAAAATACCGAGTCCGATATATAAAATAATGAATAGAATAAATAAAGGACCGACGAAATCAGCGCGTGTAGAAGCATCGACTGTACGCTGCATACCATAAATTGTCCACGGCTGACGACCGCTACAGCTGAAAATCCATCCGAATTCAATACCGAGCATCATAACTGGTCCACATGCGGCAGCTCCCCAAAGAAGCCACTTCGGTAACTCGGCTCCTTTTTTTCGGTAAACGAAGTACCAATATAAGAGAGCGATTGCTGCAACTGCAAAGGTAAAGGCAGCGGTGCCGACCATTAAGTTGAACAGAGTATGTGTGTAAAATGGTGGCCATGTTTCTTGTGGGAATTCCTTTAAACCTTTTACGACGGTGCTAGGGTCTAGTCCCACTAATAGGCTAAGCATGTTCGGAATTTCCAGCGCATAGTTTAGTTCAAGTGTGTTAGGATCCACAACCCCGCCAATTGATAAGGGAGCATGTGATGTCGTTTCAAATAAAGCTTCAGCAGATGCAAGTTTTTCAGGTGAATGCTTATGTAAGGCGATTGCTGATTCGTGCCCCGAAAGCCACATCGTAGCACCTGTAATAAATGTCACGACGAGTCCTAACAGTAGTCCCTTTTTATGATAAGCCACTTCACGCTCATTTACATTCTTCTTTAATAATTTAAATCCAGCGATAGAGGCAATGACGGCTGCTCCAGTCGCATAGGCTGTAATAACGACGTGGAATGCGCTTGTGCCAAAGCTCGGATTAAAGAAAGCTTTCCACGGATCAACGTTAAAAACCGATCCATCTGGCCCCATGGAAAAGCCTGCGGGTGTATTCATCCATGTATTTGCTGATGTAATAAGCACGGCGGATGCCGTGGCACCAATCATGACGAAAAAGAGTGAGATTAATCTCATGAATGGAGGTAATTTATCAGCTGCATATACATAAATAGACATGAATAAAGCTTCTAAAAAGAAGGCGAAAATCTCAATTTGAAAGGGAACAGAAATAACTTGCCCAACAATTTTGGCGAAACCAGGCCAAAGAAGTGAGATTTGTACACCAACAATTGTTCCAGTTGGAATTGCTACACCGAGAAGAATAGCAAAAGCCTTTGTCCATCTTTTTGCCATAATGGCATAGTCGGAATCTTTCTTCCAGTGATAGAGTATCTCACTTATAAAAATCATCAAAGATAGCCCGACTCCAAGTGTTGCAAAGATAATGTGGAATGCTAATGAAGAACCAAAAAACGCTCTTGCTAATGTTACGGTATCCATATATATACTCCTCTTCTTTTTTGCCATTATTTTCTGATTGAATTGGAAGATTTATTCAATAAACTGCCAAAAATATATATGTATTTAAAAAGTGAATATGGTAATATGATGTTTGAATATTATAAATAGAAAGAAATTAATGTTTAATAATATTTTGTTTGTTTTTTATCTAGGAATATTTTATAATCTTTTATGCGAACATAAGTTCTGTTTTGTGGTTGAAGAAGTTTATGTGAAATGGAGAGGGTGTTTTATGTATCCTGAAGTCATTAAAAAGATGGCGTTTTCAAAAGAGCATAGAGATTTATTATTGAAGTTGTATAATAAAGAAATTACACGTCGTGAATATGACCGACTTGTGGAATCACTATATAGACCTTCTAAAGAGGTTTGTGAGGGATAGAAATGCGGGAGACAATCTAATAGATTGTCTTTTTTAATTTACGTATGTTCTGGTAAAATTAAGGTTAGCCTTATTAGGGAGGTGAAAAGATTGCGGAAACGTTTATATATAGGGATTGGAGTTATTCTCTTAATCGCCTTAGGTGGAATTGTATTTTGGTCAGCCTTACAAGGAAACCGTACGGAACATTTTATTTTAAGACATATGGTGAATGAAAATGGGACACTTGCCACCTATCGTTTAGAAGATACAAAGGCAGGTACTGGGGAAGCGAAAGGCCGTGAAGCTTTATCAGAATCGGCAGGGCTATGGCTACAATATACATTGGATAAAGATGATCAAGCGTTATTTGATGAACAAGTAAAGGTCGTTCAAAATAACTTTGTACATAAGGATCGTATCGTTTTATGGAAAGTCTCTGAAAAGGGAGAAATGCAATCAGCTACAAATGCACTTATAGATGATCTTCGTATTATAGAACAATTATATCGTGCTTATGAAATGTATAAGGAAGATCGTTATAAAAATCTTGCAGATCAATTGAGTGATGCTGTACTTCGTTACAATAAGAAAGATAATTATTACGTTGATTATTATGACGCGGATGCAGGGAAGCAAAGTGGTTTTGCAACAACGTCATATATAAATCCGCATGCATTCTCTTATATGAAAAAGTATGGCAAATTTTCTACTCAGCAATATCAGGAAGTCGTTCAATTTTTAGCGGATTATCCAAGGCATGGATGGGCATTCCCGAAAGAGTATAAAGAAGATGGTACATTTACGTACGACAAAGAAGTGAATCTTATTGATCAATCATATGTTGCTTACCATCGTAGTTTAGGTGGTCTTTCATCAGATGCTTATTTGGAATTCATAAAGAAGAAGTTCCAGAAGGACGGAAAGTTATACGGCCGTTATAATTTAGAAACGGGAAAACAAACTGTGGATTATGAATCACCAGCTGCTTATGGATTAACGATTTTGTACGTACTACAAACAGGTGATACAAAGTTTGCGACGGAATTGTATGAACATATGGCCACATTCCGAAATGATAATGTATTTAGTAGATATTACGGTGGGTACGTAACAGGCGAAAATAATAATACGCATATTTTTGATAATGTACTACCACTTTTAGCTGAAATGGAATTAGAGAAGAGTAAGAAATAGAAGATGCCATCCTATGGAGATGGCATCTTCTATTTGTGTCGTTATTTGTTGATAAATCAATATTCCTTGGCGAAACGTCGATATATTTGAAGTTATGATCGATATAATTTTATGACCTAATATTGGAGAAGTAGTCAATCACGAATTCACGGAATTGCTGGGCAGTTTTTGATAGATAGCGTTTCTTTGACCAACTTAAGCCAATAGTTCGTTCGCAATTAGGTTCAATAATACGTAACTTATTTGATGATAAAGTAGAGTTTTTTAATAAAGTTAAACTTGGAACAAAAGCGATGCCGAGGCCTTGCTTAATGAGGTCGCTAATCACTGTTGGTTCATCTACTTCAAAAGCGATATGTGGAGTGAAACCAGCTTCTTTACAAAATTCATCCGTTAAGTGCCGAAATCCGTAACCAGTATTCATACTAATAAACGATTCGTCTTTTACTTCATGCAGGTGGATACTTTCGCGGTTTGATAACCGATGTCCTGAAGGGACGACTAAGAAGATTTCTTCTGTAATAAGTGGTTCCCAAACAATTTCCTCACCTTCAATTGGCACAGAGGAGATACAAAAGTCAATTTCTATATTATCTAGTTGTCGTTTCATAGAAGGAGTAGATGCGAGAAATTGTTGGAACCGAACGTTAGGATGTTCTAGTAAAAAAGAACCGAGTAGTTCTGGTAATATTCGCGGAATAGAAACGGCTAGCGTAATAGAGCCTTGTTGTAATGCAGCTAAATCTTTAATTTCTCGTTCCCCTTCACTTAATTCATGAAAAATGCGTTCTACTCGTTTTAAGAATACTTTTCCGAAAGAGTTTAATGCAATCTGTCGACCTTGGCGATCAAATAAGGGGACGCCTAAGTCCTTTTCTAGTCTAGCAATTGTTTTACTGAGTGAAGGCTGCGCGATATGCAATTCTTCAGCTGCTTTTGTCATATGTTCTAGTCGTGCGACTGTTTGAAAGTATTTTAATTGGAGCAGTTCCATTTCGAATCTCCCTTCTATAGACCAAAAGGAATGAATTTATAATTAAAGATGTATTATACAGTATGAAAAGTGACGTGTATAGTAAATCTGTTAAACCATTCTAATGGTGTTAAATTCGGAGAAGGAGTATGTTTCATGAAGGGAATTCAACTTGTATTTAAAGATTGGAAAGCGATGTGGCACCATAAACATGGACGTATCGCTTTAATTTTTTTGTTAATCGTTCCTTTAATTTATTCGGGATTCTTTTTAGCTGGATATTGGGATCCATACGGACGATTAGATAAATTACCTGTTGCAGTTGTGAATTTAGATAAAGGTGCTGCAATGGATGAAAAAACAATTCATGCAGGAGACGACTTTGTTAAAAATTTAAAAGAGAATAAGGAACTAGCTTTTCATTTCGTATCAGAAAAAAATGCTGATGAAGGGTTAAAAGAAGATAAGTATTATATGGTTGTTACGATTCCGAAAGATTTCTCTAAAAAAGTAAGTACACTTATGGATGAGAAACCAGAACCGGCACAATTGCAGTACAAAGTAAATCCAGGTAAAAACTTTGTAGCAGCTCAAATTGGAACGACAGCTGTTGAAAATATGAAAACAAAAATCTCAAACAGTATTACGAAATCTTATACAGAAGGTGTCTTTTCAAAGTTTCAAGATTTGGCACAAGGATTGAGTGATGCAAGTAATGGGGCTGAGAAGTTACATGAAGGAACGACCGATGCAAAAAATGGAGCAAATCGGCTTGCGGATGGTATTGATCGTTTAAGTGACGGGACATCGAAATTGAAAGAGGGAAGTGACAAGCTTGCATCCAGTCAATCTGCTTTAACCGGGGGAGCAAATGAGCTAAGTCAAGGAGCGACATCACTTCATAGTGGTTTGGAATTACTAGCGCAAGGTGAAGGAACTTTACAATCAGGAGTTAGTGAATTAAGTGCTGGTACAAATGAATGGGTGAACGGAAGCGAGAAACTTGCTGAGGGACAAGTGAAAGCGGATGATGCGGCAAGTAGTGTGAAGAAGCAATTAGAGGAGTACATGAAAAGTCATCCAGAAGCACAGCAAGATCCTGCTTTTCAAAAAATCGTTGCTACTTCTAATGGGTTAGCTAAAGCAACAAATACTTTAAATAATGGCCAACAACAATTGACACAAGGCGCGAAGAAGCTTGCTGACGGTCAGCGTAAAGTTGAAGAAGGCATGAATACATTCGGAGTTAAGTTAAATGAAGCTACTGCTGGAACGAAAAAGATAGCAGATGGTGCGGCAAATCTAGCTGATGGATTTACGAAGTGGGGCAATGGATTTACATCATTACAAGAAGGTGTAAATCAGCTTGCGAGTGGTGGAACAGAGCTGAATAATGGCGCTGGCAAGTTAGTGAATGGCCTTGTTAAACTTGACGACGGTGCGAAAGAACTTGCTACGAAATTAGGAGAGGGCGCAGAGAAGATAGCGGATGTTCGCAATGATGATGCACGCAATACGATGTTCTCGGAGCCAGTTCAATTAGTGAAGTCAACAGTTTCTGACGTACCTAACTACGGTTCAGGTATTGCACCATATTTCTTATCACTTGCATTTTATGTCGGCGGAATTATGGCATCAAATATTTTACCGCTTGGCCGTAGACAAAATATGAAGGTAAGTGGAACGGTACACTTTATTAATAAACTAGGATTAGTATATTTAATTGGGCTCATTCAAGCGCTACTTGTAGATGTTGTTGTGCTAGGAGCCATGAAATTAGAAGTTGCAAGTGTACCGCTCTTTGTTTTATCAAGTATTGTTATTTCCTTTACGTTCATGACGTTTATTCTTATGTTAGTAACGGTATTTGGTCTTGTTGGGAAATTCGCGGCAGTAACACTTCTCGTCTTGCAATTAGCGACGAGTGGGGGGACTTTCCCAGGAGAATTAAACGTAGCTGTTCTTAGCAAAATCGGACAGTTTCTTCCAATGTCACATTCTCTTAGAGGATTACAAGATGTTATCTCTTTAGGAGATTGGTCGCAATTACGAATGCAAATTTTAATATTGTTATGTTACCTCGTTGTTGCTGGTGGAATTGCTTGGATTACGAGTCATATACAGCATAGAGAAACGAATGCAGAATAAGTTTCTTAAAATGAAAGAAGCTATCCGATTTTTTCGGATAGCTTCTTTTTTATTTGCGTTCCATTACCGCAAAGTAATTATTTTCATTATCAGCAAAACTAAATGCTTTACCAGTAGGTAAATCTACAACTTGTCCAACTGTGACATTTTTCTCAGAAAGGTCTTTATATAGACGGTCTAAGTTATTTGAGAAGAACATAAGTGAAGGTGTATTAAGATTTAGTTCAGGTTGCATCTTCGCGATTAACGCTTTATCGTGAAGGACGATGCTTGTTCCTGCTTCTTTCGCCGGTGCAATTTCAATCCAGCGGAATCCTTTTCCGTTATTTTCTTCCGCAATAATTTGGAATCCTACTGTCTCAGTCCAAAATTGTACGGCTTCATCTTGATTATTTACATATAACATAATTTGTCCAATTTGATTAATCATAGGTGTATCCTACTTTCTTTTCTTGTATGGAATTCTATTATATCAAAGATATGGTTTGCATACTTTTTCGTGATTTTTCCGAAGTATGATCTTCGCCCACTTTATATTTGTTGTAGGGGAAGGTCCTGTAATCCACGTATGAAGTGGTAGTGTACTGCAAATGGCCATTGCTGAAATCGAGATTGTAGCCGTTATTGTAAATAATAATAGGCTATATAATATTGTGTTTGCTTGCAGTGTGAATAAAGAAAGGAATTTTGTACATAGTTGCAAGAAGAAAAAGTGAGCTAAATAAGCACCATACGTGTAATTTCCGATAAATCGTAAAGCTTTATATAAGAAACCGCGTCGCTGTACGATTGTAATAGATAGCACGTACAGTATCATAATTTCACAAACGATATATAAAAACATAGACGGTTTTAAATAAGTAGAAACGGTTAAATGAATAGAGTTTGCCCCGTAAAAACTAAATAACTCATAATTGATGAATAAAAATAAGATGAAAAATAATATTGTGATAAGCGGGATATGTTTCATGACAAATATACGCCAAGTTTTTAATGATACAGCAGCGATTCCGCCCATAACGAAATAGAACGAGTAGAAGAAGAAGGAACGATCTGTATAATGTAAAATGGTTGAACTAGTCAATTTCTCTCCATTAAAAATGTAGTGAGAGGAGTACCACATTAAAAGGAAATATAGACAAGCAAAGATGGTCATATATTTATATATGTCTTTTTTATTTTCTGTTCGTTTTTGAAACCAATAAAATAGTGTGCATAGTAAAGGGAATAATAAATGAATTTGGAACATCATAATAACGTACCAAAGATGCGGTGCGGCTGTTCCGAGTAGTAAACTTTTTATCCCGCCTTGTAATGTCATAATATCGTTTGTTGTTAATAAGTAAAGAATAGACCAAAAGAAATAAGGAATGAGTAGGTGTGTGGCTTTTTCAGAAATATATTCTTTGTATACTAATTGCTTTGTATAGTGACGAATTAGGTGAAACCCAACGATAAATATGAATGCAGGTGCTGAAAACTTTGCGAGATTAAATAGCATACCCATAATGAGGGATTGTTCAAGTAAGACATTTCCTTGATTCATTGTATATAATAAGGAACTTTGCAAAATGACAGCAAGAAATGCAATGCTTTGCAAAACCTTAAATTCCGGTGCGCTTTGTGTCATTGTTTCCATCTCCTTTTCCATACATGATTATAGTACGGAGTAAGGATGAGAGGTGTGGAATATTTGTGAAGATTTTAACAAATTTGTGGCAAGAGGAGATATCAACGATTTTTCGGATATATCTATTATAACTTCAAATATATCAACGATTCTTCGAATATATCTATCATAACTTCAAATATATCAACGATTTTTTCAATATATCGACGTTTCGACAAGGGATATCGACTTATCAACAAATAACGACAAAAAGAGGATGCTCGTTTAGAGCATCCTCTTTTTATTTATTAAGCAAATTTATTTTTGATCCAGTTTTTACCTTCTACAAGGCGAGCTGTCATTACGGCACAAGCATTATCTGCTGTTACGTTTAACATCGTTGCAGGAGGATCAATAATTGTACTAATTGCTGCGATAATTGGCAGTGCTTCTGGCGGGAATCCATATAGAGAAACGATTAACATTTCTCCAATCATACCTCCGCCTGGAATAGCCCCCATTACTGTTCCTACTAATAGAGAAACGACAAGTGCGATTGCTAATGTTTTTGGTCCTTCAAATTCCATGTTGAAAATACCGAATAAGAAAGCAATCTTTAATACCCCGCCTAAAACAGAGCCGTCTTTATGAAGTGTAGATCCAAGAAGGACAACTGTTTCACGAACGTCTGAAGAAATACCCATTTTTTTCGTTGCTTCTAAGTTCGCTGGAATACTTGCGGCACTACTACAAGTTGCAAGAGATGTAACTGTAGGGGAGACCATATTCTTCCAAAATATTTGAACACCTTGTTTGCGACCTGCAAGGTATGCATAGAAAGTGAAGAATACAAAGAAATAAATTAGAGATGCTGGATAGTATACCATTGCTGCTCGGAAGTAAGTTCCAAGAAGTTGTGGTCCGAATTCGCCAACTAATGCTGCGAAGTAAGCAGCAAGTCCGATTGGAGCGTAGTACATAATGAAAGATACGACTTTCATTGAAATCTCTGCACCAGCTTGTAGGAATGTAGCGAACGGTTTACCTTTTTCACCAACTGCTGAAGTTGCAACCCCCATTAAGATAGAGAAGAAAATAAGAGCTAACATATTTTCACGAGATAGTAACTTCGAGAAGTCAGATACTGTTAAGATACCGACGATTTGATCCGCAACACTCACTGCTTTTTCAGCTTTGTCAGGTTGTGTTAGTTCTAATACAACGCCTTGTGCTGGCGGGAATACTTTCACGACAATAATCATAAAAATAGCAGCTAAAATACTTGTAAATAAGAAAGTTCCAGCCATACTAGACATAATTTTACCGAAACGTTTTAATCCATCCATATTAGCAATAGATGACGCGATGCTAAAGAATACTAAAGGTACAACAATCGTAAACATTAAGTTTAAGAAAATGTCACCAAGTGGCTTTAAAGCAACTGCATCGGCACCCATGAAATAACCAATGAAACCACCAATTAGGATAGAAGATAATAAAATAAGTGGAAAGCGATATGCCTTCATAAATATACCCTCCTATCAATTATAAAAAATCATACTGAACTATTATAGCGAGTTAGAGTCCTCTTTACTAGAAGAATACCGATAGATGGAATAGCGTGAAAACCGAGAAATTTTTGTTTTTAAGCTCGGCATACAGTTAGAAATCTAGACATATATATTTGTAACCTAGTGGTAGCAAGGGATGTACCATAACTTAGGTTTAGAAAAAAGGGGAGGGATGCGGGATGAATATTTTGCTTTGCTGTGCAGCGGGAATGTCTTCCAGTTTGATTGTTACAAAAATGGAGAAAGCAGCACAGGCAAAAGGGATAGAGGTAAAGATTTGGGCTGTATCAGGTTCTGAAGTGAATAGTCACATCGATGAAGCAGATGTACTTTTACTTGGACCGCAAGTACGTTATTTATTACCGAAAATGAAAGAACTATGTAAGGGGAAAGGGATACCTGTTGATGTCATTCAATCCGTCCATTACGGACTTTGTAATGGGGAGGCTATCTTGCAAGCAGCTTTGTCAATGAAACCATGAGGAGAGTGGGATAGATGATACGGTTTTTAGAAAAATATGTAATGCCAATAGCAGGAAAGGTAGCAGAGCAGAGGCATTTGCAAGCTATACGTGATGGAATTATTTTAACGATGCCTTTCTTAATTATTGGATCATTTTTTCTTATTATTAGTGCATTACCAATACCAGGTTATAATGATTTTATGGCAGGGTTGTTTGGTGAGGGTTGGCAGAAAGCTTTGGGGTATCCAGTTAGTGCAACTTTTAATATAATGGCTTTAATAGCTGTTTTTGGAATCGCTTACAGACTTGGAGAGTATTATAAAGTGGATGCTTTAGCATCCGGGGCATTGTCGCTTGTGACATTTTTACTTGCGACTCCATTTCAAGTTGCATATATTATACCAAGCACGAAGGAAAGTGTGATTGTAGATGGAGCAATCCCAGCGGCGTTAATGGGAAGCCAAGGTTTATTTGTAGCGATGATTATTGCAATTATATCTACTGAAATATACCGATTTATTGTACAGAAAAAAATGATTATAAAGATGCCTGAGACAGTTCCACCTGCAGTAACACGTTCATTTGCTGCTCTTATTCCAGGATTTATTGTTGTGACAGTTGTTTGGATCATTAGATTGATTTTTGAACATACAACTTTCGGAAGTATTCATAATGTTGTAGGGAAGCTGCTGCAAGAGCCACTTAGTGTACTTGGTGCTAGTCTTTGGGGCGCAGTAATTGCAGTTATTATTGTCCATGTTCTTTGGGCGTGCGGAATTCATGGTGCTGCAATTGTTGGTGGTGTAATGAGCCCGATTTGGTTATCGTTAATGGATCAAAATCGCGTAGCGTTTCAGGCTAGTCAAGATGTACCGAATACAATTACGGCACAGTTCTTTGACTTATGGATTTACATGGGTGGTTCTGGTGCAACACTTGCTTTAGTTGTAGGAATGTTATTGTTTGCACGAAGTCAGCAATTAAAAAGTATTGGTCGATTGTCCATTGCACCTGGTATTTTTAATATTAATGAAATGGTGACGTTCGGCATGCCGATTGTAATGAATCCACTTTTACTTATTCCATTTATATTAGTTCCAGTTGTATTAACGCTTGTTTCTTACTTTGCGATGGAATGGGGATTAGTTGCTCGTCCGAGCGGAGCGGCTGTACCTTGGACGACACCTATTCTTTTTAGTGGATATTTAGGATCGGGTGGGAAAATTTCAGGTGTTATTTTGCAACTTGTTAACTTTGCACTAGCATTCTTTATTTATTTACCGTTCTTAAAAATATGGGATAAACAAAAATTAGCTGAAGAAAAGGGGGAGTAAAGAACTAAAATGGATACGATAGAGACGAAAGCTTTTCATCTAATCTTGCATGGGGGAAATGCAAGAAGTTGTTCAATGGAAGCAATTGATTGCGCGAAGCGTGGGGCGTTTACAGAAGCTGAAGCTAAATTACAAGAGGCACTAGAAGAATTAAAAGAGGCACATCGTGTACAAACGGAGCTTATACAAAAAGAGGCTGGTGGGGAAAAGACAGAGGTTACCTTACTGATGGTGCACGCGCAAGATCATTTAATGAATGCGATTACAGTAAAGGAATTAGCGAGTGAATTTGTAGAGTTATATAGGAAGATGTCAGTGAATGAATGAACCTTGCGTATGCAAGGTTTTTTTATGTATTTGCCCGCACCATCAGTGGGGTGTTCATCCCACTGATGGTAGTTGCAATCCTCCTTTTTACGGATGAGTAAGAGAAATAGTTAATCGATAGTAACAATTTCTCCTATACCACGAATCAATTTTTTTATTTGTATCTGCTCCGGTTTTAATATATTTACGATATAATCAATCGCCATTTGCGGTTCAACAGTTGTACCACAAGTATAACAGTCGATTGCTGCAAAGTTTTTTTCCGGATAAGTGTGAATAGAAAGGTGGCTCTCTGATAGTAACACTAATACTGTAACGCCATAAGGATGGAATTCTTTTGTACTTACATTTAAAACATGTGCGCCAGAGTGGTCGGCGGCGACAACTAAATGGCGTTCTAAAAAGTGAATATCATCTAAGAGGGAAAAATCCACTCCCCACAAATCTACTATTATATGCTTACCGAAAGTAGAATATTCCATAGGTTAGCACTCCTTACTATAATATCGTCAAAACTCCATTTCCTTTTTGTAACATTGATGTAGGATAAGATTGGATTCTGAGTTTAGAAGAGCGAGATTACGGTGATCTAAATGTTCTTCTTTAAATTGAAATAAAGGAAAAAGAAGAGAAGGTAATGTTCGAGGAGTTGGTACTACGTATAATTGCTCAATTTGATCGAGTACATAGGCAGAATTAGCTGCAATATGAAATCCCCAGTCAGTTCCGAAAGAAGGAACAATTATATGATAGCTTTTTACAATTAAGCCGGCATTTTCAATTGTATTACCGATACTCCAATATACAAGAGGTGCATCAGCAGGTGAATTAGATTGGCAGACGAAAGCACCATCTTCTGTTAAGAATGTAGCTATACGAGCAAAAAGTTCGCTTGTATATAAAGTACTTAATAACTCTGTCGCTGGATCAGGGAAATCAATGATGATTACATCGTATAGAGAGGAAGGAGAATTCAAAAACTCTTTTGCATCGCATACGTGCACATTCACACGATTATCAAAAAATGCGCTTTTGTTCAAAGAAACTAATTCAGGAACGTTACGCGCCATATTAATCATTGCTTCGTCTAGATCAACAAGGTCTACATGTAGCACTGTTTCATATTTCAATACCTCTCGTAAGGCAAGACCATCGCCACCGCCTAATATGAGAACACGTTTTGGATCAATTACCTTTGACATAATCGGATGCACAAGTGCTTCATGATAAATTTGCTCATCAACGGAACTAAATTGTAGTTGTTTGTCCAAATAGAGGCGAACATCGCTGACTTGTACTAAATTAATATTTTGATAATCACTTTTTTCTTCAAATAAATTTGTGTGTTCCCCAGCTTGTATTTCTTTTAGAGAAATTTCATCCCATATATCTAAGCTGTGTGAATCTGTGGGTACTATGACTACATTTTCCGATTGTACTTGTTTGTCCTGTTTGTCTTGTTTATCCTGTTTGTCCTGTTTATCCTGTTTATCCTGTTTATCCTGTTTATCCTGTTTATCCTGTTTATCCTGTTTATCCTGTTTATCCTGTTTATCCTG
>NZ_JAEHCH010000129.1:0-232 GCF_016483245.1 Bacillus cereus group sp. N31 | reverse complement strand
CCTTCTCTCCACCAATTTGCTTCACCATATCATATATAATTGAGTATGTTGTTACAACTTTTAATTTTCCACTGCCCTCTTCTTTCCCATTTGTGTTACTAGAACACGCTGTTAGTGCAAATACAAAAATACAAATTACTGATAACAAAACATTTTTAAATTTCATCTTTATCCTCCAATCAATTATGACAACTCTGCTCTATTTTTTCTAATTTTGATAGCTCTCCAAAAC
>NZ_JAEHCH010000128.1:0-233 GCF_016483245.1 Bacillus cereus group sp. N31 | reverse complement strand
CTATTAGAAACTTTTTACGATGAATTTGAATTACTTCATGCCGTTAAAGTATTTCGTAATCAAACGAATATTCCGATTGTTGCTCAAGTAGCGTTACATGAAGCAGGTACGACTAAAAATGGAAATGATGTCAATGAAATATTAAAGCAGCTTATAGATTAAGGTGAAAATGTTGTTGGATTGAACTGTCAAATAGTGCCACTGCATATGACGGAAGCTTTCAAAATGATATC
>NZ_JAEHCH010000127.1:0-234 GCF_016483245.1 Bacillus cereus group sp. N31 | reverse complement strand
GATGCTTTTATAGAGGATATGGCAAATGTAATAGCGAGTGGGGTATATGCAGCGCTGCATCATCAACTTGACCAAGATAATCCAGGAGCATATACACATTGAGGGGGAGAGACGAGGATAGTTTAAGTCGTTTTGCACTTCTGTGTAGATGTAGTGCAGTTTTATGTTTACTTATGATGATAGCGGCAGTTGCGCTTGCTTATCATGGTTTGAAAAGGATGAAAGGTGATCAGC
>NZ_JAEHCH010000126.1:0-234 GCF_016483245.1 Bacillus cereus group sp. N31 | reverse complement strand
CGAGCGGCTCAAACCCTCTACGCGCTGCGCCAAGTCGTTCACCTGCCCGCTCAAGCTCTGCACCTGCTGCGACAGGGCCATGTTCTCTGTCTGGCTGCGCTCGTACTGCCCCTGCAAGGTCGCGGCAGCTTCGGCCCACAGCTTCGAGCCCTTCGCGTGCTCGATCCGCATACTTTGCAAGGTCTCGGCGAAACTGCTCAGCTGCTGCTCGTGCTCGCTCTGTAAACTCTGCAA
>NZ_JAEHCH010000125.1:0-234 GCF_016483245.1 Bacillus cereus group sp. N31 | reverse complement strand
GCATCCACACCAGTCTTCTCAGAAAAACTACAAAAAGGTGTCCACATAAACGCCGGCGGTTCATTCAGACTGAGCATGCAAGAACTACCATCTCACGCCCTCGCGAACGCAAACAAAGTAGTAGTCGAATCAAAAGAAGCAGCATTAGAAGACACGGGCGATCTTCAAGTGCCAATAAAAGAAGGTTTATTTAAAGCTAGCGCCATACACGCCGAACTTGGTCAAATTATAAGC
>NZ_JAEHCH010000124.1:0-235 GCF_016483245.1 Bacillus cereus group sp. N31 | reverse complement strand
GCGTAAAGATCGTCAATGATAAAAATGAATTGAACTCAATGCTCGAAACTGTATTCGAATCGGATACTGAAGTAGTAATTGAGAAGTATATAAAGGGTGACGAGCTTACATGTTCAATTTTTGATGGTAAACAGTTACCTATCGTTTCAATTAGACAAGCAGATGAGGTTTTCTACTACAATGCAACATACGATGATGTTAGTACAATTGAAGAAGTTATTGAACTTCCAACTGA
>NZ_JAEHCH010000123.1:0-235 GCF_016483245.1 Bacillus cereus group sp. N31 | reverse complement strand
ACCAGGTGGGCAATCTAACGCTCCCCCATGGTATTACATAAACAGTCCTGGCCCAATGGCAACTGGTTGGCAATCACTCGGTGGTGCATGGTATTACTTACATAGTGAAGGTGCAATGGTAACGGGTTGGCAATCAATCGGTGGTAAATGGTATTACTTAAATAGAAGTCTTTAAATCGTAACTCCTTGCCAATCAATCTGTTGAAAATGGTAATACTTAAATAGCTGTGTCTTA
>NZ_JAEHCH010000122.1:0-236 GCF_016483245.1 Bacillus cereus group sp. N31 | reverse complement strand
AAGTTAGTTTGTCTAGCATCTAAAAATAAAAATTGACGTTTCACGTTGTTTGTTTCGTTCAGTTTTCAAAGAACTAATGGTGGAGCCTAGCGGGATCGAACCGCTGACCTCCTGCGTGCAAGGCAGGCGCTCTCCCAGCTGAGCTAAGGCCCCAAAAACAATATCGGGAAGACAGGATTTGAACCTGCGACCCCCTGGTCCCAAACCAGGTGCTCTACCAAGCTGAGCCACTTCCC
>NZ_JAEHCH010000121.1:0-237 GCF_016483245.1 Bacillus cereus group sp. N31 | reverse complement strand
ATGATTGGTGTTTTGTCTTCATTTTATTTTCCTATTGCTCGTGAATAATTAGGAATAGCTCAGCCGCTTTTTCCTTATTTCTATGAATGAAGATGGTTTAAGCCGATGGTAAATGTCCCGCCGCAAACGGGGAAAACGAAACTTTTAAGCGATGGATCACGTTGCATGATTCAAGGGGTTGGTACGACTAAAATTCCTACTTGCAAAGTGGGGATTGTTGATGAGCGGTCTGAAATT
>NZ_JAEHCH010000120.1:0-237 GCF_016483245.1 Bacillus cereus group sp. N31 | reverse complement strand
AATCCAGAAAAGATTATAAAAAACTCTATGGAAAGAACACATTTTGTATAAAAATATACCTTAAGTTGATGGATGTGGGGTAGCACCACATCGCTATCAAGCTAATGTAAATTAGTATCCCTACAACGAAAAAAACGCTATTCTTTTTGTAGAAATATACTGGAGTGAACCCTGAGAATGAGACGATAAAAAACACCTCTCTAAATCGTAAGTATCAGTTATGATTTTAATGGAGGT
>NZ_JAEHCH010000012.1:0-162955 GCF_016483245.1 Bacillus cereus group sp. N31 | reverse complement strand
AAGACCAGTATCAAGTGGAAGTAGCCCGGCACCAGTAGAAACGCCAAGATCAGTACCAAGTGGAGGAAGCCCGGCACCAGTGGAAACACCAAGATCAGTACCAAGTGGAGGAAGCCCGGCACCAGCCGACATCGTAACGGTGACACATAGTAGTCCAATTATTCCTTATGAGAGTGATAAAGAAGTGGCCGCAAGTAGAAGTCAAGAAACACGGACATTAGGACAATATACAACTGATAAAGTTAAAAATACAACATCATCCGTGAAACAAAAGGTAAGAGGAGTACAAGAACGCATTCATAATTCTGAAACGGTACAAAATACAAAGCGTTTTTATCAGATGGGGCAAAACACGGGTAAAAGTTGGAGAGATATTGTAAACAAAAATAAAAAGAATACAGATAAAAAATAAGCGTACGATTACGCTTATTTTTTATTGTCGAAAAGGAGGGAATCCCGATGAGAAGCTATCGGATTCCGAAGGAAATCAGTACAGAATTACGGATTAATAAAGTGCTTTATTTAATCGATTTCTTTTTATTAATTGGCTTATTAGTTGTAACGATGATTCTTAGGAATTTTGTACATGATTCCTTTCAATTACCATTTGTTATTTTCATGGCAGTTATTGCAATTATCATGATTTGGCGGCCAAGTACGAATCCTCAAAAACGAATGTATGAAGTATTGATTATTACATTGCTAAGAAGAAAAGGTGCATATTGCGCCATTGATAACGATCAATAAGGGAGGGATCACATATGGCGTTATTCAGCGAAAAAGATGTAGAGAAAGAAGAACCAAAACAACTAGAAAGACCAAAGATAAATGCATTTCGATTTAACGAAAAAAATGTAAAAGAATCACTTTCTGAACCAAAAGAAATTGTGAAGGTGGTACCCGACAAAAAGAAAGAAGAAAAACCAAAGGTAGAACCAAAAGTAAAAAAACAGAAGAAAGAAAAGCCAAAGAAAGACACTTCGAAAAAGAAAAATCCAAAACTTTTAGGTTTTTTATCTAAAAAAAAGAAAGAATCACCACCAAAGGTAAAGAAAAGTATTGCAGAAATTATGCAAATTGTAGACATGACAGAGGATGGCATATTTGAACTAAAAAATGAGGAGTTTTTAGAAATTCTTCAAGTGGAAGGTGATGATATGTTCTCTAAGAATAGCGACGAGCAAGCATTTGTTATTTTCTCACATGCTTATTTTTATCAAGCCTACAAACAGTCCATTAAACTCGTTTTTTTAAATTTCCCATGTCAAACAACTGAACAACAACGTTATATAGAGAAGAAAATTAAAGAATGTACTAGTCCTTTGTATGAACGGATTTTAAATCAAAAGTTAAAAGAACTGCAGTTTTTAGAATGGGGCAGAACCAATCGAGAAGCCTTCTTATTTATTTACGGAGAAACGGAATTAATCGTAAAAGAACGTGTAGATGCAGCAAAAAGATATATCAAGCGCTCTACTGAACTATTAGAGGTGGATGAAGAGAAAAAGTTAGAGCTTATGTTTAAATTGTTCAATCAAAATGCAAAATTAGGAACGAAAAATATATGGTAGTAAGGGGGAAACAATATGTTTGCGTTCAAAAGTAAAAAAACCAAAAAGGAAAAACAAGAAGAACTAAAAAAGAAGAAAGGTTACAACCCTTATTTAGTGGCTAGAGTTCAGCCACAAGGGGGAATTAGTTTTAAAGAAAGTTATTTTCAAACAGGTGATGGATTAGGTACTTGTGTTCATGTTTTTGACTTTCCAACAGAGGTAAATGATTTTTGGTTAGAACAAATTATGAATATGCCAAATGTGATCACAACATTAGATGTCATGAGTGATGACCGAAAAGAAGTTGTTGAATCAATTAATAAATCCATGAGTGAACAAAGTGTCCGACATGATACAGCAAAGGATAATATAGATCGGATTGATGCGAAAAATGAATTTTTAGAGTTGGAAGCTCTCTATACGGATTTGAAACAAGGTGAGGTCATGAAACGTATTCATATCCGTATCTATGTTTCCGCTAGAACGTTAGATGAGTTAGAAAAACAAGTAAAAGAAATCATGGAAACATTAGAGTCTTATAACTTTCGTGGAGCTGTTTTTTTAAATGAACAAGAGTATGAGTGGGATGCACTCGTAACGAGCTTTGATACACAAAAAAATTATGTGAACCGAAGAAAAGGGAAAGAAATTCCGGCAGTCAGTTTGGCTGGTGGGTGTCCGTTTCATTATTCTTATTTGCACGATCCATACGGTACGTATTATGGAACAACGAAAACAAAAGGAAATGTTATTTTTGATATTTTTCATAAAGACGAACAAAGAAAGTTTTATAACGGTGTAATGATTGGAAAGCCTGGTGCTGGAAAATCAACATTACTAAAAAAGAAATCAGTAGACTATGCAAGTAAAGGTCATTTTATTCGTATTTTTGATATTGTAGGTGAATTTGAGGAAACAGTACGTGATCTGAACGGGAAAACAATTGCATTAGATGGTTCACAAGGTCAAATTAACCCACTTCAAGTATATAAGACAGCCGAACTTGAAGAAGTTAGCTTCACTCAACATTTATCTAAATTGACAATTTTTTATCGATTCATTGCGCCAGAAGCAAAAGATGATGAAATTAAAGAATATGAAAATTTACTTCGTAAATTATATATTCGAATGGGATTATGGAATGACGAAAAAGGAGCGGAAAATGAAATTACAACAAGAAAACCAAATGAGTATCCCATTTTCTCAAACTTTTTATCTTTTGTTCGTGATGAATTATATGAGAATGTAAAAAGTAGAAAACACCATGAGAATTTAGGAGAAAGCAGAAAACATCGTTTAGAGTTGATTGAATTAAATCTTGTAAATTTAGTAGAAGCATATGCACAATTATTTGATGGTCATTCCACTATTGAAAACTTTAAAAAAGAACAAGTTGTATCGTTTTCCTTACGAAACATTTCAAATTTTAAACCGGAAGTATTCCAAGCGCAAATTTTTAATGTTTTTAATTTAATATGGGATGAAATGATATCCAATGGTGCGCCACAATTAGAGGCATATACTAAACAACAACTTGCTTTTGAAGATGTAATTCGTTATTTCATTATTATTGACGAGGCGCATCATATAGTAAACACGAAAAAAGAAAGCGCTCATGCTCTACAATTTTTAACGAAATTTAGCCGAGAAGATCGAAAATATTTTGCAGGGCTTTTATATGCAAGTCACACGATTCGGGATTTTGTACCGGAAGGATCTTCACAAGAAATGATTGATGAAATTAAAAAACTATTTGAACTTACACAGTACAAATTTATCATGCAGCAGGATAATAACAGTTTAGATATGTTACGAAAAGTATTTGCAGGACAGTTAAGTGAAAGTGAGATTGCAGCGATTCCACATTTACCAACAGGGGATGTCATTTTAAGTATTGGGGCTGTAAAAAACATTCACTTCCATGTAGAAGTAACGGACGAAGAATTGATGTTATTCGGGGGAGGTGCTTAATACCATGCATCTAGTTTTAAAGGTTATACCAAAGAAATGGCTCATCACTTTAGCGCTACTTGTGATGGGTCTTTTTTCTTTTCTTTTACTTGGAGTTATGAGTATTTTTATTGCGGCAATGGGTGGCGAAAGTGGAACAGACGCAGGTGATATAACGTATACAGGTGAAGGGCAAGTCATGAATGTTTCGCCGGAAGTTTTGAAATGGGAGCCTACGATTCGAAAACATGCTAAAGCTTTTGGCGTGGAACCGTTTGTCGCTTTAATGCTTGCTCAAATGATGCAGGAAAGCGGAGGTCGAGGTAGCGATCCGATGCAATCATCAGAGGGTGCTTTTAATACGAAATATTGTAAATCACCAAACTGTATTACAGATCCGGATTACAGTATTTGGGCAGGTGTACAGGAGTTTAAACATGCGATAGAAAGAGCCGGAGTAACGAGTCCTGGAGACATGGATCATATCAAAACAGCCCTCCAAGCTTACAATTTCGGGACAGGATTTTTCGATTTTATTGGTGCAAATGGTGGTAAATATACCAAAGAACTAGCAATTAAATTTTCACAACAACAATATCAAAAAGTGAAACATACGGGTATGTATCGTTGTGTAAGGCCAGAGATGATACCCTACTCCGCGTGCTACGGGGACGCGCTTTATGTTGATGCCGTTTTGAAGTATTATCAGCCGGGTTCTGTCGTTTCTGGTGGAGGAGGAAATCCAGGAAGTGGAGGAAGTAGCGGTTCTAAAGTTGCCGATGTAGGTCGCCAATGGATAGGGCGTTCTACCTATGTATTTGGTGGAGGGCGTAACACCAATGACATTGCAAGAGGGATTTTTGATTGTAGTAGTTTTGTACGCTGGGCATTCGAACAAGTAGGGGTGTATACCAGTCCGATAGGAGCTGTAAGTACGGAAACATTAAATAGAATCGGTACAAAAGTATCAGCAAATGATATGAAACCAGGTGACGTTATTTTCTTTGATACCTACAAACATGACGGACACGTTGGCATTGTAATTGATAAAAATACTTTCATTGGATGCCAAACGAATAAAGGTGTTTCTATTGAAGATTTAAATGATCCGTATTGGCAAAAAGTCTTTTCTGGTCATGTAAGAAGGTTCTAAAAACCGAAAGAATAGGAGACTGAAAGAATGAAAGATAAACGAAAATCTTTGTTTATTGTGTTTGTCATTTTAGTTGTAGGTGTGACAGCTTTTAATATCTATTTGAGCAAAAAGTCAATGAGTGATGGCAAAGAAAAGCAGTTAAAACTTTCAAATGAATTACTAACAAAGCAAAATGAAGACTTAAAAAAACGATTGGATAAGGTGCTTCCTTCCGCACAAGAACAACAAAGAAGGGCTTACTTATCGACAGCCGAAACGTTTATCCAATTATCATTTCATCGAGAAAAAGAAGGCTACAGTGAACGAAAAGAAAAAGCAAAGTCCATTATGAGTGAAGAACTTTTACAACAATTTTATCCAACAGATAAATACGAATTAGGAGATACGTATAAAACAAAACCAATAGAAATGAAGTTGTATTTACAAGAAAATGAACCCGATAAAGAGGAGGTAAATGTACTAGCTGAATTTATAAATGTCACAACAGATTCAATGCAAAATCGAGAAGAAAAAGTAAACAATGTGTTGCGAATCATCATGAAAAAAGATAAGGAAACATGGCGAGTTACAAGTGTGGAAGAGTTAAGTATGAAAGTTTTATAACGAAAAAGGTGGGGTGAGAGTGTGATAGGTACAATTGGTAAGAAGAGTGAAAGAATTAATCTAAGAAAAAATAAGTCGTGGATCTACTTAACAATTATCAGCTTTCTATTTTTGGGTTTTTTCGCTTTCTTGACATCTAAAATTTACATGCCAAACGATGAAAAACTATTTCATACAGAGACAAATAAAGTAATTAAGTTGTCGGGTATGGGGAAATTGATTGTAGAGAAAAGGGAATACAATCCACACAAAAACTTTATACAAATTTACTTTCGATTAGAAGGATATGAAGAAACAGGCTATACATTTAAAGCACAGCAAAAAGCAAATCCAGGTGTTCAGTTACCTGTCAAAGTATTGTATGAAGAGAACGGAAAATATGTTGTAGAAGTAAAAGAGTTATCTCCGAATTGGGGAGCGTTAGCTTTCGATATTTACAATAAAAACGGTGAAAAAGAACAAATGGATATTCGTAAATTCACACAAGAGGTTAATGAATATGAAGAAGAAAATGCAGCAACAAAAAGTCCGAATAAATTAGTTCAGACAATTTTTACCGATCAAAGAAAAACAAAAGCAAATGACGAATTGTTAGCTGAAGATAAAAAAACATATGAGCTAGATTTTATAGAAAGAGACAAAAAAGATATTGAAACAAAGATAAAAAATTACGAAAAAGCAATCAAACTGGAAGAAGAAAATGCGAAGACAGTTTATGAAAAAGTAAAAGAATTACAAGATGAAATGAAGTATCAAACGGAAGCAGAAAAAACGGAAACACAATCAAAAATAGCATCCTTAGAATCTAAAATAAAATCATCAGATAAGAACGTGGAATTGTTTAAAGGAGAACAAAAAATTGCACGAGATAAGATCAAAAAATTAGAGCAAAAGGTACAAGAAATTAATAAAAAGTGAAAAAAGTCATGTCGTCAGTGAGTGCTCACCAGTGAAATTTGAGTACTCATTGAGTGCTCATTTGGTCATTTTTGTATCGTCAGTGAGTACTCATCAGTTTAATTTGTGTCATCAGTGAGTACTCACCTTGCAGGTTTTCTTGTTCCCATCGTTTTGCTAGGCTCCGCCTAGCTTCACACCTTAGGTGGGAACAAAAACCCCTTATGCTCTTCTCACTATTTTTTGATCTCTACCCAGATTTGCAGAAAGGAGAGGGAAAAGTGGAAATTAGAATTAGAGAAGTAGATCCAATTGCCGTAAAGAAAATAGATGAAATTGCAAAGAGGAAAGGATTATCCCGGCAGAAATTTTTGAAAGACCAAATTGAAATGTTGGCATTTTTTCAGCAACAAAATAAAAGGGAAATGGAGTTAGAAAATCTTATTGAAAAGAACATCCATATGATGAGTGATTGTTATAGCGCAATGGAAAAAATGAATGAGTTTATTCAAATGATGATGCAGGATATTGAAAATGAGTAATGCTGTTCCTGTTCAGTCTTCGGTCACACCAGGTGTTGTTTTAAAAACGAAATTTGTGTTGCCAAGTTCAGATGCTTTTCAGAACTATATTGATTATGTAGATCGGGAGGAAGCGAAAAGTGAAGTAAAGCTAAATCCGAAAATGTTCGAAACGTATCAAGACTATATGGGGAATGCAGAAAAGACATCGGCACTATTTACGGAACACGCAAATCGTTTAACAGAAAGTGAAAAAAAGTCCTTAAAGGAAATGTTTAAAACGGCTCATGAGAATGGAAGTATCATGTGGCAAGATGTCATTTCTTTTCATAATCACTGGTTAGAGAAACAAGGGATTTATGATGAGAAAACAAAAACATTGGATGAAAAAAAGTTAATGGATGTAACGCGGCTTGCGATGAAGGAAATGCAAAAAAGAGAGGGGTTGGAAAAAAGCTCTATCTGGTCGGCAGCCATTCACTTTAATACGGATAATATTCATATTCATGTGGCAACTGTTGAACCATTTCCAACGAGAGAACGTGGTAAAAGAAAACCAAAAACATTAGATGCGATGAAGGGTAAAGTCGTAAATAATTTGTTGAATCGCAAGCAGGAACAAAAACAAATTAATGATCTGATTCGAAACAATATGGTGGGAAGGAAAAAAGAAGATTCCGTTTTTGATTGGCGTAATCAACATTTGAAACCATTGTTTTTACAAATCTATAAACAGTTACCAAGTGATAAAAGACAGTGGCAATATAGCTACAATACGATTCAACCATTAAAGCCGCAAATTGATGAATTAAGCAGTCGGTATATTCAACACCATCATAAAAAAGATTACGATCAGTTTCTTCAAAAGTTAGATAAAGAAGTGCAAGTTTTTAAAGAAGCATATGGGGAAGGAAAGTATGATAAGAAGCAATATGAAAATTACAAGACGAATAAAATCAGTGATCTGTATAAAAGAATGGGTAACGCTTTTTTACAAGAAATGAAGGCATATGATAAAGAACAAAAGAGAATCCATCACATGAAAAAATCAAAGCCTTTTCAAAAATTTCAACAGAATGTATCTATTCAGTATTCTATGAGAAAGGTGGAGCGTGCTTTTAAAAGTGAATATGAAAGTTGGAAGAACCAAAAGTATTATGAGCGCATGCAAAAAGAAAGTGCATACCAAAATGAGAGGGGTTATTAAATGAGTACAATTAGAAGACAGGTAACGATGGATCAAGAGACAGAGGATTATATAAATGATTACATGGAGGAACATGGAATTCGATATACAGGGGAAGCAATGGGAAGAATTTGCAAGGAGCATGAAGCGGCAAAGAATACAGAATGGTCGTTAAATTATGTAACGGAAGTGGTATCAAAAAACTTACATGATGTGTTAAAAAGTGAGCTAACAAAAATTCGTCTTGGTGCAAATAGTGCGGATAGAAATACGCAAATTTTAATTGAGTTATTAAATGGTTATTTCTTTTTAGAGGGCGTAGATAGCCTTATTACGACTGATAAACAAGAGATGGGAAGTGTGAAGATAGCAAAAGAAGTTGTAGCGGAACGGATTAGTCATGCAAGACAAAAACGTATAGATCACGAGGCATCAAAGAACAATGTAACGTAAGCTACATTGTTCTTTTTATAAAAAAATAGGAGGTTATTTAGATGTTATTATTTCATGAAGATATCGCATTAGGAGTCATTAAAGAGGTTGGGGAAGGTGAACTCGTTTTACTTGTAAAAGAGGAAGAACTAACAATTAAAATTACACGAGAACAAGAGGAAGAACTTGCAGTCCATGTTATGAATCAAGAGAATATGTTAGTTCCGGTTAACGTAAAAACACATGCACTTTTCTTTGATACAACGGAAAGATGGAATGAAGAAGACATGGAAGAATTGCAAAAAGCGAGTGAAAGTGTAGGAGAAGATCATGAGTAAAAGTTATAAGAAAAAGTATCAAACGAAATCACCAGAAGAAAAGAAAGAAGCGGTGCAAGCTTTAACAAAAAAGATGGAAAAAAGCGTAGAAGGTTATTTTCGTACACCGGGAGATTTAAAAGAGTATCTAACGTTTATGGCAAAGTTTTATCACTATTCACCATCTAATATTTCATTAATACAGAGTCAATTCCAGGGAGCCAGTGCAGTTGGTTCCTTTTCTTTTTGGAAAGAAAAAGGATTTCCGGTTAAGAAGGGTGAGAAAGGAATAAAAATCCTTGTTCCAAACCGAACTGTAGCAAAATTTAAGGACAAAGAAGGCACTTGGAAAACAGTAACTAAAGCAAATGAGGAAGAGAAGAAACAAATTGAATCTAAAAGCGTAGAAGTGATGCCTGGTCGCTTATATTTTGCTATGGGCCATGTGTTCGATGTGTCGCAAACAAACGCAAAAGCGGAAGATCTACCTCGTATTTTTCCGAATCGTTGGCTAGAAGGGAGCGTTACAGATTACCAGAGTTTGTATAAAGGAATGGAAGCCATTGCGGAAAAGAACGGTGTGAAAATCATTGCGCCCAAAGCGGAGCTGGGTGTTTCAAAAGGCGTGAGCTATACCCTAACAAAAGAGGTTGCTTTGAATCCTAGAAACAGTGAATTACAAAATGTTAAAACACTTCTTCATGAATTGGCACATGCCAAACTTCATACAGCAGAGACACATATGAATTACACAGCACCAGAAAAAGAGTTTCAAGCAGAAATGACAGCTTACGCCGTTTCTTCTTATTTTGGAATTGATACAAGCGAATATTCATTAGGATATTTAGCGAGCTGGACACAAGGAAAAGAAATGAAAGATAAAACCAAGTTGTTGAAAGAAGTACATGAAACTTCGATTGAATTTATTGAGACAATTGAAAACACATTAGAAAAGGAAAAAGAACAAATAAATGAAAAAGAGGTGGAAAGTATGGCGAATCAAAATGAAAAACAGGACGAAAAAAATATTTTATTGGTCGAATTTATGAGTTTAAGTAACACGACACAAGAGCTTGTTTCTGTTGCAGAGTTAAGGGAACAAGCGGATAGAAACAGAGCGTTTGAGCCCGTAGAAGGCGCAGAAAAATTGAGTGATAAAGAATTTATTGATGCATTTAACGAAGCGAATCAAGAAAAGTATGCAGCGCTAAATCAAAATGAAATAAATCGTCCAACTATGTTAGTTCAGTGGAACGAAAACGAAAATTTTAAGGGTAGTCAGTTGATTCCATTTGGAGAGGCCAATGAAAAAATGGCTGAAGTCATTAAAAATATTGAAAAAGCAAAAGAGGAAGCAAGAGAAAGAGATGAATACGTACCATATGATAAAACCCGTTATCATATTGCCATTCCAAAAGAAGTAGATAGAGATTTTGGGAGAATGGAGCTTGTGAGTATGGATCGTTTGGATATGGGGGATGGGGACTACAAGACACCGTATGAACAAGTATTAAACGAGAAAAGGTATTTATCGGATGAAGTAAAACAAGCGTTACGAGATGAAGTGATGAATTATAGACATAACAAAGAAATACCGATGGAAAAAGCACAAGAAAATCCATTAGAAAAACCGAAAGAGACACCCAATCACTTAGTTACAATTGAAGTATTAGCAAACAGTATACAAGATGAAGAGCTTGCAAGAATCCACATGATGGATGCCGTTACGAAAGATATCAGTTATTTGTCTGTATGGAATCAAGATAAAACAGATCGGGACAATTTATATGTTTCCCTCATGGAAAAGAACGGGAAACGAGAAAATATCTATTTAGATAACATTTTGAAACCAGATTTATATGAAAAGGTTCAAAGTTCTATCTTTGATGGAAGAGGGAATTTGTCATTTGTTGTTTATGAAAAAGATGCAAATATGAGTCTAGATGAAATCGTAAAAGATGAACGATATGGACTCTTAGTTGATAAAGCGGAGGCACAAAAAGATTACTCATTTAATGAAAAAGAAGTGGAATTATATAAAGAAATGAAGACAGATGGATATGCACCTATTGCTTCTCTAGATCAACAAATTCAACCTTCAAAAGAAAAGGAGCCAACTACGTTAGATAAGGATTTAAGCCGAAAATTCGAAGCATACAGACGTTCACAATATGAAGAAACACTAGATAATATTGATAGTATTGTCACTCGTGTAAAAGCTGAAGAACGGTATTATACAACGAAATATGTTTCGATTGATAATGAGCTAGTAAGCCAGGAACACGTTGTGAAATTAGAAAACCAAGTGGATGAGAAGCTTGGGAAAGAAGGAATAACGATGAATCAGTCTACAACTTCAAAGGAAATGGAGTTTGATAAAAAATTTCAGCCATTGAACGGAAAACAAATGAACAACAAGGAAAAAGAAAAGGAGCGAGAGCCTATTGATCCAGGTAATGTAGACCAGTCAAGGGTTACAAAGAAATCAAGTAGAAAAAAGGAAACAATGGAAATGGAACGATGAAAAATTTTATAACAGGAACACCAGATTAAATCATTTTTTGTTACTCAATTGAGAAAACGGAAAGTGATTTTTTTATATCCAGAAATGAAAGAGGGTAAAAGAAAAGCCCTCTTTCTTGTTTATAGAACGAAAGGAGTGAATGTCATGAATGTATGGCTGTTTGCGGGCTGTATGTTCCTTGTAGCTGTCTTTTTGAACACATTGCTATTATTTTGGTCGCAAAATAATGAAAAAGCACAGAAATAAAAAATGGAAGCGTAAAACGGAAATTGTAGATTAATAGGAGGTAATACGTATGGGGAAAACATTATTTATTGCTGAAAAGCCTAAGGTGGCTGTTGAATTATTAAAATCACCAAGATTTAGAAACTCGCAAAAGCATCCAGGAAGCAAGCCGTATTATGGCTACTATGAAAATGAAAATTACATTATTAGTTGGTGCCGGGGGCATTTATTAGAACTAAAACATCCAGAGGAGATGGACGAGAGGTACAAAGAATTTAAATTTGATCACTTACCCATTATTTTAGAGCCGGAATATAAAGAGAAATCGGATAGTCTCGAACAAATTCAAATATTGGTTAAGTTGTTAAATCGTCCCGATGTGGATCATGTGGTCAACTCCTGTGATGCAGATAGAGAGGGTGAGCTTATCTATCGAGAAATAGTTGAACATGCAGGTGTGAACAAGCGACAGTCTCGTCTTTTTATCTCTTCTTATGAAGCCGCAGAATTAGAGGGAGCATTGAATCGATTGGAACCAGGAACAGACTATGACGGACTTGCTCAATCCGCTAAAGCGAGGCAGTACCTCGATTATATTCTAGGGATTAATGTTACAAGGGGCTGTACATCCAAACTAGCAAAAAATCAATTTTTATTGGCTTCTGGTCGTGTTCAAATGTGTATCTTGAATGAGATCCGTCAGAGAGAAATCGCTATCCAAAATTATAAAGAACAAACCTATTACAATTTAAAGCTACTAACGGAAAACGGTTTATCACCAGTAATGAAAACAGAAGAGCAACTGATAGATCCATCGCCACTACAAAAGCTTGGAGATAGCTTGAAAGAAACGAATGTAATCGTAACGGAATTTAAAGAGAGTACGAGAAAAAAGAAACCAAAATTATTATATAACTTAACGGATATCTACAAAGATGCTCACGCCCAACTGAAGATAAATGCGGAAACAGCAAAAAAACATATTCAGAGTTTGTATGAAGAAGGCTTTATCACATATCCTCGTTCTTCATCTAGGCACTTACCTACAGAACAAGTGGAACGAGTGAAAGAAGTAATGGGAGCATTAGAAAAAAGCTCCTATGCAAATCTCGTACAACAAGTAATTCCATCTTCTATTACAAAGAAACATTCTACTTTTAATGATGAATTAGTAAGTAGTCACTTTGCCATCATCCCAACAACAAAATTATATGTCGGGACCAACCGAAATCCATTAGAAAAACAGTTATATGACTTAATTGTAAAACGATTTATTGGGAACTTTATGAAACCAGCAATCTACCTGGTAAGAGAAGTACATTTTATAGATCAAGAGGGTATCACATACAGTACAAAAGAAAAGATCCTACAAGAGAAAGGGTTTCTAAGTGTGTTTCAAGAGGATATAGAAGAGGGATCAGTTGAAGCGTTTCAGATACCTATTTTACGAGAAGGAGATTCTTTCAGAATCGTTCAGTATGACTTGATTGAGTCTCGAACAAAGAAACCAGCCTTTCATACGGAAAGTTCCATTTTAACCTTTATGGAGACGGCAGGGCGTAAATTAGATGATGAACATTTGAAAGAACTTATGAAAGGAAAACGGATTGGGACGGTCGCAACGGAAGAAACGTTTATTCCGAAATTGTTAGAGCGAAGCTATATTGATGTTACCAACAGTCAGATTCGAACCACTAATATTGGTCGTGCGTTTATAGATGCTTTTCCGGTAGATGAAATCAAAAATCCAGCTTATACGGCTGAAATGGAAGGGATGATCTACATGATCGAAAAAAAAGAAATGAAATATGAGGAATTTGTAGAGAAAACAAATACGTTTGTAAGAGACACGGTGGAACAATTAGGCGCAATGGATGATAAGGTGTCGGATAGCATTATTAATACTTGGAATCAGCAGATTGAGGTGTGCAAATGCCCTTGTAGAAAGGGAAAAATCCTTCATAAAGGAAACTTTTACGGGTGCAGTAATTATCCGGAATGTGAAATCTCCTTACCGAAAAAAATTAAAGAAAAAGCGATTCCGGAAGCGCAAGCGAAAAAGCTGTTTGAAGATAAGAAAACAGACCTTTTAAAAGGATTTAAGTCCAATGAGAAGGAGTTTTCCGCTTATCTAGTGTTACATGAAGGGAAAGTAAAATTTCAGTTCCCAACACAAGAGGAGCTGTCATTTGGTAAATGTCCAAAATGTAAAAAAGGGGATATGCTTCATCGTAAAACATTTTATGGATGCACGGAGCATAAAAATGGATGTGATTTTATGTTACCAGCCAAGATGAAAGGGAAAGCGATCCCTGGTAATCAGATGAAAAAGCTAATTCAGTATAAAACAACGGATTTTATAAACGGCTTTCAAGGAGAAAAGGGAGAATTTACAGCAGCTATCTATATGGAAGCGGACGGGAGTTTGAAATTCCGTTTTCCAACGACTGAAGATCGTACTATTGGAAAATGTCCATTATGTAAAAGTAGAGTTCTTATAGGGAAAAGTAATTACTTATGTGAGAAATACAAAAAAGGTTGTGATTTTATTATTTTTGGTACATTCTCTGGTAAAAATTTAAGTAGTAACCATGTTAAAAAGTTATTAGAAAAGAATGTAACGGATCAGATTAAAGGGTTTATCTCGAACAAAAACGGGAAAAAATTTGACGCTCGTTTATCATACAGCGTACAGGAGAAGAGACTAAAATTCTTATTCGGCAAATAAAAATGAAATGTATCAACTATAAGTAGCAAAAGAGGACTAGGAATCGGAATAGTCCTCTTTTTTATTTCATTTTATAGAGTAAAGGGGGGATTCCGTAATGGCACGTGTCAGTACGGAGGATGCGATGAAAGCAAGAAAAGTAGACCTGATTTCATATCTGGAAGCAAAAGGAGAAACGTTTAAGAAAGAAGGGAACTATTATCGTCATACGGAGCATGACAGTCTCATTATTAAAGGGAATCAATACGCCTGGAATAGTCGTGGGGAAAAAGGATATGGGGCGATTAGCTTTGCCATGATGTACTATGACATGACATTTCCACAAGCTGTGATGGACATTCAGAAAGGGGAATACAAAGAGTTTGATCGTTCAAAAGCTGAAGAAGAACGCAAAAAAGAGCAGCAGCCTTTTAGTTATCCAAAACATTTAGAGGTACCGAAACAGACAGAAATCAAGCAATACCTAATTGATGAAAGAAAAATTGATCCTCGTTTAGTGAATTGGCTGATTAAAAAGGATCTCATCGCCCAGGATAAGAAAAATAACGTGGTATTCAAATGGAGGGAAGAAGGTGGCAAAGGGCAAGTCATTGGAATGAATCGTCAAGGTACGGTCAAAATGGAGAATAAAAGGGGTAGCTTTAAGCAAATCGTCCCAAATTATGAAAAAATCAATGCCGGTTTTACGGTTGATGTAGGTAAACCGGATAAGATTTATTTTTATGAAGATCCAATCGACATGTTATCTCATTGGAGTATCAAGCAAAATAAAATACAAAATGCTCGCCTGGTTTCTATGCATGGATTGAAGTCAAAAACAGTGATTCAATCTTTAATGGATGCGAAAAAAGAAGGGCACGATATTAAAGAGGTCATTATGGCGGTTGATAACGATAAGGCCGGGAAAGACTTCATTCAGACGATGAGATGCTTTGTAGATCTTAAAGAGGATATACCAATGAATGAAAAAGATTGGAACGATGTCCGGAAGAAACAAGTGAGTGAGCAACAGGCAGAAGAAACAGCCCAACCAAAGAAAATGAAACCAATTAAAGAGGTGGAGAGAAGTGTCTAATCTACCCCAAATGCCAAACATACTACTGATTTTGATTTGTGGTTTTATCCTTTATGTTCTTTTTCGTATTTGTAAGTTTATGTACCGAAAGATCCAGGAGCGTAGAATGCTGAAGCGAATGGCGAGGTCTGGTATTCGCTATATAGATAAAATGGACGGACATCAATTCGAAGTGTATCTGAAGGCCCTCTTTCGAGAGCTTGGTTATTCCCCAATGGTCACAAAGCAGTCAAATGATTTCGGTGCAGATCTTGTATTAAAGGGGAAAAATCGTATTGTAATTCAGGCCAAACGATACGGGATGAAAAATAGAGTTGGCATCAGTGCCGTCCAAGAGATATATGCAGCACAGGCCTATTACAAAGCACACGAGGGCTGGGTTGTAACAAACAATGTATATACAAGACAGGCGAAAGAATTAGCGGAGGCATGTCATGTAAAACTTATAGATCGTGTAGAACTTCAGAAATTGATTAATAAAATCAATCCCGAATATTCGGCTGAAGATGTGTATCAAGGGGTAAAACCTGCAGAACGGAAATGTCCCACATGTAAACATGATTTAGTCGTTCGTAATTCAAATAAAACAGGTAATAAGTTTTTTGGCTGTTCTCAATATCCTACATGTACACATACAGAACCAATTCATACATGAGCTGTGATGAAAATCCGGCTCTTTTGTTATTTTTAGGAATTAACTTTTAAAAAATCATACTCGCATCAAAAAAATAGCTTCACAGATTTCAATATAACAAATGTTTTAAGGGGTTAATTTTCTTGAAGTATAAAAAGGGAATAGGGGGAAAAGGATATGAAAATTGGTACATCCGAATGGTTTTCTCTTAGTAACGATATTAAGCTGAAGTTGATCCTTTTGGCTGTCATAGATAGTAAATATAAACAAGCAAAATAAAAACCCTTCATTTGCTTAACAGCAAACAAAGGGCATAGTTAATGAGTGACTGAAGTAGAAGGAAATCTCGTCCATTTCCTTCTTTATTTATCGTAACATAAATTGACCTTTTACTTATATATGTTCCATCTACTCTCCATGAGTTATTCGTTTATTTAAGATAACGTCGAATTTATTCATCAAATTCCGGCCCATATTGATGTATCTATCGCATAATAGTTGTATGAGCCAGGGATAGCCCTAATTACTCCATCATTTCCATCGATCATTAAATTTAGATATGGTGGTTTATTTTTGCATCACTAATGTATCCTTTTCAGATCCAATGACATTTACTTTATAAGGATGGTTTGTCAGGATATTCATTAATTGATTGGCCATATATTGAGGGGTGTAAACTAGGTCGTTTTTAAACCAATAAACCAGCATTCCTAAGATGGAATAGGCTGTATAATAAGAATTTATTTCATGATTAATATTATGGTTGGGATTTATTCGTACCGCTCTTAGATTTTTTAAAAAATGGTTATTGATTGTTTCACACAAATACTCTTGAAAACCTGAATACACATGCTTATTCAGCATTAATTGATAATAATAAACATTATTCCAAAAGTGCGTAAATAGCGCCATTGCCGCAGAAGACATTTCTTCAAATAGGATATCCTTGTCGTTTGGGTATGAGTCAACTAATGCTGTAATTAAGTCTTCCATCTTTTCTTGAACTATTTCTTCTAATAAATTTTCTTTGCTTTCGTAATGGGAATAGAATGTTCCTCTATTACAATCCGCTCTTTCTGTAATCTCCGTAATGGATATTGACTTTAAATCTTTTTCTTCCATTAATGAAAAAAGAGATTTTTTTAAAGCTATTTTCGATCGCTTAATTCTTCTGTCCGTTTTCGGATTATTTTTCATCAAATTCCTCTCCAATGTTCAATATTTCATAAAAAAAAGACATATAAAAATTATTTGGTTGATACTCAACAATACTAGATTTTTTGATTATGGTCAGACTCTGTTCTCAATACTATAATATAACTAACAATTGAACAAAAACAAACGATTGATTGATACTCAACAATTGTTTGTTTTTTGAAATTTCAAACAACAAAGAAAGGAAAGTACATGAGTACAAAAACGAATACTATCACTTTTACGAATTCTCGACCAATTAACAGATATAATTGAATCCAATCATATTACTACCTAAAGTAATGAACGCTTATAATTAGGGTTTTGTGACTGATTAACGAAAACATATCAAAAAAAGAGGTATACACAATGAATACAAAGCTAAAACGTCCAACTATAATGAAAACTTAATTGTTTGAAGACGTTAGAAAAAATGAAATCTTGTTTGGAAGTTTTATGGAGATCTGTGAGCTAATTGAAAGCAAAAAGGGAGAATGAACAGACAAGTTGGTTCAAGATGTTGAGGACAGTTTATGGATAACTATCAGCAACAATTCATTAATTTACATAAAGGGGAGAGGGTTACAAATGGTCATAAAGGAAATACCGCAACCTAAAACAGATGGAGATTTTGGAAATTTATTATTATTAAATAAAGAAAAACCACTTCAATCTTTAATGAAAATTGCTGATCAAATGGGAGAAATATTTAAGTTTGAAACACCTAATCAGGTTACGCGTTATGTATCTAGTCAACGATTAGTTAAAGAGGTATGTGATGAATCACGCTTTGATAAAAACATAGGCCCAGCACTCAAAAATGTAAGAAGCTTTGCTGGAGATGGTCTTTTTACGAGTTGGTCATACGAAAAGAACTGGAAGAAAGCTCATAACATTTTATTACCAATTTTTAGTCAACAAGCAATGAAAGGGTACCATGCGATGATGGTAGATATCGCTATGCAGTTGATTCAAAAATGGGAGCGCTTAAATGCTGATGAGCATATTGATGTACCAGAGGATATGACACGTTTGACACTTGATACAATTGGACTTTGTGGTTTTAATTATCGCTTTAACAGTTTCTATCGTGATCAGCCTCATCCATTTATTATGAGCATGGTGCGTGCACTAGATGAGTCAATGAGCCAATTACAGCGTGTGAATCCAGATGATCCATCATATAAGGAGAAAAAATTTCAACTTCAAAAAGATATTCAATACATGAATGGGTTAGTGGATAAAATAATTGCAGATCGAAAAATAAGTGGTGAGCAAGGAGATGATCTGCTTGCTCATATGCTAAACGGAAAAGACCCGGAAACAGGAGAAGTGTTAGATGATGAAAATATTCGTTATCAGATGATAACATTTTTAATAGCAGGCCATGAGACGACGAGTGGTCTATTGTCGTTCGCACTTTATTTCCTAGTGAAAAATCCGCATATTTTACATAAAGCAACAGAAGAAGCAACTCGTGTATTGATAGATCCGGTTCCTACTTATAGACAAGTGAAGCAGTTGAAATATATAACTATGGTATTAAATGAATCCCTTCGTTTATGGCCCACTGCCCCTGCTTTTTCTCTATATCCAAAAGAAGACACTGTGCTTGGTGGAGAATATTTGTTAAAGCAGGGAGAAGAGATTAAGGTACTTATTCCACAGCTTCATCGTGATAAAATAATTTGGGGTGAGGATGTAGAGGAATTTCGACCAGAACGTTTCGAGAATCCAAGTACAATTCCACAGCACGCATTCAAGCCTTTTGGAAACGGACAGCGTGCATGTATAGGACAGCAGTTTGCAATTCATGAAGCGGCTCTTGTACTTGGAATGATGTTGAAGCATTTTGATTTTTATGATCATGAAAATTACGAATTAGATATTAAAGAAACTTTAACGTTAAAACCAGAAGGGCTTACTTTAAAAGCAGTATCAAAAAAAATTCCTCTAGGTGGTATCCCTGCTCCTTACCGTGAACAGCCAGAAAAAAATGTTCGTAAAGTAGTGGATTATGTTCATAACACGCCATTACTCGTACTATATGGTTCCAATATGGGGACATCAGAAGGAATAGCACGTGAATTGGTAGATATCGCTCTTAGTAAAGGATTTGCAGCACAAGCTGCTTCATTAGATTCACATGCAGGGAACCTTCCTAAAAAAGGAGTAGTATTGATTATCTCTGCTTCTTATAACGGAAATCCGCCTGATAATGCGAAGAAGTTTGTAGAGTGGTTGGAGAAAGCATCTGAGCATGAAGTGAAAGGTGTTCACTATGCCGTATTTGGCTGCGGCGATAAGAGCTGGGCCACTACCTATCAAAAGGTACCTTTCTTTATTGATGAACAACTTGCAATAAAAGGAGCAGAGCGTCTCACAGAGCGTGGTGAAGGAGATGCAAGTGATGACTTTGAAGAAGCTTATGAAGAGTGGCGTGAGCAGCTATGGAATGATGTAGCAGATTATTTCAATCTTGATATCAAAGGTAATGAAACAAGTGCTTCTACTCTTTCCTTTGAATACGTAGGAAGTGGAGCGGTAGCGACTTTAACAAAAGTGCATTCTACTTTTACAGCACAAGTTGACAAGAATAAAGAATTACAACAGCCATGTAGTGGAAGAAGCACAAGACATCTTGAAATTTCTTTACCGAGTAATGTGACTTACAAAGAAGGCGACCATTTAGGTGTGATTCCAATAAATTACCCTGAATTGGTGAATCGTGTGCTAACTCGTTTTCAGTTAAATGGGTCTCATTTTATCCGGTTAACTAGTGATAATAAAAAATTAGTACATCTTCCTTTAGGGCGCACTGTTTCAATTAATGAGTTACTGCAATTTGTAGAACTTCAAGAACCGGTCACAAGACATCAATTACGTGCAATGGCAGCAAAAACTGTTTGTCCGCCGCATAAAATAGAGCTCGAAGCACTATTAGAAAAACATGTTTACAAAGAACAAGTTTTATCCAGACGATTAACTATGCTTGAATTATTAGAGAGATACCCAGCATGCGAAATGGAATTTAGTAATTTCATAGAATTACTTCCAGCATTGCGTCCACGATATTATTCAATTTCTTCTTCGCCAAGAGTAAATGACCAGAAATTGAGTATTACCGTTGGTGTTGTGGAAGACAACGCATGGAGTGGAAATGGAAAATACAGAGGAATTGCTTCTACCTACTTAGCTCAACTTAAAGAGGGAGATTCGATTACATGTTTTATTTCAAATTCACAGTCTGGATTCGAACTTCCGAAAAATCCTAAAACCCCGATTATTATGGTGGGGCCGGGAACAGGAATTGCACCATTTAGAGGTTTTCTGCAAGCTCGAAAATCAATGAAAATTAATGGTGAATCATTAGGTGAAGCGCATCTCTATTTTGGGTGTCGTTCACCTCAAGAGGATTATCTATATCAAGAAGAACTTGAGCAAACACAGAAAGAAGGAATTGTGGCTCTTCACACAGCTTTCTCTCGAATGAAGGATCAGCCGAAAATATACGTTCAGCATTTAATAAAACAAGATGCTGAAAAGGTGATTAATTTACTTAATCAAGGTGCGCATTTGTATATATGTGGTGATGGAAGAAAAATGGCGCCAGATTTAGAGAATACGCTTATTAAATGTTACGCTAACATTCACAACGTGAGCGAACAACAAGCAAGTGCGTGGTTACAACAGTTAGAAGAAAACCTGTATTATTCAAAAGATGTTTGGGCGGGATAATAAAAAATGTATTAGGGTTCTGTTGCAAAGTTTAAAAATCATTTAATCGTTCGTAATTCGAATAAAACAGGAAATAAGTTTTTTTGGCTGTTCTCAATATTCCACATTTACACATACGGACCCAAATAACAAAAGAGCTGTGATGAAAATCCAGCTCTTTTGTTATTTTTAGGAATTACCTTAAAAAATCATACTCTCATCAAAAAACGCCTTCTCAGATTTCGATATAACCAATGTTTATTTAAAAGCGAATGACATAAGACCTAAATAACAAATGACGTGTTGTAGGCGGAAATAAGCGGTTTAAAGTGAGTTGAGGGTATTATTAAAAATTTTTTATAAAATATCTGAAAACCACAAAATAACCTTGAAAGGTTTCTTGTTTTGTTATAACATAACCTTATAAGGTTATGTTATAAAGATATCTTCTTAAATTATAAAATGGGAATGGGGAGGAAAAAGATATGAAAATTAGTACATCTGAATGGCTTTCTCTTAGTAAGGATATTAAGCTGAAGTTGATCCGTTTGGCTGTCATAGATAGTAAATGTAAACAAGCAAAATAAAAACCCTTCATTTGCTTAAGAGCAAACAAAGGGTTTAGTTAATGAGTGACTGAAGAAGAAGGAAATCTCGTCCATTTCCTTCTTTATTTATTGTAACATAAAAGGAAAAGCACAAACAAAGGAGAATTCTCATGAAAGAAATTGATAAATACATGACACCATCTGAAGCAGCTTTTTATTGGGGGATTCCTCGTGAGACAATTAAGAATAAATATAGCCCTTCTTTAATGAACGAGAAGCAAATAAATGAATTAGAGCGCATGTTACAGGAAGGTTTAGTGAAGTATTTTTTGCATCCTGAAGGGAAGCGTAAGGAATGGATTATAAGCCAGCAGGCAATGTATGAATGGTTTGGAGAACCAAAGAACAAGTAGGAAAGGCTGATAAAAATGCAAGAGGAAACATTTTTCCTGTGGGGAGGATTCAAGAGTGCATTTCGTTTGATTATTTGGTTTTGGATCATTATGTTTTTGCTATTTGGTGAAAGCTTGCTACAATAGAATCAAGTCGAATGTAAAATACCCTTAGGCAGCTCTCATAGATTTATGGTCTATGGGGGCTTTTTCACTACGATATAAAATAATTTCACGTACCGTAATAATTAATAAAAAATAAAAAACCAAATCAATAGTCTACATTTAACTTTGTGTTGAATTAATCCGCTAAGTGGGGTCACTATATTATTTTGGGAAAATTGTACGGTAATGATTACAAAACCTTATCATTACAGCATTTTTTTAAGATGAATACATGTTCAGAAAGATAAAAACCTAAGTTTAATTGAACATTGATTTGTTTACACACTTTATGAGCATGATTACAGCTAGAAAACGTTGATATTATTGAGTTTTATCCTCTGTTCATAAACATACAATTTTCTGGACACATAAAAAAACACATTTTCACACCAAAGAGAAATTATCATCAATTAATAGTAATATAGAGAATTCCTCTGAACCCTTATCGAAAAAACATAGCTCAGAGTAGTTGATACCCCTATATTTTATGTAATTTTGCATATCCAAATAAAGGGGATCGATATGCAGGTTATGATTAAACTATATCAATAACATTAAAATTATATTGAATTATTTTTAAAGGTTACAATAATTATCTTTTATCTTATATATCAACTTATAATTGTTACAACTACTTGAATGAAATGTAATAGTAATTTTATCGATATAATAATTTGGCTGCGAAAATTTTGATACTATTATATAACGGATTTGTTTGTTACTATTCTGTTACTTACATACTTAAAAACTAGATGTTTTAATAAAGGTGTAAATGGTATGACCATTAAGAAAGGAGAAGATAGTACCAATAAAAATTTGGTAAAGCAATAAGCTGGTAAACTGATCGCTGACAAAGTAATCAGTGGTTTCCCCTTTCCTGATTCTATTAATGAGGATTTGGCTCTACATGTAGGAATGAAACACCTACTTGAATACGCACTCCGTCAAAAGATGAAATGATCACATCCCCCCAATACGAGGCGAAGTTCAGTTGATGTTGAAAGTTAGCAAGAGTGACTTTCTCCCTATTCATGGGCCTATATTAATACTACTGTTGTGATGTAAACATTTGTCTGTATGTGACTCCAGTATTGCTTCTGCATAACGTTTAGAGAAGAATGTAGTTTTTATCTTTTTATAATGGAGTCTGATTATTTATGATAAGGGGTTTACATTACCTGTAAATTTAAAAAATTAGTGTTCTTAAAACAAAAAAACAAGCAGAAAGTGAGGAACAACATTATGAATGAAAAAAGTAAAAAAAATGTACGGAAAATCCTACCCGTAGGACTGGCAATGGGGGTCCTATTCAGCGGAATTCCACTAGCCACTCCCTCAACGGAATATAAGGTGAAAGCAGATGTTGATACGTTTGGAACGATTGTTACAACATTTGGAAGTATCTATGACGCGTTTCTTAAAGAGCCGTTTACGGCATGGTTAGAGGAAATCAATGCAAAAACTAGCTATGACAATTTTTATGAAAATATTACTTACAAAGCTCCTGTTTTTCAAAAAGGAGAATTTGGTATTAGTGTGTTTGATTATTATAAAGATAAAAATTTTAGCAAGAAAGTTAAACTTGCTTATCCAAATGGACAAGTTGAATTCAAAACAATCAAACATGGTGAACAAATTCGTATTAAGGAAGCTGGTACAATAGTAGACTTAACTCCTGATGAACCTGAACTATCTAAACATAATCTTTTGTATATTACACAAAAACAACTAGATGAAGGAAATACTGGTGTTTCACTTACGAATTTTAAAACCTATTATCTACAAAGCGACAATAGCGGTCGTAGAAATGAGTTAGGATATAAATTTTTACAACAAACATTCCCAAATGCTTATCATAATGGTATCCGTAATTGGGGTGTTGATGAGGATGCACTTTTCAAGAGATTACCAGCAGAAAAACAAATTCTAGGAACAAGTACTTCAAAGACAGTAGAAAAAAATATTCTTGAAAATTATGTCAATAATGACTCTAATGCCCGTTCAGATTTTGATAATCGATTAATAAATATATTTGCAGAGACTAACCTGACTCTAGAAGCATCTGTGGTAATAGACGGTTATGGATTACCTAATAATGAAATTCAGCAAATTACCCCGATTAAAAAAGGAAGCAATAAAGTATTGATAAAATCAGGTCCGAGGTATCTTACAGGGAAAGAAGACTTTCCGCTTCTATATTCACATTTGATTGGCGATAGCCAAGCATTGGAACTTGTCCAAATCCAAAATAATATTAGCAATCAAATGCAATTCCATTTGATAAACAAGGATGGAGCATATTTGACTCGTATTCATAAGCATGGTTTGGGATTTACCACTGATAAGAACAATGCTTCTAACATTCGTTTCATGGGAAAAACCAGCAATGAAATTGACAATTGGTTAAAAGAATGGTATCCAGGTAAATAAAATGAGAGAGAGTGGACTGAAGTGGGAAACGAGTTTTCCCCGGATGAAAAGGATCCTTCGAAATTGACTGCAACAGATTCTTCTGGAATCGGACAATTATTGAGCGGAATTCTGTGTATCATTTTAGGAATTGTATCCTTGGTAATTAAATAGTTTGCCAGTAAGAGGAGCTAAGATATATAGTCTAGCTCCTCTTACTAGTTAAATATGTCCATTTTATGTCTAAACGTACAATTTTCCCGAAATGATATGGTGACCCCATTGCTATCAATCTAACAAAACAAAATACCCCTTAAAGTGTAAAAATACGCTATTCTTTCTGTAGAATCATAGGAAAGGATGGCGTTTTTGTATGAATCTATCGATTCAAGATGAGTTTCATTTGTTCGCTGAAGAACTACAGCGATATCTATCTCCACATATTCTTCGACAACTTGCACAAGAGACAGGTTTTGTAAAACGTAAAAGTAAGTATGGCGCACAAGATTTGGCTGCTTTATGTATTTGGATCAGTCAACATGTAGCAAGTGATTCTCTCACTCGATTATGTAGCCAGCTTTATGCAAATACAGCTACACTTATGAGTCCTGAAGGACTTAATCAACGTTTTAATCGGTGCGCTGTTTTATTTCTACAGCGTATATTTTCCCTTTTAATCAAAAGCAGACTAAACGATTCGTCTCAAATCCAAAACCAATATACTTCTTATTTTCAACGTATCCGTATTTTAGATGCTACTATTTTTCAAGTCGGGGGTTTTTGCCCATCCCCCGAAAAGGGGGAATAAGACAAAATATACCAACTGGATAGATGTATCTAGTCGAGATACATGTAAAAACGGTTCATATACTGGATTGTATTTACATGTACTTTTTTTATTAAATCACTAATTTACGATAAACAAAAAGCTAATTTTATATCCATGTATAAGATAGAATTAGCTTTTTTAAATGTTTTAAATTATGTAATTGGGCTCACCATATCAAAAAAAGAAAATTGTACGTTTAGACACAAATTGGACAGATTTTAACCAGTTCCGTGTACGTTAAGGAACTGGTTATTTATTTTACAGGTGTTTTTGCCCATACTTTGAGAAAGCAAGCTACATGTAATTTAATCGGTATTCTCTGGTTCATAGTTAATTCAAATCTTCTATATTAATTAACATGTTGATAAAAGATGAGTTAAACCTTAGGAGGTAAGTATATGGCCTACATGTATATTAAAATTTTTGCACCAGAACCGTTAATATTGCGTGTTGTTCTTTAATTGTAACTGTTTATCTCTTCTTTCAAGAATACCTTTAATTCATCTTCTAAATTCATTTTCCTAATGAATTTATCATACAACTCAATAAGTCTTGCTACTTCCATTGACTGTTCTAATACCCGTGTATTATCAGAATTAATTTCTATAATATGATTATCCCGCCATTGTATCTCTTCTTCTAATTCTTTTATTATTGATTCTAATTCCTTTACTTTCCCCATACCCCACCACACTCCCAAATATTTAATTTGTTATTATTAAATTATAATATAAGTAATTCTCTTTATTATATATTTGTTGTTTCCTGTTACAGAATCCTTGTGATAAGGATTCTTTTTTCGTATTATAAATCCACAAAAAAAGATAAGATCGGAGAGGATGATCTTATCTTAAGCATAAGGGAAAAACAAGTGACACAAACCATCTTGGGGTACAGCCGAGATACGTGTAAAAACAGGTCATAGTCTTACTTTTATTTCCAACTACGACCTATTGAGCTTATAAAGGGATTATTGCTATTGTATTATTAATAAGGTTACGAGGATAAATAATTAAAGGTTAATAGGAGATGAATTTGATGAATGAAGAAATAGAAAAAAATGATGTAATGTTCGCTGGCTATCGAAGAGTTGAGCTTTTTGATGAACAATTAGATATAACTTTTCCTATGTTTGTTATGTATCCAACAAATACCCCTGAAAAATTTGAAAATATTGGACCTTATCATTTGAATGTTTCAAGTAATGCTGAACCTCGAGAAGGTGTGTTTAGATTGGTCTTAATATCTCATGGCACCGGTGGTTCACCATTAGTTTATCGAACGATTGCTCGTCACTTGGCTCGTAACGGATTTGTAGTAGGAATGCCTGAACATCCATTCAATAATCGAAACGACAATACCTTGGAAGGTACAGTAGATAATCTAACCATTAGGCCAAAGCATATTTCTATGGCAATCGATTGGTTCTTTAATAGTGAAGATTTTGCAAAAACTTTAAAACCTGATTCTGTTTCAGTCATCGGACATTCTATGGGAGGATACACAGCATTAGCAGCATCGGGAGGAGTACCAACCTCTTTCTCTTATGAGTCTTCTGATGAGAAATCTCATCTTATCAAGATTACACCTGATTACAGAATAAAATCTTTAGTTCTTTTAGCACCAGCTTCAGTTTGGTTTAAAACAAAAGGTGCTTTGGAAGACATAAACATCCCCATTCTAATGCTTGTTGGGGAGAAAGATCAACTTGCACCTTATTTTCATGCAGAAATTATATTAAATGGGATAACTGACAGTACTAAAATTCAGCATAGAATAGTTAAAAACGCAGGACATTTTTCGTTTCTTAGTCCATTCCCAAAAGAAATGACAAATGCATCTTTTCTTCCTTCACAAGATCCACATGGATTTAATCGAGAATATTTCCATCATGAGCTAAATGAAGAGATTACAGAATTCTTATTAAAGAATATACAATAACAAGGGCCGTTTCTTAAACAAACCGAGAAAGGATGATGAATCTCAATGTTAATCAACAATTGGACGCGATTGTTGATTAACACCTAGATTTCTAAACGACTTTATTGTTATATTTTTTAGTGGAATGAAGCATCTTACCTTAAGATTAAACAACTATAAGTAGAGGTATCGACAGCATTTCGGAAAAAACCCACGCTAAGAGCATGCAAGATTTAGTACAGTTTTTGGGTTTATCCAATAACAAACCAGAAACCTAAAACCGCACTATAATAGGAATGTATAAAAAATGTATAAGTCCATAGAACAAAAAAAGAAAGTTCCCTTGTGAGAGTTGGGTTCCCACTTTTCCTTGCTACCAATAATGAGACGTTATGTTAACCTAGAATGAATACTTTATGCAATCAAAATACCTTTCATTATCTATATTCTTGATGTCGTACAATCTGGATAAAAGGTAGAAGGAGAAAGACAATGAAAGAAATTATTAAAGAGATTGTTTCCAAAAACAAAAGATACAAGGTTCAAGTGATCAAACGAAATAATGGTTTTTTCACTACAGAAGTTTTTGCTTGGTTTGAGGATTATGAATATGAGTATTGGGCTCCTATTAAACAAGGAATATCGTTAATTGATACAGAAAAACACGCTATAGCCATAGCAATGGAAGATTTAAAGGGATATTCAGGTGAGAATCATTAGTGAGTGTAGATTACTATGAAAGTCATTGTTTTTTTTAAAAATACATTAAGAATCTTGTTATTAATCAAAATTATGCAAAACAATAAGTTGTTACGTTTTCTTCTCATGATAATATAGATATATATATATTCCAGAAATATTATCAATATTTTATTTTTATATAAGGAGAGACTTAATATGTTAAAACAAATTTTATTAGAAGAGAATGAAAAAGTGAGAAATCAAATTAAAGCTTATTATAAATATAGCAATTTGACTTCTCTTTCAATGTTAAGCGGTATAATTTCTAATTCTCCTGATGTATTTGGATTATTGTTATCAACAAATAAGAGAATAATTTTTTATACAGAAACAATGAAAATGAATAAAATTCTTTTTGAAATTAAACATGAAGAAATCATAAAATTTAAAGAACAGAAGCAAACTGTTGGTTTATTAAAGAAGATTCCTTCAATTGTGATTTGTCATGAAAAAGGGGAAGAAGTTTTTTCAACAATGGGAGATTTAGAAAAGTTTTCTGAATTAAAATGTTTTTTTGATGAAATTACTACGAATCACAGATAAACCAAATATATTTACTTCCGAGAACGATCATTATGTAAATAAGCTGTCCATATGGACAGCTTATTATATTTTTTGCTTAGCGTGGGTTTTTTCTGAAATGCTGGCGATACCCCTATTAACTCTTCACGAGACAAGTAAACGGACCTTTATTTAATACTTAAATTATCATTCCGATTTTTACCACAAATTCTTTTTAATTGTATAGCAGGTGAGAATTTTCTGTACTTATTTCGTTTTAGCTTCCATACTTTATGTATGTAGTGCATTCTTATCAATTTTCCCCATTACTTTAACTCGTAGGGGCATTAACTTTAGAACTCTGCTAATGGATAAGCAAGTTAATAATTATACTTGAAAATGGAGTGATACGATGAATAAGACGTATGATGTCATCATTACCGGTGCTAGATGTGCCGGCTCTACCCTGGCAATTTATCTTGCTAAGGCAGGTTTCCATGTGTTGTTAGTGGACCGAGCGTATTTTCCAAGGGACACATTATCAACCCATACCTTTTTCAATAATACTGTCGCTCTTCTTCGAGAAACCGGTGTCCTGGACAAGTTATTGGAAACAAAAGCACCGCCGGTACGGGATATTAAATTTCAATTTGAGGATACCGTGATAGAAGGTCTCATCCCTGAGGTTTACGGAGAGGAAAGTTGTTATTGTATTAGAAGAACTTATCTCGATCATATTCTACTTGAACAAGCCAAATCCCAAATGAATGTAACTGTTTTAGAAGGATTTCGTGTGACGGATGTCATCCGTGATGACGAAACAGTGATAGGCGTGAAAGGTTTAGACGGCGACAACGAGAAACAAGAATTTTTAGCTCGCCTGGTAGTCGGGGCAGACGGCCGATCCTCTATTATTCGCAAGCTGGTAAAAAGTGAACTCAAAATAAGTATTCCGGCAACAGTCGGCATCTATTTCGGGTATTTCTCTGGATTTCGCCACGATAATGTCCCTAAATTTGAAGTATACAAGATAAAAGATAACACAGCCATTCTCTTTCCGACGAATGATGATTTATATGTAATTGTCGGCATTTTCCCATTAGAAAATAAGGAATTGATAGAACGGTTGAAATTAAATCCGGAAAGCTGTCTACGCAATTTCTTTACAGATAACTTTCCGAATACAACAATTGGGGCGCGTTTGAAAAATGCAGAACTAGTAGAACCGGTCAAAGGCATTCTCGGATATGATAATTACTGGTATAAAGGAATGGGAAAAGGATGGGCGTTGGTTGGAGATGCAGTTTGTTTTAAAGATCCTGGCATGGCGCAGGGTATCCATGATGCTATATGTGGAGCACGTATATTATCCAATATTCTATCAAAATATAAGGGACAATCCGATCAATCAAATCAAATGTCTGAAGAATATCAAAAGGCAATAGAAGATGAGTTTATGGTTCGGTTTCACATGGGATGCCAAATTTCGAAGAATGAACGCATATCTGAACAACAAGATGCTGTCAACAAGCTAATCAGTTCCCATCCAGAGGCTATAGAGAAGTTTTTAGGGATTTACAATTATGCAAACGAGCCCGCTGCTTTAGAAAAAGAACTCGCACGAATTATGCAATCGATTTAGCAATGATTTTAGAGATTAAGTGATTTAAGTACAAAAATAATTCACTATGAACCTCCCCCACTTACTCGCTTCCGCTTGAAGTGGGGATTTCTTAGTATCAACAAAGACAAGGTCCCATGAGAAGCGGATTTTCCATCTCCTCTCTGCACCTATGCAGGGACTCCTTTTCTTCATTTGACTAAGCAACTTCTGCACATGCAGAAGGGTGGGAACACACCGTCTACTACTTTTTGCTTACGCAATCCACAAATACTTTCTCTTCGTTTCTTCCGGGATATGACACATCTTTCCGTACAGTTCTTTTGCCAAAATGTTGCGGGCACCGTGAATGTCCCTGTGTTCTTCGTAGCCGCACACACAAACGTAGTTACGTGTCCGCACTTTCTTTCTTCTTTGGCAACAAGGGCATGTTTGAGAAGTGTATGCTTCGTCTACGAGAAACAATAGAGGTACCTTTAGCAATCTAACCTATTTCGATGCTGGAGCCAGAGTGACTTCGGGTGATGTTACCTTGTCATAAAAATCTACGAATTTGTCACGATCGGCGCTATCACGGTAAGCCATGGCGACACGTGGATGTTCATTAAGTACACCAGAGATCATGTAAGGTATGATATAGCCTCACTCCCACTCTTGTCGCATTTCTAACAAGAGTATATCTTACTAGTGAATTCTGTATATATTATTATGTTGATTTTTCGCGTTAAAGACAAAATAATTCAAAGTAAACTTTTAGCCAAAAGTTTACTTTCATTTCCTTATAAACATTGACTTTTATCTGATTTCATTGATATTATAAAAATAGACAAAAAAGTATACATTCAAATCATTGAAAATAAAGGGATTGAAAAACAGATGGATAAAAAGAAACATTTAATCGATGTACAACCAATTCGAAGCAAAGAACAGCTCGAAGATATGAAATGGTCTCTTAAACGTCATTGTTCAGATCGTGATTACATTTTATTTCTAATTGGTATTAATACGGGGTTACGTGTAAGTGATTTACTTAAAATGGAAACGAGTGAAATTTTAAAACTGAAGCGAAAAAAACGAAAAGAATTTAAAGTAAAAGAAGGAAAGACAAAAAAGGAGCGTATCATAAATATTACGTCCATTTTTGAGGAAGTACTTCCATACGCTGAAAGTCTAAAAAGTCCCTGGTTATTTCCTTCTCGAAAAGGGGATAAACCTATTAGTAAAATTCAGGCCTATAGACAGTTACAAAAAGCCGGGGATTTTGCCGGAGTTGAATCTTTAGGAACTCATACCATGCGTAAAACATTTGGATATTGGTTTTACAAGCAAACAAAAGATATTGCTATGTTACAAGAAATATTGAATCATAGTACACCACAAATTACACTAAGATACATTGGTATTAATAAAGAAGAAAAAGATAATGTACTTGATACATTCCGCATCTAATTTAAATTAGATGCTTCTTTATTTTCGGAGAATCGATAAGACGGTTATGCAATTATGCATATCCGTCTTTATTATTTTAATAGTAATAAAATCTAATATATAATTAAAAAGTTTTTAATGAATTAATAAGGAGATGCGAGTATGAAGAAAGTCATAGGACTTATAGTATCATTATTTTTTTTATTTTCTACCTATGCACCAACATTTACAGAAGCAGCCGAAGTTTTAAATAAGGTAGGCTGGGTGAAAGAAAATGAGAATTGGTACTATTACGAAAAAGACGGTAGTAAACGAAGCGACAACATTACTTTAGATGGAATAGAGTATTCCTTCTTTAAAGATGGAAGGTTATACCAAGGGAGAAAGTAAGCAGGGAAAGACAATTTATATTATAGTGAACCTGGTAAATTAAAGACCGGATGGAGCTTTTCTGCAACTTCATGGAGCTATTTAAAAGATGGGAAGTATGTGACAGGTACATTTACCTATCAAGGAAAACCATTTGAAATTAATAAGTACGGGGATATGGAAAAGGGATGGATTACACTTCGTTCTGCTGTTAAAAGAATCTATCCAAAGCCAGAAACAAAATTTCTATTTAAATCTAAACCTGTAAAGGATGGAGATGTTTTAGAAGTTATCTCGAAGCAGGGTTTATGGTACCAAGTAAAATATCAAGAAGAAATTGGATATGTTCGAGTACTGGAGTCTGTTGTAATTGGTGAATCACCAGTTCGTTCATGGGATGTAACAAAGGAAGCGACGAATTTATCTCATTTTATGATAACTGAGTATCATAAAGATCCCGAAAAGTACTTTCCGCCCAATATTCAAAAGAAATTTGATAAACAATTAGATAGTGATGCAGCGCTTCTTGCGAATGGATTAAAATGGATTGATCAATTAAAAGAAGCACTCTATTTAGATAATCAAAAAGGTTGGGTACAAGAAGCGGGAAAGTGGACGTATTATAAAATAGATGGAAAAAAAATAACGGGTTTCCAAACAATTGACGGAAAACGTTATTATTTTGGTCCGGATGGTTTTATGCAAACGGGATGGGTACATACAAATGGATCAGATTATTATCTAGGAACAGATGGTGTGGTGCAAACCGGAATTCAACATATTGATGGGAAAATCTATTACTTCAGTCCATTAGGCTCTGTGCAATCAGGTTTTACAAATGTTGATGGGAAACCATATTATTTTGATGCTTCTCATGAATCAAAAAATGGTTGGATGAAGCAAGAATTTAATTGGTATTTACTACATCCTACTGGTGCTTTACAAACAGGCGATTTTACGTATAAAGACAAGAAATTCTCCTTTAATCAAGACGGAGATATGGTTAAAGGGTGGATTACATTAGAATCTCTTGTTAAAAAAGTATATCCAGAACCAGATTTAAGAAAAGCATTACGTGCAAAACGTGTGAATACTGGTGAAGTGATAGAAGTAACAGGAAAAGTCGGTTCTTGGTATGAGGTTAATTATCAAGGAGAAAAAGGATATGTACGTATTCATGATGCAATTATTTTTGACCAGGAAGCAAAAAGTCCACTTACGCTTCTTGATGGAAAAGTTAAGATATTTGAAGGTGTATTTAATTATTTAAAAAGTGATGAAACGCTTATAAATAACACAATTAAGATTTTAGAAGAAGAAGAACAACGTTGGGTAGATGATGCAGAAAATTTAGAGAATCTTTCCAGAGACATTAACGAAGCAAAGCAAGATGTACAGTATAAAAGGCAAGTCATCAAAGAAGCACATGATAAGTTAGAAGAATTAGTAAATGCCATGAAAGGTGATATAAGAAATTTAACGGTTACGCAAAGGAAAGAACTTGTAAAATTACTTGGAGCCGATGGTAAAGAATTACTAGATTTTGGTATGGATACATATGTTTTTATACTTCAACAATATGTATCCATGGTTCAAGCGTATACGGAAACCTATAAAGCATTAGATGTGGTTGCAGTTAAAGCTCTTGAATTGCAAGCAGTTATTAACGCAGCTGTTCATCAACGCACATTGGATATGCAAGAGTTAGCGAAGGGATTATCTGGTGCCATTAAAGACTTAGGGCCAGTCGTAAATAGTTCCATTCGCTTGAAACATTCAATAGAAGAGGCGAAGCCTGGGATGGAGGAACTTGTACAAGTAACAAGAAAAAACGTTCCAGTCATTGCACAAGACTTACAGGCGTTAGATGCGAAAGTCCCAGGATTCTTTACAGATTTTAATATGGGAATAGATCTTGCGAACTTATTTATGGATTCTGCGAACAAACTGGCAAGTCATAAAATTGATGTATCTGCAGCGGCTAAAAATATTGGAAATATTGACTTAAGTAATGCACTACGTGATTTAGGTGGCGATCCTTCTAAAATATATGACCGTAAGAATGATGGTGATTTATCATTTATATTAGATATTACACCAGTAATTGGGACAGGGAAAGAGATTGGACAACTTGTTACTGGGAAAGACGTAGTAACAGGACAAAAATATGGACCTGAAGATTATGGCTGGGGTACACTAGCAGTTGTATCAGGTGGTACATCTAAAGTAATTGGGAAAGTCGTAGGGAAAATTGGCGACCTTGAGAAGAAAGGTAAAGCACTAGAAGCGGCTGCTAAGTATACTAATGCATTTGGTAAAATAAGTACTCGAAATATACCCAATATGACCAAAAAAGAAATCTTAGAAAAACTTCCAGAAGGATGGAAATATACTGAGAATAATGGATTTGTTCATGTTCGAGATGCTACTGATACAATTAGGATGCGAATAGACCCACCCGATAAAGTAACAAAATATGATCATGTACATTTATATGATGGGAATAAAAATCCATTAGATTTAAACGGAAATATAGTAGATGCTAAAAGTCCAGATGCTCATATACCATATAAAATGTAAGAATTGAGGTGGGAAAATGAAAGTACAGAGAATACAAAAAAAAATTGATGAATTATATTACTGGGATGCTTGGGTTACTAAATTAGAATGTGATTATTTTGGTGATGAAGTGATTTTAATTTTTAAAGATGGGGATGATGATGTCACCCTTCAATTTAGTGGTTGCTATAAAATAGATTTTAAACATAGTATGGGATATGTAAAAGAAAGATCCATAAAAACTTTTACACATGAACAGTTACCATATTTTCTTCATGATATTGAAATTGGTGAAATAGAAAAAGAAGGTTTAAAATTATATACCTGTAAAATAATTATGCCTCCTATGGACTTAGAAATATGGTGTAAGGATATAAAAATCGAAAGATAAGTATCTATAATAAAAAACATATAAATAATTAATTTCTACTTTTTTTATTAAGTAGGTGATAAAATGGCAACATTGTTGGAAGAATGTATTGAAGCATTAGGCGCAGAAATTGAAATTTTAGAAACTAATCAAGGGAAAATAATAGTAAAAAGTTTTGGGAATGCATTTCCTATTACATCATGGGGGAGAGTAGATTGGTCCAACATTCAAAACTATGGTGATTTATATAATGAGGATGAAATAAGATTATATCTACAGAACTGTTTTGGAACATATTCTCAGACAGTATATATTATTTGGGATAATGCTAGAGTGCCAATAATAAAAACAAATTTACACCAAGTTTTAAATGTAATAGATGATGTTACAGCTGTTAGTTTTGATACCTGGATATACTCACCAGATGTGGGGTATGTTATTGAATATCATCATGATGGTGATATACGTATTGGAGACGTAAAAAATATTATTAAATAAATAAATTTTATAAACAAACGTAGGAATTCTTGCAGTTTGGTGCCCATATTGTGCGACATGGCATCTTCATGGACAAGGAGACGGACATTGTAGTGCTCAATACCAAAATAAGGGAATTCCATTTATTGAAAGAGGGTACATTATAAAAAAAGGTTCTAAACAAGATTATGCTTTCGCTAGAAAGTATTATGATGACTTAGATTTAAAATATCGTTATTAGACGATTAACTATAATTTAGGAATAAATTCCTTTTGTAAAAAAAGCATCCATAGCGGATGCTTTTTTTATTGCTATATAAAATTTATATAATAAATGAGAAATTAACTAAGCAGACGACTGAATACTGTAACTCATGATGCCTCTGTACAGAGATAATAAAGTTGTTTAATTTACAATAAAGTCATTTAAAAAATAATATAGTAGTTTAAAAATCCTTCTTCTACTAACGAGGCAGGTTAGTGGAAGAAATAGCAAGTGGGTTTAACTAGGAGAAGTGTCGATGACATTACAGAAGACACCGAGGTGTCTTCTGTTTTTTTAATTAAGGATATCGATAAATTAAGATTTATTTACTTAACATTGTACTTATTTTCGGACCGAGGCATCTAATCGGTGTGTATATACAAAACAAGTAATGCTTGCTGTTAATAATGTTGACGAAATTAAAGCTGTAAGAACACTATATGTTTGCCAAATAAGTATCGTTGACCAATCGAAGGCAAAAAACATTATACACTGGGCAATCGTAGCGATTAGGAAAATAATTGTTACGATTGTTCTCTTTTTTGTCATTGGCTGCTGCTCATTCGTTTTCCTTTTTCTTAATCCTAAGAAAAATAACAGAACGGCTAATAGGCAAAGAATAATTGTGGTAGACGACAAAATGATGTCCAAAAGCTGTGTGCCACTTATCTCATATGACTGAGTTAGATTGCCGTTTAATATATTTTTAACTTGTAGTACCAGGTTTATATTGGTATTTGCGCCGTTGCTCAGTAAGCAGATGGCTGTTCTTTCATTTGGCAGTATGGCTACTTTGGTACTAAAATTTGGATTACCCCCAGTGTGTTCTATAAACGTTTGTTCGGCGTTTACCGACCAACCTGCCGCATAATACATATCATTGACAGCCGAAACAGACATATCACCCCTATGTGATTTTTCGATGGCCCTGTGAAATATTTCGGGTATGTCCTGCACGATACCCATCTGTATGCCCATCCAACGCGCCATATCTTTTGTATTAGAAATGATATAGCCGGCGGGTTTATTCCCAGTATAATACGGAGCGTTAAATGGAGTTGTTATAAAAAAGGAAGAACGGTAACCCTGTGCTAACTGTCCAGTGGCTTGAGCATCTTCTTTATAAACATACGTCTGGTGAAGACCTAAGGGTAGAAATACCTGCTCCTTCATAAAGTCTTCATAGCTTTGTCGTGATACAATCTCAATAACCAAACCCAATACGTCATAATTAACGGTTCCATAGTTATATTGTTCACCAGGAGAGAACGCCAATTCTGCATCTACCAGCGTTTCCACAGTCTTTTGCAACATATCAGGCGTATTACCTTGTGGAATATTTTGAAGATGTCTAATATTTGTTAGGCCGCTGGTATGGTGAAGAAAGTTATTTAGTGTAAGGTTTTGCATATCAACAGGTTTACCTTGATACTTTAACGTAAACCAAGGTAAATATTTTTGGATAGGGTCAGTCATTGATAGCAGCCCTTGCTCTTCCAATAGCAAAATCCCCATACCAGTAAAAGCTTTACTCACCGAGGCCAACTCATAGAGTGTATTTTCACTTGCAGACAGTCCCTTTTCAAGATCTGCATACCCAGAAGAAAAGTAGAACACTTCACCATCAGCAAGTATTGAGAGTGACATTCCAGGCACACCTGACGTACGACAGGCATCATCTAGCAATGCTTGTATTGCCACAGATTTCGAATCTGACAACGCATAACTTTGTGTTGCGAATCCTGAGAATAATATAAATATCGTTAATACAAAAACAATAGTCTTTTTCATACACTCTCCTTTCTGAAGAATTATAAGGGTATAAATAACTTATTTTTATAACTATAAACTAAATTCTGATTTATATTTCTATTTATCTATATAATATCAAATAATTGTGAAGAGTTACACTTAAACTAACGGGGGCGTTAGTTCAATAAGAAGTAAACAACTTTATTATTCATTTTTTAAGCATTACATAAGCAGATGGATATAATTTGAAACAACTTTAAAGAGCCTTGCTGCATATAGAATGTAGTAAGGCTCTTATCTTTTTTAATCAAAATTCAATAACTTTATTATCACTATACAGCCTCATACATTGATCCATAACTAAAATATTTAAAACAAACGTTTGTATAATTTTCCTATATCTAATTTCTTTATCACATAAATAAAAAAAGATAAGACAATTCCATTTACATATATTCATAAATTATATTTAGTTATAATATGAAATGCATTTTCTTATAGTTAATTAATCCTGAATCTAAATATATGTCCTTCTATAAGAATGCATCATTCTTCTTTATTTACTCATACTTATATTTTTACTAATTAATTATTATGTAGATATTAATTTAAAGTTATTTATAAGAAATAGGATCACGGCAAGAATTCGTCCTTTTTTGAGCCACTCATCATGAAGCTAAATAATAATAAAATACATTGTCACATTCCTGTCACAATGTATTTGTATGTTAGAAATACAAAAAAGGAGGTTTATAAGTATGAATAAAAAAATAAACAAGCTAGTCATTCCAATTTTGATGAGTTCAATATGTTTTACATTACCCTCTCTGAGTTATGCGCAACAAAAGGATATTACAACAAAGGGGCAGAACGTAGTTTCTCAATACAAAAATTTTACTTTTGATGTGAATCCTGAAACCAGTGAAATTTTCGTGGAAAAAGATGGTGTAAGAGAAAATGCTTCCTTACCACTACCAAAGAAAAAAATAGCAAATCTAATAAAAAAAGGTGAGTGTATATCATGGAGTTATCCAGATGACCAAATAGATGTGAAGATTGAAAAGAAAGAGTCGTATTTAAATATTAAGTTAAAATCTACTAAGCCTGAAGGAGCTAATGAATTTACATGGCCTAAAGTAAGTGCAGACAGCTATACGTTACCATTATGGGAAGGAAAAAATATACCTAGTAATGATTCAGACTGGAAACAGTTTTTAAAAGATCAAGACTTTTCATTTATAGAAAGTTTTTCTATGAGATTCTTTGCATTGAATAAATCTAAATATTCCATTATGTATATAGCTGACAATATGTATAATGATAATATTCATTTCACTGCTGATTCCGATATACAGTTTAGTTTTACACATCAATATCCTTCTATTAATAAGAATAAAGAATATGGATTCAAATTGTATCTGACTGATAAAAACCCTGTCTCGATGGCAAATGTTTATAAAAATTATATAAAAGAACAGGGAGAATTTAAGACACTAGAAGAAAAAGCAAAAACAAATCCGAACATTAAAAAATTATTTGGTGCTCCTCATATTTATTTTTGGGACCACAGTGGGATTTCAGTAGAAAATATCAAGTGGGATAAATTCACACAAAAAGTGGATGAGACATTTACAAAGTGGATTGCACAGTTGTTACAAGAAAATACGGAAGATGGCTCAAAAGATTTTGAAACTGTTATGCAAGGTATAAAGAATCAAAAAGCCATCGATAAAAGCCAGCAAAGAGTAATAGTTAATGCGATAAATCAGGTATTAAAATTAGAACAACTTTATAATAAAGATATTTTTAGTAATCCAGATGCTGGAATAAACAAATTGTTGAAAAAAGGAATCCAAAACTTAAGTGAACAAGAACTATATACACTGAACAAAGGATTAATTAAGAGTAAGTTAACAGAGGCAGTGGATGAAGTAAGTAGATGGGAACAGAAAGAAACAACAGATGTTTTAGTTGATATGAAGAAATCGAATGTTAAAAAAGCATGGATAGGTTTATCTAATTGGGCTAATGGATTAATGAATCCCCAAATGGTAGAAGAAGCAAATAGAATGGGGTATTTAATCGGACCGTATGATTCATACCACTCGATTCATGAAGTTGGAAGTAGAGAGTGGAATACGGCTTCCTTTAAAGATAAAAATTTATATGAAAATGCTACAATATCGAATGAAAAAGGAGAAAAAATAGGAGGATTCGCAGGGAAAGGAAGAAAGTTAAATCCAACTTTATCATTACCAAGTGTGAAAGAACGTGTAGATGATATTTTACACAATAATATACCTTTTAATTCTTGGTTTGTCGATTGCGATGCTACAGGCGAAATTTATGATGATTATTCCCCAAATCACATTACTACCCAGGAGCAAGATGTAAAAGCGAGATTGCAAAGAATGAAATATATTAGCGAAGAAAAACATATGGTAGTCGGATCAGAAGGTGGGAATGACTTTGCTAGTAATATAATTGCCTTTGCGCATGGAATAGAAACACCTGGTATTTGGCCCGACTCTGATATGAAAGATAAACAGAGCCCATACTATGTAGGAGGATATAAATTCACTTCACCAAATGGTGCTATTCCAGAACTGAATGGAAAAACTATACCTATTAAGCCTATTTATAAAAACATTTATAATAATCCTGTATATTCAGTTCCTTTATATAAACTTGTATATAATGATTCAATTATTACTACACACCAATGGGGATGGGGGAGTTTTAGAATTAAGGATGAGATAGGAAATCGAATGTTATCTGAAATGTTGTATAATGTTCCACCTTTATATCATATTGATAAAAATGAATGGGAGAAAAGTAAATCCCTTATTACCTCTTATTTGAAAGTATGGTCTCCATTTCATGAGAAAGCTGTAACAAAACCAATGACTAATTTTGAAGTATTGTCTGAAGATCGGCAAGTTCAAAGTACGACATTCGGAAAAAACATGAAAGTGATTGTAAATTTTTCAAACCAAGATTTTATATATAATAATGAGAATATAAAAGCAAAAACAGCTATTGTATATGATGGGAAGAAAAAGAGTATATTAGAAGTTCCTAAATACTAAGATACATGACATGGTAACCGCTGTTAAAAGTTCTGAACCAAGAAGACCTGTTCGAAGGGTATGATTAATAGAAAAAGAGATAAATATAGGTGGCTAACTGTAGATTTAGAATAAAGTTTAATCAGAAAGGTTTTAACAGTCCTTATTTGATAAAAAGCAAAAGGAATCCATTTTGGATGTTTTTGCCCATCCCTCGAAAAAGGGGAATAAGAAAAAATATACCAAATAGATAAAATTTAAGTTACGCTCGAGCCACCACTAGAACCTTTAATAGAGGCTCAAACACCATCCACTAAAAAGAAGGAAATTTAAAATAAAGTAAAAAAGTCAGCACCCGTTAATGTAGGGAACTGACTTCTTTTATTTTATTGACGATTCGGGGTTTCAGTGTCTTTCTACTATTCAAAACCACTATTTGTAATCCAATCCACATTTTGTTGATACCAATACAGTTACAGGTATGTTAAAATCCATTTGAAACATTGCTTTTGGGAATACAATTGCTATTATAATCGCAATTTATTTTCTACAAACTGATTGGGTTGCAACCCAAATGGCGGTTTTATTCCGCAGTCCTTAACAAATTGTTAAGGACCTTTTTATTTGTCCTCTAGTTGCGAAAAAAACATTTTGAAAAGATATAGAATTTTCATAATGGAGGTAGTTAAGAATATTAGCTTGATAGCTCTGGGGTGCTCCCTCATCGCCATCAACTTAAGAAAAATAAACACCCCCAAAACAAAAAAGAGCTGACTTTTCCAAATCACTACCTGCAGAGCAAGAAAATTTTCATTTTGGGGTACTTCAAAACCTTAGCTTGATAGGGATGTGGTGCTGACCCATCGTTATCAAGCTAAGATTAGGAATGATTAGTTTTAAAAGAAACTTTTTCTTTTTCTAAAAAACCAATGTAGATTATTAGAAATTCTGCATATCAAATAAACCCTAACGGGTTTCATTTTTTATTAGGTATGGTTTTAGATTTGTTTTTAGGTTATTCTTATTCTAAAAAAGGAATTTTAAGAGGAGAGAAAAATGAGGAGACCAAGCATTTTACTGCTAACAAGAGGGGAAAAGCTAGCACAAACCTTTGAGACTAACCTGAGAATGTTTTTTGGTTCCAATATTCAGATTTATACTGTTCATGAGCACGGAGAGCTAGATAACCAATTAGTGGATGAGTGTGAACTGATTCTAGTTTCCGCTGAAAGTATATTGGATCGTTTACCGAAACCACTCCATGAGCGGACACTGTTTGCCAGAAGAACCGTTTGTTTACCAAAGCTCGAACAACTGATGGAATTAGCTCCGGGAACCCAATGTCTATTTGTATCGAATAGTATGGACACGATTGTAGATGCTATTGAGCTTTTGAATCGTCTGGGGTTTGAGCATTTGCACTTTATTCCATACGTTCCGCAGCCAGCGGAAATCCAGCCTGTACTTGAGGGTATCGAAGTAGCGGTTACTCATGGATTAAAAGAACTTATCCCGGAGACGATTGATAAAGTGATTGATTTGGACATACGCCCGATCGATTTGACAACGATTTATGATATTGCTCAACAATTAAATCTTCCCATAGAAAATGCGCATTTCTATACTGCGGAGTTTTTCAGTGATTTTGTCCGCCTTGGGAGGAATTTAGCCAATTCCGTAAACAATGAGAAACGGTTAAATCAAAAGCTGGAATCCGTATTTAATGCTGTTCATGAAGGAATTATCAGTATGGATGAATGGGGACGCATTACGGTTTTTAATGAAGAAGCAGAGAAAATCCTCAGCCTGTCTGCAGAAAATTGCCTTGGAAAGACGTACTGGGATGTAATTTCTGAGTTTAACCTGAATCAGATTTTTCAGTCTCATGTGGAGGAGTCCAATCAATTATTGGAGATACGGAACAAGGTTCTTCTGGTTACCAAAGTTCCCATGATGCTGGATGGGCATTTGATGGGCGTCGTTGTTACGTTTCAAGATGTCACAATTGTCCAACGAAATGAACAGGAAATCCGCAAAAATAGCAGCAGACTGGGATTGACGACAAAATATTCTTTCGAAAACATTATCGGTGTAAGCGATTCCATTACCTCTGTGAAACAGGTTGCTGTCAGACTGGCAGAAAGTGATTTTACCGTATTGATCACAGGAGAAAATGGTACAGGTAAGGAAGTATTTGCCCAAGCGATTCATAGGTATTCCACCCGGCGGGATGGACCATTCGTCCCGGTCAATTTTGCTGGCCTTACAGAAAGTTTGGCAGAAAGTGAATTATTTGGATACGAAGGGGGGTCTTTCACAGGAGCTAAAAAAGGAGGGAAAATGGGTCTATTCGAATTGGCCCATAATGGAACCATTTTTTTGGATGAGATTGGGGATGCTCCTCTCAGTATTCAGGCAGCTTTGCTGCGTGTGCTCCAAGAGCGGCAGGTAATGCGGATAGGAGGAAATCGCGTAATTCCCATCAATGTCAGGGTGATCGCTGCTACAAACCGAAATCTGAATAGTATGATGTCTAAGGGGGCTTTTCGGGAAGATTTGTACTATAGACTCAACGTTTTGCCGTTAAATATCCCAAATCTTAGAGAACGGCAAGAGGATCTTTTTATCCTCATTAACTATTTCTTTTACGATAATGGGAGAAAACTACGATTTACACCTGAAGTAAAAAATGTTCTTTTAAACTACAGCTGGCCAGGTAATATTCGGGAGTTGGAAAATTTCATTAAGTATCTGATGGTAATCGTGGAAGGAGATACAGTGAAGTTACAACATATTCCTGAACGTATATTGAATAATAGCCTTATCTTGTCAACTCCTCACGATCCAACAGCCGAAGGCGAAACAGTGGAAAGGGAGGACATCCTTCAATTCTTGTCACGTCACGGTTCCCTAATGGATTATGAAGATATATTGACGATCTTGTGGAATATGAGTAAACGGCAGGAACGGGTGGGACGAACTGTTTTACGCTCATTGCTCTCCCATCCCTTATCCGAAGCTCAAATTCGCTATAAGCTAACGATTCTCAAACGATGTGGATGTGTCGCAGTAGGTGTCAAGAAGCAAGGTACAACGATCACTCCTATGGGGATACAGGTTTTACAAAGTATCAAAAAGAAATTAATTAATTGAAGAAGATGCCCTAGTAGTTATTGTTTGTCTGTCCTAAGTAAAAGGACATAAATTTAAAACCTCACAAATAGGGAAGTTTTTGATTAGGGTTTTAATCCCTTTGGAAACCTGAAGGGCCCATTTTACAAAAGTGATATTTGTTTAGTTATTCAGCTACCATGAAAATTAACTTCTGTAAATTGGGATAAAAGGTAATGCTTAAATAGGCGTAGTTTATTCTTTATAAAAATGAAGAGCGCCAAATGCCTCATGAATCTATGGACTAGATTGACTGGATTAATAATTAGTATTGAAAGTCCCGAACCATTTTCATTCTCTGTGGTAAATTGCTGATTTTTGTGCTTCATGCGTGGCTAAAGGGTACCGTAACAAAATAAAGAATAAAATTAAAAATCCGAAAGTATGCAATTTATTATTCGCAATTTGCATACTTTCGGATTTTTTCATTCATAAAACATACGGCGTGTAAATGATTTTTTTAGTAGCTGAAGCTTTTGCCCCACTTAGCTGCGCTTGAAGTATGAGATTCCTACGAACACCAGCGTAACCGCTAGTTATTTAGAAGGATATCCCCATAGTCCCTACGGTTGATACGAAATTGGTATGGTTTTCAGTCTTTTTTTCAATTTGAAACTTGGTTTTTGTGCTACAAGTTTAATGTTTTTTTCTTTTTACGACTCTTGAATGTTATAGGTGAACGACAGCCAACAGACGAGTTCTATTTATGCAAAAAGCCAATTTATCTCCCTACTACTCACTGGGATGTCCTTTTCACGTTCTTTGAGAAGGGAGTCTTCTTGGCTAAAATGATAGATTAGAGTGTTACTAAAAATTCGGTTGCAATTCAAAGTAGAAGAATCATCTTTTTAATTTTTATAATATGTCTTTTGTAGTTTTTTTGCGTTTGGTCAGCGTCACCTTTCATTATCCGCGTTATTATGATAGAGATTGGACAATCGTGAGGGATACGAATCCGCCTTTTCGGCAAGAGTACCTTACTTTTAAATACATTTATTGGCACCAAATCTTTCTTTGGACGGAAGATTTAATTTGCTATTATGAATCGATAATATAGTAATAGTTATATTTTAGGTTATAAAATAACCAATAAAACAACCTAAAAACTGACCCGATACTAATAAAACAACTTAAAAATTGACTGAATATCAGTATTTGGTAGAATATTCTCATCAATTAAAGTTGGCATGATTCTTGCTTTAATAAACTGTGACTTCTGAAGTTTAAAACACAATGAAAAGAGGAGATGACTTATTGAAGAGTCAATCAAAATAAGGGGTTCAAAGCGCCAAAGGAAAAAAGAGGAGTAAGATGAAAAAAGAATTTCGGAATTGGAGGAAATTTCATGCAATCAATTAGGAAAGAGACAGCAGTTGAAAAGACAGCCGCTCATGAGAAAGTAGATAAGAATAGAAGGTTCGCACAGCTTGACGCTTATGTTCTATTATTTTTTGTTGCATTAATCTGCGCTATTGCCACATACATTTTACCGTCAGGTGCATTTGACAAGATAAAAAAAGGAGATGTCACCCTAACGGTACCTGGAAGTTTTCATTATATTGATTCAAATCCCACAGGTTTCATAGACTTCTTTACTACGATCCAACACGGAATGGTAAAAGGTGCGCCGCTTATTTTCCTTATCTTATTTACAAGCGGAGCCTTAGCGGTCATTGAAAAATCGGGTGCGATCGATGCGCTTCTTAAGTCCACCCTTACTCGATTCAAGAATCGTTTACTGTTGTTAATTATCCCTGTAGGATTGCTATTTTCTGTTTTGGGAACGACTGGGATTTTAGTCAATGCTGTAATCGCTTTCATTCCGTTAGGATTACTTATCGCACGTGAATTGAAATTGGATCCTATTTTCGGCGTTTCTCTTATTTATCTAGGAACTTTTGTTGGTTGGAACGTACCTGTTTTTGCTCCTCAAACGCTCGGGCTATCCCAGCGTATTGCCGAACTTCCGCTTTTCTCGGGAATGGGCTACCGGATTATTATCTACCTAGCATTTTTGGCTGCTACTCTTATATATATATATTTGTATGCACGCAAGATTCGAAAGGACCCGACCAAAAGCATCCTTGGCCCAGAATCGTTCACTTCTGGGATTGTAGTGAAAGGTGCTGAAGTAGAGACTACGGTAAAAGTTTCCTTGCAGCAAAAGCTAATTTTATCGTTTGCGGGATTGTCCTTGCTAGGTTTTATCGTTTTCTCTCAGAAATTTAAATGGACGGAAAATGAAATGGCTGGTCTTTTCATTTTTATTGCCATCGGCGCCGGTTTGATCGCTCGAATGAGTGCAAATGATATTGCATTGACATTTATTCAAGGTTGTAAAAAAATGGTCTATGGAGCTCTTATTGTCGGGATGGCTAGAGCCGTAGGCTTAATCCTTGAGGATGCAAGGATATTAGATACCATCGTCAATGCGTTGGCCCAATTCCTTGAACCGTTGTCTCCGATGGCTGCTTCGATTGGAATGTTTATTGGAAGTGCAGCTCTACACTTTTTGATTTCTTCAGGTTCCGGGGAAGCTACTGTGTTGATGCCGATTCTTGTTCCTTTGGCAGATTTGCTGCATATTACACGTCAATTAGTTGTTCAAGCAGTTATGTTGGGGGAAGGAGTAGTAAATACCATCAATCCGACATCCGGTGTGCTGATGGGTATACTAGCAACGAGTGGCATCTCCTATGGAAAATGGGTGAAGTTCATGCTTCCATTAACGGCAGTTTGGTTTGTCCTCTCATGTATTTTCATCATTATCGGTGTGATGATTAACTGGGGACCTTTCTAAAAAATTGACCATTTATTAAGGGGAATTCAAATATGGATAAAGTACTAGAATATTTAAAACAACACCAAGAAGAGATCTTGGAGGATCTAAAAACACTTGTGCTAGCTGAGTCGCCTTCGCATTCGAAAGTACGGGTGGATCAATGTGGAGAAGTAATTCAACAGCTGTTTAAGAAGCATCTTGACATTGAGGCGGAAGTGATTCCCCAAGAGCATGCGGGGGATCACCTCCGGTTTAGTTATGGGAAAGGCGATGACCAAATCTTAATCATATGCCATTTTGACACTGTTTGTGAAGTAGGAAGACTTTCCTACCGAGTAGAAGGGAACAAGGCGTATGGGCCAGGCATTCTGGATATGAAAGGAGGAATTATCCAAGCTCTTTGGGCACTGAAAGCCTGCCGTGAGTTGGAGATTTCCTTAAACAAGAAAATCGTTTTCTTTTGCACTAGCGATGAAGAGGTTGGAAGCAACACGTCTAGAGCATTAATCGAACAGGAAGCTTTAAAGAGCCAGGTTGTTCTCGTTCCGGAGCCGGCAGCGCCACATACAGGTGCACTTAAAACAGCCCGAAAAGGAGTGGGCAAGTTTTCAATCCAGATTAGAGGAAAAGCAGCGCATGCAGGGCAGGATCATCAGGATGGAATCAGCGCGATACAGGAAATGGCTCATCAGATTTTATTCTTGCACTCACTTACCGATTATGAGTTAGACACAACTCTAAATGTCGGCGTGGTACGAGGAGGAAGTGGCTTAAATGTGGTAGCAGAACAAGCGGAACTGAATGTGGATCTACGAATCAGCCAGTTCGGTGAGGGGGAGCGTGTTTCGAAAATCATTCATGGGCTAAAGCCGCATCTGGAAGGGATATCCTTACAGGTTGCAGGTGGAGTTGTCCGCCCGCCAATGGAAAGAACAGCTCAAAATGAAAAATTATTTGATCTGGCAAAAACATGTTCATCTGAATTAGGGTTTCACTTGACTGAGGAATCAGTGGGTGGGGGCAGTGATGGGAATTTCACTTCCGCATTAGGCATTCCAACGCTAGATGGGTTAGGTCCAGTGGGAGAAGGTAACCATGCCGAAAATGAGCATATTGAAATCAATCAACTTCCTGTTAGGGCTGCTCTGATTAACCACCTTCTTCGTAAGCTCTAATTTTAATAAATAAAAATGGAAGTTCCGATTTGATACTTGGATCTTTTCTACATAAGAAAATTGGTTCTGGTGCAAAAAAAATTGCAATACAACAAACTATTGATTTTGCTTTGAAAGTTAATAGTTTACTAGGCAAAGAGCATGCTAAAGTTGAAATCTTTCTTAATGCAATCCATTCTTCAATGAGATTTGAAAAAAAAATATTGAACGTATTTTTGATTTCCTTGACAAGGGAGATTGTTATAAGTAGGTTCCTTTATTTGAGTTATGTTAACTCGATTTGTATGAGATATACATATATTTAATATTACTTTTTATTTTAGATGTTTCGTAAGTTAAAACTAAACAGATTCGATTTTTGAAGGAGAAACTAAGAATGTCTAAATACGATGAGTTATTTCAAGATTACGTTTTTGAACTAATCAAGGCTGTTATCGAAGAAAAAGAACGATTTGAAAGAATTCGTATCATAAATCAGTATAAATTTGAATGTAAGAAAGAGTTAGAAAAATGGATTCAGGAGATATTTGGACCTATCTCTAATCAAGGACGAATTATAGCTGTCTTGAGGGAATATTGGTTGAAATGTGAAGAATTAAATATGCTAGGTGAAGGGTACGCTAATCCGAGAAATTTTGTTACAGATTGGTTATCAGGAACGCACCAAGAACTGTATGAGATTATAAAATCTATGCCATATTATCCAATTGGGATTGATGAAGAAGGAAACTATTGTTAATTTCCGCTAACCGATTTATGTGAATTAGCAATTCTTCATGCGAGGTTTATATAACCTATCATTATTGGTAGTATCCAAAAAAATCTCACTTCTTATCTTTTTTCAGATCAGAAGTGAGATTTGTCGTTTTGGGGGTAATTTGAAATCTTAGGTTGATAGCGATGTGGCGGTACCTCTTAATATAATATTTATGAATCCTTATTATAAAAACTAGTTTTCAATACAAATAAAATTGTTTACTCTCGAAAACATAACAGCCGTATCTTCTCGTTTGAGAAATACGGCTGTTTCCTTTTAATAAATCAATACAAAAAGTAGTCATTACTTAGCTATGTAAATGCGCCTCCCAATTTGTCGATTAATTAACTTAAATAAGTAATTGAATAATTCTCCTGTGTATGGAAATTTTAAGAAAGATATCGATGGTGTATTTTCTTCTTGGTATTTTGCAGACGAATGATTTTACCTTCCGAAAATCATTATTTGTTCAAAACCATTAGGTGGGAAGGTATATAAAAATTTGCTAACAAGGACTCATTAACTTTAAGGTCCAAATATAGAAAATCTACTTTTTATAAAAAACATAAACCGTTCGATAAATGGGGTAGTATGATGAAGAAACTTCGTATGATAAAGCGTTTTAAAAAAGATATTCAGGAACTTGAGAGTGCAAGTATGCTGCTCCAAAATGATCAAGATCGTGAACTTGAACAGAGTGTATCTGCGAATGAAGAAGCTTTGAAACAAGTTTTTGAAAATTGTTCCGATATTGTTTTTCGTCCAATTATAATAAATAGTCAAACTAAAATTCTTTTTATTTATATAGACGGATTAACTGACACTAAGATTTTGGAACAGGTTGTTTTGAAACCAATGATGTTCGAAGGTATGCCTGGTGGATTAAAGGGTTTGGATTCAGTAGGGGAAATCATCCAAAATCAGCTTATTGCTGTTTCTCAAGTAAAGACGGTTTCTAAACTTCGTGAAGTTATAGAGGGAGTATTGAAAGCAAATATCGTCATTTTAACAGATGGAGAGAGTCAAGCCCTGATTGCGGATTTAAAAGGGTTTGAAAAACGTAGTATTGAAGAGCCTGCTGCCGAAATCTCTGTTCGCGGTCCTCGGGACGGTTTTACAGAAACGTTAAGAGTCAATACGAGCCTTATTCGCCGAAGAATTCGGAGCCAAAAACTAAAAATGGAACCCTATACGATTGGGGAATTATCACAGACAGATGTGGTGATTACCTACATTGAGGGGATTGCTCCCTATTCGGTTTTGGACGAAGTTCGCCAAAGGGTACAGCGAATTCAAATTGATGGAGTGTTGGATTCAGCTTTCATTGAAGAGTTTATCGAGGATCAACCTTTTTCTCCCTTTCCGCAAATTCAAAATACCGAGCGGCCAGATGCAGTGTGTGCAAGTCTATTAGAAGGGAAAGTAGCCATTTTAGTGGATAACACACCTTTCGTTTTGATCGTTCCTATGACATTTTGGACAGGTCTGCAAGCAGCGGAGGATTATTATGAACGCTCCATCTACACAACTTTTATTCGATGGATACGTTTAATATTAATCAATATTTCATTATTTCTTCCGTCTCTCTATGTCGCTATTACAACCTTTCATCCGAAATTAATTCCGACAAATTTGCTTATTAGTATTGCAGCTGCGAGAGAAGGCGTTCCTTTCCCGGCTGTCATAGAAGCGCTAATGATGGAATTTATATTTGAAGGTTTGAGGGAAGCGGGCGTTCGGTTACCAAAACCTATTGGATCAGCAGTTAGCATTGTGGGAGCACTTGTTATCGGACAAGCTGCGGTGCAAGCAGGTATTGTTTCGGTACCTTTGGTCATTGTTGTTGCGACAACCGGTATTGCGTCGTTTGCGTTCCCGCGCTACAACTTAGGAACCGCTTACCGGATGTTACGCTTTCCGATGCTGTTATTGGCGGGGATGCTTGGGCTATATGGTATTGCAATAAGCACTCTTGCGATTTTGATTCATGTAACTAACATTCGTTCTTTTGGCATTCCGTATTTAAGTCCGGTTGCGCCTCAGACTCCGAGTGATTTAAAGGATGTTTTACTTCGAACACCTCGTTGGAACATGACGCACCGTCCTATAATGGTATCTGGTGAAGAAAAAGTCCGTTTTCCAGATGGACAAAAGCCAGGTGCGAAACGGGGAGGGGAAACAGAATGAGCCTGTACAAGGCATTTTGTATGATATTGGTCATTTCTTTATTTTTCTTGACGGGCTGCTGGGATCGTACGGAGTTAAATGATCTGGCAATTGAATTAGGATGGGGAATTGATCAAGCGAAGAATAATAAGGTTGAAATTAGCGCTCAGTTTATCATCCCATCAAAAATGGGAATGGGACAGAGCGGAAGAAGTAATGCAGGAAAAGCGGTTTTTATAGAATCCGGAACTGGAAGGGATACACATGAAGCTGTACAAATGATGCAAACAAAAATGTCGAGAGAAATCTTTCGAGGGCACCAGCGTGTAATATTGATTGGAGAAAAAATGGCTAAAAATGGTCTCACGCCAGTTTTAGATGCATATAGCCGCGATCCGGATATTCGATTACGAGCAGGTGCGTTTGTAATAAAGGGGAATACTGCAAAAGAATTTCTGAAAGCATCCCTCCCTTTAGAGTCTATCCCGGCACTTGGGGCACTTAAAGAGCATACGCAAATAGAGGCATTGGGAGACATGTCTTTATTAAATTTTCTTATTGCTGGTACGAGTGATGGAATCACCCCAATTTTGCCTGTTATTAAACTAAATATGTCTCATAAAAAAGGTAAAAACGAGGTCAAAGGGTTTCAAATTGTAGGGGGTGCTATATTTAACAACGATTTCAAATTGGTAGGGTATATAAACATGCAGGAATGGTTAACTACTCTTTGGATAGTGAATCGTTTAAGTAAACAGACGGTTACAGCAAGCGCCTCTAAAGGAAATGGTAGTGCAAGTTTATATATGACAAAAATCAATAGAAAAATTATACCTACTATACAAGGGGACACAATTAAGTGTGATATTGTTTTTTCTGGCGAAGGAACAATTCAGGAGAATAATACGAATTTAGATCTTTCGCAGCCAAAAAATATAACTCTTTTAGAACATGTATTGGAAAAACAATCTGAAAAGCAAGCTCTCCAAACTATTAAAAAGGTTCAAAAACAATACGGAACCGATATCTTTGGATTTGGGGAAGCCATTCATCGAAAATATCCATCCGAATGGAAAGGGCTAAAAAAGAATTGGAGTAAACAATTTCGAAAAGTGCAGGTTTCTGTTCATACAAAGCTTACTATTCGGCGAGTAGGACTGACTGGACCACCGTTGCAGTTAAAGAAAAATGAAATAAAAAAATAAGGAGGAATATAGAGTGTGAGAAATTCAATGAAAATCTCTGGCAGGCAAATCTTTTGGATGATGTTCACATTTGAAGTGGGACAATCACTCCTTCTAGTTATTCCAGCGACGATTCGCACTGCCAAACAAGATGCATGGATTTCAATCTTGATTGCAGGGGGGATAGGGGTTGCTCTTACTTTTTTGGCAACTACACTTGGTTCGCTCTATCCGAAACAAACGCTAATTGAATTTAGTCAAACCATTCTTGGTAAATGGATAGGAAAGCTACTGATGATTCCTTACTTCTTTGGATGGTACATGATAATTTGGATAACCGTCCGTGAATTTGGTGAGTTCATTATTATCGCTTTGTTTCATAATACACCTTTGTGGGTTATTGTCTTGACTGCAATGTTATTGCTCATTTTTATTATTTACCAAGGCGGGGTGGAAGGTATTGGACGTTTAAGTGAAATCATAGGGCCAATTGTACTTTTAATGATAACGTTTGTAATCATTTTGAATGTTGGCAATATGAATTGGAATTATATGCGGCCTATTTATCATGATTCTGGATGGCTTCCCATACTTAAAGGCTCCTATACTCCTGTAGCTGCATTTTTCGGGGAGGCTGTCATGATGATGATGTTTGTTTTCTTTATGGACAAACCAGAACAAGCGTCATCGCGGGCGATGTGGGGAGTAGGACTGGCCGTTTTCATGGTAACGATTGGAACATTAGCGGTCATTTTAACATTTGGTCCGAATTTGCCTTCAAGCTTTTTGTATCCGGTTTACGATTTGAGCCGGTACATATCCGTCATGGAGTTCATTCAAAATGTGGATATTTTGATTGTTATTATTTGGTTTTTTAGTATTTTTGTTAAACTGGCGTTATACATGTTTCTAGCTTGTTATGGAACAGCACAAATGTTTCATTTGAAGGATTGGCGAAAAGTAGCTTGGGTTCTTGCTCCAATTTCGTTTATCTTAGCTGTATCAGTTAAAAATATCCAGACATTTACCCATTATTACTACATATTTTTCGTAATTCCAATTGCATTTCCCGTCTATGAGCTAGGGATTCCCTTATTGTTATTGGTGGTTGGCAAAATCCGAAGAAAATATGCATAAATCCAAATGTTATTGAGTTTTAATCAAATTTTTTTATAAAAACTCAAGTTCATTCCAAAAGAAAAGAACCCATTTGAATTAATCTTAAACAGCTCCCTGTCAAGTAGACAGTGGAAATAATAAAAATACTTTAAGCGGCTTGAACCCTTTATTCCAATGGGCTTAAATCGTTTAATCTTTCTTAGAAACGTTCGTTATTGTAAAATTTTATAGTTCCCCCAGAACGAAATTTTGTGCTAACTTGTAACAAAAAAGCTCATTTTTTCGTTTTGGGGTTAATTCTGAACTCTTAAGTTGATGGGCATGTAGCCGTAACCCTATATAGAAGAAACTTATTCGAAATGGAAAAGTGGAGAAACAACAGCTATCATGTTTATGCAAATGTTGGAGCTAAAGAAAAACACGTTTTATAAAATAATGAAGGAATATAAGGAAATAAAGTAGCATCTCTACTATGAAAAACCTTACTTTTTCTATACTTGTAAGAATCTTTGATTTTTTGCATCAGAATAGTATTATGTATATCGAAAAAAATAAAAGACAACTCCAATTAAGAGTTGTCTTTTTGTGCAATAAAATTCCCAAAATATGAAGATATACAAACGAATATAATACGTTATAGTTGATATTATAACAAAAATAAATAGGATTGCGAATAAAAAGAATATTATATTTTTTTTGGGGTATAGTTAAAAATCTCTTAAAATAAACATTTTATAAAGGTTTATTTTAAATATGATTATTGTATTTGAGGGGCTCCTTATAAATCTTAGCTATATATTTTACAAAATCAATGACGGGATAGTGTATGAGTGAACGATGCTGCGCAAAACTGACCCCTTCTTTTTCCATTTCTGAAATGATTTGTTCGATTTCCAACTCTTTTTGTTGTATTCGATTATAATTTTGATATACAATGTTTTTCCATTTATAAGAAGAACCGTGAAAATAACCTTCTCCTTTTACCATATGGCTGAATATTATTTCTATTTTTTCTCTGCGTTGTTTTTCCTTCATATGCGCTTCCGTTGACTCCATGTTTATCGCCTCTTTCCTTTGTGTGATATACTGTTTCACAAAATTCGGTCTAACTTAGCCAATGTATATTAATCTTGTTGGGAATTGTCGTTTAAGGCTATCTCATCAACTTTATTTGTTTTTCAAGCGCTAAATGGATTTTACATCTAAATAAGTTGATAGTGTGTATAAAATACTATCAATCTTTATTATAAAACGATTCTTTATAGGCTTGCACCTTTTTACACTCACCAAGATTTAAAACATGACAAGTATCTTCATCCATGAATGTTATCCTCAGTATCCCTTTTTATATGAAAAAATTATATAAAAAAATAGCGCTCTTAAAGAATTTTGTTACAAATTTATTATGTTTGACTTTAAAAAAGGAACGTAATATTTATTTGTAGAAAATTTTAAGAGTAAATATAGAATGACTATTTATATGATAAGAAAAGGGGGCACTTATATGCTAACAAATGATTTAGATTTCCAATTAGAACCACGTTTAAAAGAACTGTATGAACAACATAAAATAAGAGCATAGAAGATAGACTGGGGTTATCATGAGTTTTTACCATGGGATAAGGGAATGGACTTTAAAAGAGTTCCTTGGGATGAAAGTCAAGTTACTCTTCCATCTGGTGTAATTACAGCCATTGAAACAGCTTTATTAACAGAAGTGAATTTACCATGGTTTACAACGTATTTATCTGCGACTTTTAAAGGCTCCCTTTCTGTTATTACAGACTTTATTCATACTTGGACCTCAGAAGAGGATCAACATTCGAATTTATTGGAGACATATTTGCTACTCACTCGAAGTGTGAATCCTAAACGAATACATGAATTAAGAAAATCAGTCGTTGAGGGTGGATTTGAGCCTGATTTTCATACACCAATCGAAGCCATGACGTATACGACGCTACAAGAACTTGCAACGATGGTGTTTTACAATAATGTAGCTAAGGTTGCAAGTAAGCATGATCCAGATCTTGCTACATTATTACGCCGTCTCGCCAAAGATGAGACTCTTCATTATGCGTTTTATCGAGACGTCATTCGAACACATTTGGAATTAGAACCTAATTATTGCTACCATATTGCCAATGTGATTAAGAATTTTAAAATGCCAGGTGCCGTCATGCCTGATTTTGAAAATAGAATGGCTGTGATTGCAAAAGAAGCAAACTATGGACCACTACAATATTTTGATCAAGTACTTGATGTAGTGGTTGAGTATTGGGGGTTAAAAGACTTACGACCAATTGCCCCTCTAGCAGAAAAAGCAAGAATTGAGATTTTGGAGTACCATATAAGATTGAAAAAAATACGGGATCGATTTGGCCGTTTTCAAGGAAAAACTGATCTACGTTAATGGGTAGAGATTTCAGAATATACGCGTGGGAATTCCTTTTTCTTCTATTGGAAATCAGGAACGCTCTCTATTATTTTGCGGCTGTTTTACTTGATTTAACTTCCGAAGAAAAAGTGATTGACACGAAAAATAGAGTTATGATATTATTAAATATTTGATAAAAAATAACATGTGTGTTAAGCTTGAGAAGGTTACCACATATGGAGGTGGATTATATGTTTCAAATTGGCGATAACATTGTTTATCCAATGCACGGAGCAGGTATAATTGAAGCCATAGAAGAAAAAGAATTCTCAGGGAAAAAACAACAGTATTATGTTATAAAAATGTCAATCAGTAATATGCAAGTCATGATTCCTACGGGTAAAATATTGAGTTCAAATATACGCCCAGTTATTGATATACTTGCATTAACGCACATTATACAAGTTTTTCAGCATGGAGAATCAGATGAATTACTGCCGTGGAAACAAAGGCATAAAGTAAACACGGATAAAATAAAAACGGGTGAAATACAAGAAGGTGCTGAAGTTATACGTGATTTAATCCGTATGAAGAAGGAAAAAGCACTGAATACAAGCGAAAAAAAATTGTTGGATGATGCATATAAATTTTTGGTCAGTGAGCTAGAATTAATTAAAGGAATCACTGAGAAACAAATAAAAAGTTTCTGTTAAGATTTATTATAAATAATGTATGACATCCCCCAGGAATATCCTGAACTTTCTGGGTATATGATGATTATTAAAAGTAAATTATTTCAAAGACATTCAACTTCTTCAGCTCACTTTTAGAGTAGATACCTCTTTTGTTATTACTTCAATCTAATTCATTTTTATTTTTAAATTTCTTTTACGAACGTTCGAAGTTTCATCAAATAACTCGATTAAATAGTAACTTGATTTTTGCAATCCTGATTCACACTGGCACGGACAAGGAGCCGTAAGGATGAAAGAGAGGTAGGGCTTTCATTGTTTTAGGTAATATACTATCTAAGTCATTATTTCTAGAAGAAAAAACAATCAATCTCACCGCTATCTTTTAGAGTTCCTTACATCTACTGAGACAGTGAATAGTAATTGTTTATCTTCTTTACGTAAAATTGATAAACGAACTGGTAACACCATATGGTCAACTACAAAAAATGGTTTCCAGACTAGGAAACCATTTTAAATTTTATTTACATACAAATAGAAAATTAAGCAGTAAGAAGGAGTGCACACATGAAAAAAATGTTAACAAAAGAATTAAGTAATGAATTAAAGAAGCGAGAAGGGATCATCTCTATTACAGTTGAGCCTTATGAAAAGATTGAAGTTGGTGGAATTCGTGTAGATGGACCAGCTGTTATTCTAATTAATCAAGAATAGCTAAAAATAGTTGCATGCGAGAAGAAAAGGATCAGCCTTTAAGAGAAGGGAGGATCCTTTTTGTTTGCTGCAGCTAATAATGCGATATAGATAACTTTTATCTGATGTGTTGGGGTTAATAGGAAGGAGAGGGTCGGGATTATCATGGTGGAAAGCTTAATATTGGTAGGATTTCTTTTTACGTTATATAAATTAGTTGATAAAAAAACAAACTAATTTATATAACGATATATTGTTTCCTTTTTAAGGGCGAGATTTATTTGATAGTGAAATGGATAATTTAAAGGAGGAATTTAGATGGATGCAAGGAAAGAACGCATAAAATACCAGAAGATGTCAAAGAATTATGACCGTATTTATTTAGTTTCATTTATCCTATTAATTGTGCTTGTTTGTAGTAGTGTAATTATCATAGGAGCTACAGGCGGAAAATATGGAGTGTTTTTATTGTTAGCAATTTTACTTAACGCACGTATTACGAAAGAATCTCAAAAAAAGTATGAGTACTATTCTAATAAAGGGCGTATTTAAAATGATACATATCCTGAAAGGAACAAACTAGATGTACATTCAAAATATTCCTTTATCATCACCTATTAACTAGTAAAAGTAACTTTATATAAATAATGTTTTAGCAATTTAGAAATAGAAACCGTATCTTATTAAAATGTTATTTCCGTTCCTATAATGAAGTATCCTTCTATTTATATCATATATCAGGAGAAAGAATGCAAATTGGAAAGGAGTCTTATAGAATGAGTTATTCGGAAGGAAATGACTTGAGTGAACAACATATGGTAAGTACAACTAATCCCTACGTATATCAGACATTACAATCAGTAATTGGTAAATATGTGGTTATTGAAACTGTAAGAGGTAATGTAAGAGGAAAGTTAAAAGATGATAAACCAGATCATTTGCTCATTGAAGATACGGTACCGTATATTGTACGAATTCAACAAATTGTATGGATTATGCCAAAAAAATGACTAAATTACATCTAATTTGATTTATAACAAATTGGTTTCATAGACGTCCAAATAAAAACACAGGATTTTATCTCTGTGTTTCTTCAAATTTTCTTTTTTGGATATATGCTTGAGCATGGATAATTTCTTTCTGAAGTTCTTTTAATTCTTCCGTAGATCCTGATTCAATCCTCATGTACGTAGTAACTAGACTAATCATCATATCCATCTTCTCTACTATATTTTGAATGACCTGTTCAGAATGCTCTTTTTCAGGATGTTGTATTGCTATTAATATATTTTCTATATAATTGTTTTTTCTTTGCTGGATATCATAAATAAACTGTTTTGTGTTTGAGTTCATTTGTTTTCCCTCCGTTTTGGATATATTTTCATTCTACCATATTTGAATAGAAAATATTGAATAGGCCGTTCTTAGTTGCAACATTCATCGGTCAAAGAGATTGTCACAAGTGAGTTTGGTGAAGAACTCACTTATAAATGGTATGAAGTTAAGAGGTAGCTGAAAAGAGTGATTCTAAACCGAGTCACTCTTTTGTTGTATAATTTTTTAAATCTTAATAGATTAAATGTATTGTAAAGAAGAACAAAGTGATAATAAAGTTGTAAAGAAGTTTCGTTTAAAGGGTTTAGAGGTTGTAGTACAATATCGAACATAAGTAATTGTAAATGGAATTGAATATTCAGCTTCAATCATTGGGTGTAAATCAGAATTATAAGGGGAAACGTAAGGGAACGTGAAAATGATAATAAGTATTATAGCGGGAGTATTCTACTTTGGTGGGGTAATGACAGGATTCTTGCTATGAACCGCAAAGTAAACTCTTCAAAATATATAAAAATTCATTCGATATGATTGAGCATGAATAATTTCTTTCTGAAGTTCTTTTAATTCTTCCGTAGATCCTAATTCAATCCTCATGTACGTAGTAACTAGACTAATCATCATATCCATCTTCTCTACTATATTTTTAAAAAGTAGGGTTCCCTAACGGGGGCAGATTGTTTCAACAGATAAATTTACTGTCGATGGTTCATAGTAGGAAGCAAGTGGTCTACAAACAAATAATCTCCTGAATTATTAAAAATTTTTAGTTCCAGATACAGAATTCTTATTATATAAGGATTCTTTTTTGTATCAAAAGTATACAAAGTAAAAAGATAAGATCGGCGAACACGATCTTATCTTAAGCACAAGGAGTAAACAAAAAGGATAACCATTATATTTTTATTTTGCTTAGATTTTTGCTGATTCTTAATATTAAAACCATAATCAACAATAGTATATATATTGAGAAAGTAATTACAAATTTCGCTGTAAATGTTAAAAAAACGAAAGTAAACTTTCACTTTCCTCTAAATATTGACTTAATAGAATTTTTTTATCGAATTTTTTTAATGTCTTGAACAATTTCGTCATAAGGAGTATTTTCGACACCTGAATATTTTTTTAGAACTTTTCCATTTTTGTCAATCAGATAAAAACTTGTACCATGTATAACTTGTGTGTCATTTTCTGGTTTAGTTACAAGTGATTGGAAATTTTCTTTAGCAAACTTTTCAATATCTGCTCTTTTATATCCCGTGAGGAAATGAGTCCTATTTCCATCCATTTCATAGACCTTCATAAATTCTGTTATTTTTTCTGGTGTGTCTACTTCAGGATCAACACTAAATGATACAAACTCTACATCTTTAATCCCATCCGTATTCAACATTCTCTGGATTTTTGCCATATTTGCTGTCATAGGTGGACAAACTGTTTGGCAACTTGTAAAGAAGAAATCAGCTACCCAAATTTTATCTTGTAACTCAGCTGATCCAAATTGCTTCCCATTTTGATCTGTAAATGAGAACTTTTGTACATCCCAATTTAGTGAATTGTTGAGTTCTGCATCTTTACATGCTCCTAGAGCTATAACTGTGAATATAAGTATAAGTGATCTAATGAAATTCATTTTTTTCATATGTATTTATCTCCTTTCAATTTCTATAGATTTTACGGAATGGTTATATGAACTACCCAATACTCGGTAGTATTTACTTTGGTTAATTTTTATTTTTAATAGCCTCCGAATTAATCTTAACAAAACCGAATAAATCCCCTTGTTTCAGGGTATTTATACTACTATGCGTACAGCTTCCTCTTTGATGTTTATAGTTCACAAGACTGCTTATAATTAAGATTGTTAGGTATGTTATTAGTACATATATTGTTTCTTTATTTTACGGATTATAATAAAAGGTTAAAGGTAAATTAAAACAAGAAGATATTATCTAGTACTTTGTTATACAAAGCGCGATATCTGATAAGAAGTATTATATGTAAGGAAAAATAGATAGTTCATTCAAGAACTTATTTACAATGCTGGTAATAAATTCATCTCGGTGTGATCCTTGAATTAATATCCTTCATAAGAGTGAGAAGACACCATATATTTGGATAATGTGTTAAAAATAGAATTAACTATAGTATAAATTAAAGATTAAATTATACATATTGAGAAAATATTTTAGAGATTGAATATTAAGATTTCCCCTATTAAAATTAAATTTGAAATGAAAGGATAATCTGTAAGCATGGCCTTTATGTAGAAAAGAGATAGGACTATTTCTATCTCTTTTTGTTATGCTGGCAGTTTATATATCTTTAATTAATTCTTTAGACACATGTAAAGGAATTTAGATTATACCTGATATATTCCTTTTATTAAGTTAACTAAGTTAATTGATTCTAGAATTTTATAACATTAGGAGGATAGCAAATGAAAAATTATCAACTTACACAGATTTTAAGAGAAAAAAGAAATATAGACAAAAATTATTATGAATTTTTGCATGAAACGGATCTAAGTATGGGGATTTATGAATTGAAAGCAGGATCTTTAGATATGCAACAACCACATACAGAAGATGAAGTATATTATATTATCAATGGCAGAGCACAACTTGAAGTAGAGAGTGAAAATATTTTTGTGGAATCTGGTTCTATTATTTATGTAAAGGCTAACATGAAACATAGATTTCATACTATTGAAGAAGATCTCACGGTACTAGTTTTCTTTGCACCTGCTGAATACTCTTGCGAAAAAGATTTTTAATTACAACGATAATTGCATAATAAGAAAGGTAAAAATAAATATCTTTTTATCAAGTTTGTTTAAATTAGACAACAACTAATTATAGGCAAGTATGTAATTCCATTAAAGAAAAATAAATTTTTTCAATAAATAATAATCAATAGAAAAAAACATAAATGTTAAAAATAGTAAATTTATGTTTAAAAAAGGTAAACTTTACGGCGTTTTAATGAATTCTTGTTTGTTTTTCTTAAGTAAAAATATCTAGTTGTATGACTTTTGATTTGGGAATTTTTAGTATTTTTTTACATAAAAATATATTTACGGGAAAATATTTCTAAATATTTCTAATCTATTGAACAATTAAAAGTTTTAGTATACGATTACAACGTGATATCAAGATATACAGAGAAGAAAAGGAGATTACATATGAAAAATAAAAAAATTGGAATCATCATGAGAAAAGGTTATAGCATTCATGGTGATCATATTGAAACTGCAGGAAGAATATCTGATGAACTTTACTTGTTTACGAGTGTACCAAGTAAAACAATGGATGCGCGCTTTAAAGAAGTAATTGTACTTGAAGAGGCTTCTGAAATAGATGCTGAAAATTATATTTTTGCAAAAGGAAAAGATATAGGAATTAGCTTTTTTGTCACTTGGCAAGAAACTGATATTGTCTTAACTGCTAAAATTAATGAACGCTTTGGGAATAAAGCGTTATCTGTTGAAGCTGCTACGACATCTCGAGATAAATCAAAGCAGAGAGAATTTATGTTAAAGAATTCTATTGCTAGTCCTAAATTTGCAAAAGTTAATTCTATAGAGGATGCAGAGAAAGAAATAGAAAATATTCCTTTCCCTGTAATCATTAAGCCTACTATGGCTGCTAGCAGTGAATCTGTATATTTAGTTAACAACTTAGAAGAATTGAATAATTCATTAGAAAAAATTATTAATCTTTCTAAAACAAATAAAGGATTCTACTTTAACCAAACACAACAATGTGTGGCATTAGTAGAAGAATTTCTGATTGGTGAAGAAATTACAGTTGATGGAGTCGTTTTAAATGGAGAATTTTACCTTGGTGGAATTCACAATAAAAATAAAATGATGGGTCCATATTTCGAGGAAGATGAATACACTTTACCGTATGTTGGTGTAGATGAAGACATAGTTGTTAATATTGCTAAAGAAATATGTGGAAAATTAGCTATTGAAAACAGTTTATTTAATGTAGAACTACGCCGAGATACGCAAGGGAATTTTAAAGTTGTAGAATTTAGTACTAGAATCAGTGGCGGACATGTTTATCGTAATATACGTGATGTACATGGAATTGATTTAGTAGCCGTTAATATTCTTGGTTTATTAGATTGTAAAGGGGATATTATGGAATTCTTCTTAACTAGATCTACAACACCAAAATCTTGTACTTGTATTAAATTTGTATATAGATCTGGAATTATAAAGAAAAATGAATTGGGAATTGTTGCTGAACAGCCAGAGTATAAGGCTTACTATCCTGTAGCAAAAGTAGGAGCTGAAGTATATCATGCTCCAAAAGGATTTGATATAACGGGCTTACTTTCATTAAGAGCACCATATAATGATAAATCTGATGTAGAAAAATTGCGCCAAAGAGCTAGAGTATTAGATAATCAATTAGATATAGAATTAGAAATTCCGGTACATGCATAAAAACTTAAGTAAACCTGGTTGTTATATTCCTTGTTTTTAATGAGGAATATAACCGCTAGATTTATCGATAAATTATTTAATAGTATCATTTTAAAACCTAGTAATCATATGTGTATTCTTATAGAAATGGAGTGGAAAATATTATGAATAAGAAAGTATCTATTTTGGGAGCACCTACTTACTTCGGAGCTAGTATAGGAGGGGTTGACCTTGGACCATATGTTGTAAGATATGGCGGTATGTCTAAACAATTAACTGAAATCGGAATTGATTTTGTTGATCTAGGAGACATTTCTCTTCCTTCAACCAATAATGAAAATTATGGAATTGTCAAACAAGAGTTTTCAAATGAAGTAATTGATATATGTAAAAATATTGCTTCGACAGTTGAGAACGAATTGGAAAAAGGGCATTTCCCATTAGTTTTAGGAGGAGATCATAGTATTGCAATTGGTACTGTTACTGGAATTCTTAGAAAAATACCACGATTGGGAGTAATCTGGTTTGATGCTCATGGGGATGCAAATACATTTGAAACATCGATTTCTGGTAATATTCATGGGATGTCTTTAGCAATTCTCTTAGGATACGGTAACGAAAAATTTAAAGATTTTCTAGAGAAAGAAACTAAAATTGATCCAAAGAATATCGTACAAATAGGAATTCGTGATTTAGACCCGGGGGAAGAAGAGTTTCTCAAAAATTTAGGAGTAACAATTTTTACAGCAGAAGATGTGAGAAAACAAGGAATAAAAAGTATTATGGAAAAAGCAATTAAGATTCTCAATAATAATACAGATGCAGTTCATCTAACATTTGATTTAGATGCTTTAGATCCTGAATTTGCTCCTGGAGGAGGATTGGCAGTTCCACATGGTTTAAGTTTAGATGATACAAAAGAGGCAATTGATATGCTAAGAAATAATACAAACCTAGTAGCTGCAGAGTTCACGGAAATAAACCCTATATTAGACAAGGATAATATTACTGTCAACACAACAATTGAACTTATCACTGAACTTTTAAGTAAGAAAGTTACTATGTCTAAATAAGATTTTTTCTGAAATTATTTTTAAAACTATAAAAAAACTATAAAAAAAACTATAAAAAAACTATAAAAAAACTATAAAAAAATATAAAAAATATAAAAAAGCAAAATTATATACGAGAATTTAAAAAAACGAAAAGGACGAGTCAAATGAATAATAAAATCTATGACGTTATTGGAATTGGATTTGGGCCAGCGAACCTAGCTTTAGCAACTGCTATTGAAGAAGAAAATAATTCAATGGAAAGAATTTTTCTAGAAGAAAAAACGCACTATCAATGGCATCCGGGGATGCTTTTAGATAATACAAATATTCAAATTTCATTTTTGAAAGACCTTGTAACTCTAAAAAATCCTAAAAGTAAATTCTCCTTTTTAAATTATCTACATGAAAATGAAAGACTAAGCGATTTTATTAATCTCTCAGAGTTTTATCCGTCACGACTTGAATACAATGATTACATGTCTTGGGTTGCTTCTCAATTAGAAGAACACGTTTATTATAGTCGAACAGTAATTTCAGTAGACCCTATTATGTCTGAAGATTCTGTCGAATTATTAGAAGTTATTGTGCAAAATACAAAAACTAATCAATTAGAGAGCTATATTACTAAAAATATTGTTTTGGCTACGGGTGGAACACCAAGAACGCCAATAAATATTGAAATGAATAATAGTAGAGTATTTCATTCAAGTCAATTTAAAAACAAAATTAATAACTTTGAACAAAATGATGCTCATAAGTTTTTAGTTGTAGGATCGGGACAAAGTTCAGCTGAATTATTTTTCCATCTAATCAATAATTATCCGAAATCAGATATTACGGCAACGATGAGACCTTTCTCATATAAAGCTGTAAATGAAAGTAAGCTTGTTAATCGTATATTTGACGCTAATATGATTGACTTTATTTATTCTTTACCAGAAAAAAATCGAGATGCTTTATTAAAACACCACAGTGATACTAATTATGCAGCTGCGGATGGAAGTTTAATAAGCCAAATTAATAAAGCTTTATATAACCAAAAATTTCATGGAGAAGATCGTTTTAGAATAAAGCCATTTTTAGAATTAACGGAGATAAAAACACTGTCTGATAAAGCGGTTGTTTATTACAAAGACATAGTAAAACATACAGAAGTTGTTATTGAAGCTGATGCTGTAATTCTTGCTACTGGGTACGAAAGTAAAAAGAACCATCCTTTATTAAAAAATCTTAACTCGTACATTTCAGATAATATTGAAGTTTCCCGAAATTATCGTTTAGAAACAACGGATAAATTTAAACCTGGTATTTATTTGCAGGGTGTAAATGAAAGCACTCATGGACTGAGTGACACTTTATTATCCAATTTATCTATTCGATCAAATGAGATTTTAAAAACCGTACAAGAAAATAATTCATTAACAGAAGAAAAAACTAAAAACGTGGTTTCATAATATAGGGGGTCTAAAGATGCATATTGAAAAGATAAATCCACAGATTTTCACAAATGAATATGATATTATGTGTCAACGATTATTTCCGCATTCTAATAAATTATATGATTCACCATTTGGTGCAATGTGGGGAATCATAGAACCTGGAGAAATTTCTAAAATTCATGGACATCATGAAGTTGAAACTTTTATTATCTTTAAGGGTGAAGGAATAGTTAAAGTGGGTAAAAAAGAAGAACCTGTTACGCAAGGGGACGCCATCTTTATTCCACCATTTGAAGAACATAGTTTGAAAAATACATCAGATGAAAATTTGATATTCTTCACCATATGGTGGGAAAATACTTTTAGTAAAAAAAATAGCAAGAAGTTAGATTCAGGTAAAAAGAAATATTTAATAACGGCCACACCACCAACGCCTAATGGTGATTTACATGTGGGGCACCTATCTGGTCCATATACAGGAGCTGACATTTTAACTAGATATTTAAAACTTAAAGGAAATGAAGTCTTTTATATGAGTGGAGCGGATGATCATCAAAGCTATGTGCCGTTTAAGGCGGGACAATTAGAAAAATCTCCTAGAGAAACGGCAGATCATTTTGCTAATGAAATTGAAAAAACATTAAGACTAGCAGAAATTAATCCGGATATTTTTGTAAAACCTCATTTTTCAACATTCCATATCGAGTTTGTTAAAGAGTTTTTTGAAAAACTGTGGAATGAAGGTAAATTAGTAGAAAAAGAAGTCGATATTCTATTCTGTAAGCAATGCGATAAGCACCTTTATGAAGCTTATGTGAGAGGTAATTGTCCACATTGTGATGAATTATCAGATGGCAACGCTTGTGAAAAATGTGGTAGACCTAATTTGTGTATAGATTTATTAAATCCAAGCTGTAAATGTTGTGGCAGCGAACCAGAGAAATCTAAAATTAAACAACTATTTTTCCCATTAAGTAATTATAAAACACAATTAAAACAGTACTACAAAGAATTAAAAATAGGGCCACATCTAACCGCATTATGTGAGAGAATGCTAGATGAGGATTTTCCTGATATTCCTATTTCACATGTATCTGATTGGGGAATTCCAGTTCCGGTAGAAGGATATGAAAATCAAACTATATATGTATGGTTTGAAATGGCACCTGGATATTTATCTGCAACAAACGAATTAATTCAGGATAAAAATCTTTCGTATACGTTAAGCGATTTTTGGAATAATCAAGATACAACTATCATTAATTTCTTTGGATATGATAATGGTTATTTCCATTCAGTGCTTTTCCCAGCTATTTGGCTAGCATATAGTGAAGATATAACTCTTCCTAAAACAATGATAACAAATGAATTTTATCAACTAGAGGGGCTTAAGTTTTCAACAAGCAGGGGACATGCTGTATGGGGCAAAGAATTATTAGAAAATGCTTCACATGATGTTGTAAGGTACTATTTATCTTATAGTAGACCGGAAACGGTTGAAACAAACTTCACTATGGAAGAATTTAATCATATTGTAGATACGAACTTAAACCAAGAATGGGGATCATGGTTACATGATTTAAAATGCAAGTTAGAAGCAGAGTTTCCAAATGGTGCTCCAGAATTAGAGACACTATCAGGTAACTATTTAATGTATTATCAACATGTAAATCGAATTATGAATGAAATTATGAATGCATATGAACCAAATACATTTTCACCGCAAAAGGTAGTTAGGTTATTAAATGAATTAGTCAGAATTGCTAAAAAATTCTCGGCAGGAGAAGAATTTTTAACGGTATTAAAGAATAATCAACAAAGAAGAAATACTGCTATTGCCCTAGAATTATATACTGCAAAAATTTTAGCAATATTTTCTAGCCCAATCATGCCTACATTTGGTAAAATGCTATGGGGGGATTTGGGATTTAATGTTGACATGCAGTTGGATGAGGAAGTAAGCTTTTTGCCTGCTGGACAGAAAGTGGATCTTCAAGAGAATTATTTTTCAAAAACAAACGACAGTTTTTATCTTCAGAATATTTGATAATATGAGGAGGTAGTACTTACCTCCTCATATTTCCTAATAAAAAATATGTAGGGAGCTCAAATTATGAAAGAGAAAATAAAAATTGGAGTAGTAGGCCCTTTTTCAGGTCCTAGGTCTGTATACGGACAAATGTTAATTGAGGGTGTAAATCGTGCGAAGTTAAATTATGCTGATAACATCGAATGGGTTTATCAAGATGATAAAGGAGATCCAAATACCATCAAAGATATTTCTAAAAAAATGATTGAATCAGGGGTTGTTGCTGTAATTGGACACTTTAATAGTGCATGTGCTTTAAAAGCAATACCGTTTTATTCCAAGGCGAAAATTCCATTCTTAGTTCCTGCATCAACTAATTTAGAAGTTACGCTTAATAGCGAGGAATTAGTATTTAGATTTTGTTCTAATGATTTGGTACAAGCTGAAACTGTTATTAATTTTTTGAAAACTAAAGATATTCAAACGATTATAGCAGTTTCTGATGAAACATTTTACGGGAAAAGCCTAGCAGATTTACTGTATCAAAGTGCAAATTCTTTATTTAAAGAAGTTACTAGAATTGAAGATTTTAATAGTGAAAATAATAAGCATAGCGATGCAATATTCTTTGCTGGGACACACTTTAACTCCGCAACTTATCTAAGGGAACTAAGGATGAGAGGGTATAAAGGGATTTTTATAGCTTCAGATGATTCTTATGTAGATGAATTTATAGAATTAGCCCAAGATTATTCTAACGATGCTTTTACCATAAAAGCAAAAGAGGATTATGTAGAAACATCATTTCTTGCAGCTTCGTATCTATTAGAATGTATTGAATCTAATGTAGAAAACTTAATTAGTGAATTAGCAACAGGCAATTCTACAATTAAATTTTCAAGCAATGGAGATCGTTTAGGAGCTTCATGGATAATTGCACAAGTTATTGATAAATCTTTTGTTGAGGTGAATTATCATAAAACATTCAGCTGATGTAGTTATTATTGGCGGCGGTATTATTGGTGCAGCTGTACAGTATTATTTAACCAAGCAAAATATTACAAATACAATTTTATTAGAGAAAAATTCCTTTAGTAGTGGATCAACAGGCCAATCCGGAGGTTTTATAAGGGTCTATCATAATGATCCTTATCTAACTGAAATAGCAAAAGAAGGAATAAATGATTTTTTTAGTATTAGTGAAGAGGTTAAATTTAAGCAGACTGGAATGTTATATGTTGAAAATGAAACACAACATATAAAAATGGAAAAGCAAATTGGAGAACTTGAAAAATCTGGGCATAAAATTAGTATCCTTTCACCTGAAGTATTAAAGAAAGAATTTAAATTTATAAATTTCCCTAAAAACAGCTGTGTGGCTTACGAGGAACAAGCAGGGTACATTAGCCCATCGTTAGCCACGAATACATGGATTGAAACATCTAGAACTAAAGGTGCATTAGCTTGTGAAGGAATCGAAGTGAAAGAAATTCTAATGGATAATAACTGTGTTGTAGGTGTTAAAACCTCCTATGGGACTATACATTGTAAACATGTTGTTGTTGCAGCTGGAGCCTGGAGTGGAAATATATTAGATACTATAGGCATTAAAATTCCAGTAAGAAGTAAAATTATTCAAATTCATTTCTTTGATGGAATAGGACAAACAGACCATCCAATTTTTATAGATGATAGTACTGGATTATATGGCAGACCTGATAATCTAGGTACTTCTCTAGTAGGATATCCAGTAGATAAGTATGATATTGATCCGGACAAAAAAATGTCAATTGACCCAAATGACTTTGAAGAAATGCTTCAAAACTCAAAAAATAGATTACCATATCTAAATAAAAAATTATTTATAGGTGGAAGAAGAAGCTTTGATGCATATACATCAGATAATCGAGGAATTATAGAACAATTTCCACAAGCACAAGGCTTAATCGTTGCAACTGGCTGGAGTGGTGGTGGAGTAAAGTTGGCTCCTGGTATTGGTAAGAGAATAGCGAAAATGATTACTGGAGTATAAGGGGAGAAAAGACTATGAACAATCTCGAGAATATTGAAATTTTTGAAGCGACCTATGATGATAGAGAGACTGTTATCAATTTAATTAGAATGTATATGGAATTCTATGAAAAACCTGTGCATGAAAAAAGTTCTTTAGATACATTAGTAAATACGATAATAAAAAATAAAGATTTGGGATTATTCTACGTTTGTACGGTTAATAAAGAGCCAGTAGGATTTGCTACTTTATATACCACTTTCAGTACATTAAGTATGGGAAGAGCAATGATTTTAAATGATTTATTTGTTATCCCTGATTATAGAAAATTGGGTGTTGGGGATATGTTATTTAATACTTGTAAAAAGTACGTCCAAGACAATAATTATGCATATATGGAATGGGTTACCGCAAAAGATAATATAGTTGCCCAAAATTTCTATAAAAAACAAAAAGCAAATAAGAGTGATTGGATTGTTTACAGTATTTAAATAGCAATCTAATAGTATTTAGGGCGGATATAACAGAATATTTTCAATGTGCAATTTTGTTATGTATTTTCCAAATCCCTTTCTTTAAACAAGTTAAAACAAATTTAAGGTCAAACAACCGATATAAGAAAGAAGGAATGTATAATGCCAATTCAATTTATATTTATAGTACTATTGGCGCTGACTCTTTGTGGGGAAGGTATGTTAACAGTAACTCTAACCTGGACAATTTTGGATAAAGGGGGATCAGTTACTCATTTAGGAATTATATTAACATTAATGAGTTTGTTACCATTCTTTATGCAAAAGTATTCGAAAAGTCTTAAGATGTGGTTAACAAAAAGTCCATTGTTAATTTTCTCTGGTGTCCGTTGCATCGGTATTATTCTGATTATAATAAGTCTTTTAAATAGTGAGCATATTAATGTTTTTACTTTATATATTTTTGCAGGTGTTTTTTCTATTATTTTATTTTTATCTACGCAAAGCTTGGAAACTTATATGTCTCAAATGGTATTATCAGGAGAAATTCCAGCAGGAAAGGCTTCAAATATGTTACAAACTGCAATACAAATTGGAGCATTTGGTGGGAACGCAATAGCAGGATTTATGATGAATGTAGGTGGATTTAATAATGTGCTTTATGGTTTAGCATTCTCTTTAGGTATTGGGGTATTTTTACCTCTTCTAATGCCGCTATTAAAAAGTAAAGATGTTCAGCAAAATAAAAAACCTGTATCAAATCATATTGAAAAAATAAATCCAATAGATAATTCAAAAATATTATGGATTACAATTACTGGTATTGCTGTTTTAACAATACAACTTGCATCATTTAATTTTTTAGTACCAATTTTATTTCACGATGTATATCGTTGGGATCCTATGCAGTATGGATTTGTTAGTGCTGCAGCAGGTTTAGGGGCTTTATTAGCTACACTTGTTGGGAAATTTGAAAAATTTATTCCAAGGTCAATTTTTCTATTAATTGCTGTTTTTGATATTACTTTAGGATTAGTGCATTCCTGGTATCTAGCAATTGCCGTTTCATTTATGCTTGGTTTTGTTTTTAATCGTTCACGTATCAATCAAAGAACTGTCATGTTTGACTTTATTAAAACAAAAGAAGAAACGGTTATTTGGTCTAGTCGATCTACACTAGCATTCCAGTTTACCAAAGCCGCTTTACCTTTATCATTAGCATTACCTATTCAATGGATTGGGATTATGAATGCAGGCCATCTGTTTGGAGTGATAGGTACGGTTGTTGCTGCTACTATGATGGTAATTTATCTTAACGAACTAAATCATAGAAAGAAAATAGAGGTTTTACAACAAGAAGTTGCTCCGAAATCATTTTAATAGTAGCGTATTAAATGAAAAGAATAGCTAATGAAGTGAATTTTATAACGTCGAAACAACTTATAAATAACTATGTAGAAATGAGTACTGTATTATACAGTACTCATTTCTTTTAGTTCGTCTTTAATTATAATTAAAATAGTCAATATCATTTCCTAATTCCAATTCAAATAAGCAATTAAATTTCAACTAATCTATTAATAGATTTCTCAAATGAAACAATATCAACATTAATTCCTTATATAGATATGAGAGTATTAGATCCATTTTACTATGCATTTTGTGTAGTAATGTATTTATATTATGTTTTAGAGTGGTGACTTAAATTTAATTTATATCGTCAAAAAACTACACCCAAATTGTTAGGAGTGTAGTTTTTAGTTATGGTGTTTATTATTAGGAAAAGTCGCTTATAACCTTAATTCTCTGTCAAATCATAATTAGTATTTGTTTTGAATATTATAAGATTAGATACTATTTGAGCCACAGAAATATAATTATCAACAAATTCTTCTAATTCTCTCAAATCAGCTATTATGATTTTAGCAATAAAGTCAGTCTTTCCTGTAACTCTATAACAAAATTCAATATTTGTTTCAAGCTGTATACAATCCATAAATTCCTGGAATTGTCCTTCTTTTACTTTTATTTCTAATATTGCTTGTAAAGAATTTGTAGTTGCTTCTTTATTGCTATTTTCCGTTCCAATCATGTTAGTGGATTTAGTTTGAATAACGGTATTTTTCATTTGATAAAAAATCCTTTCAAATTAGTTTCAAATAGAAAAAATATAACCTTTTTCCATTACAGGTGAAATGGTAAGTCGAAGTAGGGTTTAGTATTATAAAGGTATTCAGATATAGATATAAAATATTATATGGTAAAAAATTTTAAAAGGAGGAATTTATATTATGAAAAAAGCATCGGATGATCAAAAGTTATTGAGTATCTATTTTCAGCAAATTGTAAAAGCAATTATACTCATGAAATAGTATAACATTCTATCATTCATTAAGAAGTATATTATTGAAAAAATTTAATAGATTTTGGTAATTGTAATAGTTTTCCAAAAGATAAAGAACAATTTTATAAGACTGAAAATATTGAGAAATAAGAAAAGTTAGTCACTTGATATTGGATTTATTACGCAAAATGTTATAATACATATATAAGCATTATTTAAAAAAGCAACTCGAACCCCAATCCGAGTTGCTTTTTTATCGTTTTCCGACAGAAGACTCCTTCCTCAAAAATGTGAAGGCGTGAAACACCAATTTTTAGGTGGGAGATGAATGTCGGTTGGCATAGGCCAACATGTTTGCTATCATTTACTTGTACAGATTGCTCTTTGAAAACTGAAGATATGAGGTTGGTTGCAGAAAAACGTTGCAACCGTAAAATCTTCAACGTTCTATCGCCCACACTTGCCGAAGTTGCGAAAACCAAGCTAAAGTAGGGAGTGTGGTGAGTTAACGTACAAGATACTTATGTTCTCAACGTAGGGACTACGGGTAGAGCCTGCTAAGATAACCGGTGGATAATCGGTGTTCGCAGGAATCTCCCACTTCAAACAGTCCGTTAGGACGTTAAGTGGTGAGTAGTTCAATATCTGTTTAATTATAAAATAACAACTAATTGAGTTGTTATTTTATAATATGTGATTGTTTGAAAATTGAATTTTTATATGCAATATTGCATATAAAAGCCTTTGTTTAACATGTTATAATTTTGTTAGTAAATTATTCATCCATTAATTTACTGCTATTCATATCAATAGATATGAAAACCCTAAATTTATAAATAAAAAGAGAAGAACTATGGTGGGTTCTTCTCTTTTTATTTATAATTACTTAGTACTTTTAAAAGGTCTATAGAATCTCAGTTATTTTAAATTTGCTAATAACCATTTTCAAATCTTAGAATATTTAGCAAATTTAAATTCTAATCAAGTGTTTTTGTACAAGTAGCAGATATAACAATTCAATTAAAATATGACATGCATAGTGAGAAATTTTTAAGTTGAAGTATGTGAGAATAATGATTATACCTATGGAATAGGTTTAGATGGAACAAATACATGATTTTTATTTATTTGTTCCAAATTTAATAGATCTTTAAAAATGAAGTTTATTTTTAAGGTATTGATTATTGTGATTCTGTAAAATTAGAAAAACTAATATGCCACTTATACGTGCATTCGATTAGGAGTCTTATTTGTGTTTCTACTATTCTCCATTTGTTTATCAATATTTGATAAACAAATGGAGAATTAACAAGGCAATCATCGTAGCAGTTTAATTTTTTGCAGAAAAACGGACAAAAATCCTATAGAAATGAGAAGAAAACAATCTTGTTATTCTAAAGATTTGTGTAAAATTTTAATTTGTTCCACATTTGTGTATCTTAATTTTAATAATATATTATTAATTGTTTATATTCATATCTGGTATTTAAGACTTAGGGATTTGCTAGCTTATTAAGGTTATATCTGATTAAAGATTAGAATGAATTTGAAATAAATGGGGTGTTTATGAAAATTTAGGTGTACAAAAAACGAAACCTTTATTTCATAGCAAGTAGGAAGAATAAGCGTATAAGCATGCTCATAAAAAAGGTAGGTTTTTATGAGTTAAGAGTCTTTATAAAATAACATATGTCTATCTAGTTGAAAAATATTATCTTATTAGTGAGAAAATTAAGAAGGACCTGATGTATTAAATCAGGCCCTTCAATTAAAGCACTAGAAAACAAACTGTCACCATTATAATAGCAATAAAGAGAATTTAATTCAATATGTTAAATGTTGAGAAATAAACGATAATAATTCCATTGTACCGTAAATAAAAGAGTACTTACTTCTCGTAAGTATTGCCACAATAGGTAAAGGGGTTATACCAGCAATAATTAGACGCCTGTGAATTAGCATCACTATTTAAATTTTTACCAGAGAGCAATTTGTTTAATTGGAAGAAAAAAAGAAGGGTCCTATTTGACTCCTTCCTTTTTCTCATACATACATAACGCTTGTTGACAACTTATGAAATAATAGCATTCATCGCTATTAAAATATAACACTAAAAGTAATTAATTAGATATGTAATTATGCATAAATTGTACTATTTCATGAATGGAAATAAAACAATTTATCGCTTTCGGGTTGGTAAATAAATAGACTCAGGTATACTTAGGGTAAAAACACCTGATCATTGATTGCTGGTTAAACCATATTTCTACATATCTTAAACAAATTATTTCACTGGATTGCATGTTAAAGAGGGGCAGGGCTTTATGAAATGTAGATTGTTCCTTAGTTTCTTGCTCGTGATTTTACTAGTCGGATGCATCGGAAAAGAAGTCACGTTATATACGATTCCAAAAGGGGTATTAGTCAGTGCCCCCCAAAAACACGCTCCGTTTACGGTTTCCTATCCTACTAAATTATCATTCTAAGTAGATTCCTTCTCTTTCAAACAATTCCATTGAATAAAGTTAATTCCGCCATACGTATCGCGTGGCATGGTAAAGGGGAGCACATATATCGATGCAATCATTGAAAAAGTCAGGAAAAAATAATTGTGTTCTTAGTGAGATGTAACATAGTACCAATTTTTTTCTATTTTCTTTATATCTTTAAAGATACTATTAAAATCGTCTTCATTTGGTTTTACATCATTGGGCGCGTAAATAAATCCAGAAAAGTTGTCTATTAGGCCACGATAAGTATAGAAGAAAACTGAAGCATTTTTCTTTCCATAGTGGACAATTACATCTCCTCCCCCCTTTGAGGTAGCTTTAAATTTTGGAGGCAAATGAATTTGGTTATTATCATAGGATACATTAGGGATTAATTTTTTATGTTCTATAAGTTCTATAACTTGTTTACGATCATCTTTGTAAATTAAAAAATCTAATTTTGTATATATCTTTGTAAAGGGGGTATATATCCAAATAATTATTATGATTAATTGAATAATTAAAGGTTTCGGATTTTTATATCTAGCAAGATGTAAAATTGATAAAATTAATACTATGAAAAACCATCCATGAATTGCTATTGAAAGAAGTGGCATAACAAATGGAGTAAGGAATTGAGTTAAATACCATTTTAAAAAGTGATAGAATATTAATACAATACCGCTTATCATTGTAATTTTGGTTAAATTTTTTTTCATGTTTTGTATGTCCTTTCACTCTTAAATAATATGTGATTTTAGTGATTGATTTTTTATTTATTCCTTGAATGCCGAATATATATCAGTTTAATAATATTTTAAACTAAAAAAGAACAAGTTAAAAATAAACTTGTTCTTTTTTTTAAAATGTATATAAATTAATATCCTTTATTATAATAATCTATGCCTACTTGAATCATTTCTTGGTCTCTAGGGTCATCAAAAAACGTTTTGTAGTATTCCCATTCCCAAGTATTGGAGAGTACCTGATAAAAACCAGCTCCACCTTTAAGTTCAATGTCAGTAAAACCAATTGCTTTACCAACATATCCATAGTGGAAGTTTCCAAGATCCTCCCCAGTTAGTGTTCTGTTATCAAATGTATATGTAGTTTTAGGCCCATATTTCAATTTATAATCCCAAGGACCTCCAGATTTCACTAATTTAGTGAAAACTGTGTATCTGTATGCTCTAGATGCAACAGCACCTTCAACGGGATTACCACTACTTTTTGCAATTTTTTCAGCTGATGCATTTATAATCTTCATACGATTCTTATTTGCCTTCATTATACTAGTAAAATCATTGGTAAGATCAGTATAAGTTGGTTTAACCCCATCACTTCCTGGATTAAAGTTATATGGCTGTAACTTTAGCCTAAGTCCCAACGATGCTTCTTGTCTTAGGACATCCTGTGCAATCTCATCTGCTAATTGCTCAGCTTGATGTTCTAATTCGGGTGATAGTTTGTAATTTGTTAAATCTGGTAATTGTTGATCTGTAGCAATTGTTGTTGTAGATTTTGTTGCTGCTGAAACTGGCGTTAAAGCAAAACTAGATAAGAAAACACATGATAATCCTAAAACTGCAATACTTTTCTTCATGACTCCACTCCTATTAATCTAATTATTTACCATAAATTGTATTATATTTTAAGTTTATAATATTTTCAATATATTTATTTTAATAAAATATCTGACTATTATTTTCAATATCTATTTATTTAATAAAACAATTATGGTATATTCAGGATATTAATGTAAAATAATAGAATTTAGGGAAGAGGAACATGTATGAATAAGAATCGTTTATTTGTTTCTGTTAGCGCGCTTTTATTAGGATTTTTCTTAAGTGATCCAGTTAATTCAAGAGCAGACGAAACAGTAGAAATTGTAACAAAAGAAGATGCACAAATTAAAGCAGGGTTTTATTTAAAAGGTATAAGTAATAAATCTTATCCAGAATGGAAAGAGGCTAATTTTAGTGAAAGTAAAACTTTATATGATTTAGAGGGAAAAGTTAAAGGGTATGTATTTCAAGTAAAAAAAGATAATAAAGATTTTGGATACATTATTGTTAACAGCGATAAAAATGGTACTCCAATTATAGAGTCTACAAGGGAAGGTACTAATCCATATAAAGGGGTAGAAGAGGGAAAAGCAATATATACAGGACCTATTCAATATTTAAAGAAAGAAAAAGAGAATGTTACAAGTATTTCAGGCGATCAAACTCTAAGCATTAAAGAAGCTAAAAAAAATGGGGAAGAAAAAGAGTTACAGCATAATAATAATAATAATAATGATTCCAACAAAAAAAATAAGACCTTTATGAAATCTGCACCTGCATCCGATAATGAAGAATTCAAAAAAATAGAAGGTGTACCAGATTATAATTGGTATAAAGGATGTACACCTACAGCGCTAGCAAATTTAGTTGCTTATTGGGATAAGCATGGATATCATAATTTAGTAGCAGATAATGTAAATGTTGATCAATTGATAAGTAATTTAGCAATTGAATTAGAAACAGATGATAAAGGATCTACATACTCATCTAAAGTTGCTCCAGCAGTGTGGAAATATTTTTCTAATCTTGGATATTTCCCACAGGCTTATCAGGATAATAGTCCGTCATACGATAGATTTGTAGGAGAGATTGATATGGGAAGACCACTCTTAGTCGCTACACAATCTGACCCAATTTATAAAAATCATATGATGACTGGTGTAGGATATCAAAAAGTCTTTATTCCTGAACTGAATGAAGAGTTTAAAGAACTAATTGTTCATGATACCTGGAATACGACTCCAGTAGATGTACATATAAACTATGATCAATATTCTAAATATATTTCGAATTATCAAATTATTAATCCATTCCCAACTGGTTGGCTTACAAATTCTATTTATCAAGAGGTAAAAAAGGAACTGGAATATAATTATCTTAATGGTAGTCCGTTTGGTGTTAGAAATGATGATTTTATGGCTAAATATGATCAATCGCAGACATTACGGGCTGGAGACTATTTTTTCCAAGCTCTTGCAGATGATTATGTAAGAGTTAATTTTGATGGGAACTTAATTATCGATGGATGGAGTGATAGTTCTACTGGGGTTATTCAACGTGCATTAGTTACAAACTTAAACAAAGGGCACCATTATATTACTACAGCATTCCAAGAGAATAAGGGAATTGCAGCAATCTTTTCCCACGTTGTACCCTTTGATTCTTGGTTGGCCTATTATTATAATAATAAGGATCTCGTAGGGGCACCTTATAAGTCGAAAATAATTGCTCCACAAGGCCTAGAAAAAAGCCTTATTGAAGATAATGGAACTGGATTTCCAATTTGGGGTATTAACCCTGATAATTTCTCTGCAAAATATACAACAGTAAAGCGCTTACCTGCAGGGGATTATATAATTCGAGGGAAAGCTGACGACGGTATTCGTGTATTTGTTGATGGAAAACTTGTTATCGATCGTTTTTATGCAGCTGGTGGATTCGTTGAAGATGCTAGAAAAATTAACATTCAAGATAATGCAGCAAATGGATTATTTGGGAAGAAAAATGAGAAAGATGTACATCTTATAGAAGTACAGTATTTAGAAGAAGGCGGTAACAGTAATTTAGAGTTTAACATTGAACCATACAAAGAATCTGTGGAACACCCTACTTGGACAGCAGAATACTATAATAATACTGAATTAAGTGGTACTGCAATAGTGACTGGAGGAGAAAACTCTAATGCAAGAATTGATAAATTGAACTTTGATTGGGGGGCCAAATCACCAGGTGCAGTACAAGTAGATAATTTCTCTGCAAGATTTACAAAAACAGAGACATTTGAACAAGGAAATTATTATTTTGAAGCAATGGCAGATGATGGAGTCCGTGTATACGTAGATGATAAAAAAATTATTGATTCCTGGGGATCAATGGGCGGGAACGACGTAAGATCGGTGACAGTCCCTATTACAGCTGGGGATCATAAAGTAAAAGTAGAATATTTAGAGTTAAGTGGAAACGCTAAGTTACGCGTAGATTATAGAAAAGTAAACTAATATTTATAAGTCTTTTAATGGAAATAAAGGGGGAAGCGATTCTCTCTTTTTTCTGTGAAAGGAATTGAGTTAAAATAGCTTTAATTTTTCAAGAATTATCATTAGAAATCTTCATTGGGATAAACTTTCATATAATCAAAATGGGAAAGAAGTACTAACACATATTACTTGGGGAGGAAACAACGAAGATAAAATGGTTCATTACTCTACAGTAATACCACTTCCACCGAATTCAAAAAATGTAAAAGTCGTAGCGAGAGAATGTACAGGTCTTGCATGGGAATGGTGGAGAACCATTATTAATGAACAAAATGTTCCAGTAACAAATGAAATAAAAGTTTCAATTGGAGGAACAACTCTATACCCAACTGCTAATAGTAGTCATTAGGTAGAAATGAAGCACCCTGTAAACAGGGTGCTTTTTTACATGGTCACAAGTATATCGGGATTTTTTGCAAATATAGCATACTCATCAGATAGCGATTGAGTGTAGACTCATTTAGTAAACTTTGCAACTGAACCACTAATTTTAATTTTTATAGATTTGCAAGAATTTTGTTATATTCAAGTTAGCGTTTTTTGTATATCTATTTCTGTATCTGATGAATTACTACATATCAATACACTTCGGTATTGATATAAAATCCTGTATGTTATTCGAGGTTTTAAATAGTTTAAATAAATTTATGAGAGAACTGAGATGGAACAATGATTTTTTTAAAAGTTATTGCATATATTTTATTAATTGATACTCCTACCCCTAAAGGATCAGCTGACTAACGTCAGTGGGGTTCTTGCTACCAAAGGCGAAGTCCATTTCTGGTATCGCTGACATGCAAGATTGCGGTGTGCTATCACCTAACTAAGAAAAATCTGATATGTATCAAAGTGTGTACCTATCTTCAAAAATTATAATTGTAATCAACAAATAAGAATGATCTGTGGGAAAACTTAGGGAAAAAGGAGTGGAGAAATCTTGATACATCAATATGAATTGAATTTTTCAGTGATGTATAGTGGTAAAGTATCAAGCTCACAATCTACGGTGATTCCAGCAAGTTCTTTAGAGGAAGCAAATGAAAAATTACTATCAGAAGTAAAACGGCGATTAGGGGATTGTAGTATAGAAATTAATTCAAAAAGTTTATATGTTTCAGAAGATAGTCGATATACCATTGAATAAGATAATGAAAAAGTTCCCTAGAAAGGGAGTTTTTTTATAGCAATCTCACAAAATAGAAGTATATATTAATAGATTTTTTTATACTTCTTATAATATCTATTTGAGTATTTCACTGGAGTGGTCCTCATAACAAGAATCATTTCCGTCCCTAATAGATAAAAATTTGTTTTCTTCATCTTTTGTAGCTGTACGACCAAAGTAATATCTATTCAAGGATTACCTTAAAATAACATTTTCACATGTAATTTTAAAAATATATATAGATTTATTTATGAGTTATTTGTATAGTTTAATTGTCTGTTATTTTTTTTAATTCATTTTTTTTGAGTGCTCCAGAAATGGAGCCTTTTTTATGCAATAATCCACTCTCCTTAGGTTATTAAGTAGATCCATATGTGCTTTACTTTCTCTAATTAAGGAATCCGTCATATGTTCATCAACTTCATATTTTGAGATATTCCCAAAATCAAAAAAGAAAACTTTATAACTCTACAGTTATTTATGAGGATTCAGCTCATCTTTTACATTTTAGGGAAGAGTGTATTTCTTAGTTTGATGGCAATGCGATATATTAAATTTTATGAATAATTTAGAAGTATTTTATGAGAAGTATAAGTTGACTAAAATAACCATCTTATACTCCTTGCTACAAAAGTAATGACAATATTGAATTTCTCTTATTTTTTTATGGAATAAATTTTGTAGCTAATCAAAACTTAGAAGAAACGATAGAAAAACTCAAAAAAATAACGAGTAAATTTAAAGTATAATAACAGCTTACTTATTCTATATTTACCAAAGATCGCGTAGAAGAATTAGAGGAGTCAATGAAGAGATGAAAAAAAAGAAAAAACTATTGGACTTATGGAAGACAATCACATTATTAGTGTGTACAGTTGTAATGTTTTCTTTACTTGTGACAGACATATTAATTAGTCATAATGTAGAACGGGCAACGGAGGATAGCCAAGCAGAGAAAGCAAAAACGATTGCACGTATTGTGGCGAATGATTCAGTTGTAATCGATGGTTTAACAGGCAAATCAGATACTTCCGCAATCCAAACGTATACAAATAGGCTATTAAAAAATACAGATGTTCAATTTATTGTCGTTATGGACATGGGCGGAATAAGAAAGTCTCACCCAGATCCCCAAAAAATAGGTCATCATTTTATTGGAGGAGATGAGGGACCTGCATTGAAGGGACAAGAACATGTTTCACTTGCAGAAGGAACTTTAGGGGTTTCTATGCGAGTATTCGTACCTATTTTTGCTGAAACAGGTGAGCAACTTGGTGCGGTCGCTGTTGGCATTTCAGCTGATAATGTGAAAGAGAGTGTGAAAAAAAGTAGACATATTATTTATATAGGTGTTGGAGTAGGAATATTAGTTGGTATTATAGGGGCGATATTGCTAGCTAGACATATAAAGAAAAGTTTATTTGGTCTTGAGCCACATAGGATAGCGAAAATTCTTGAAGAAAGAAATGCAATGTTACTTTCGGTGAAAGAGGGTATTATTGCTGTAGATAAAGATGCCAATGTAACTTTAATAAATAATGAAGCAAAACGAATATTAAAGAAAGGTGGACTCACAGGAGATATTATCGGTAAAAATCTTGAATTGTATACGCCGAATTCACGTATAAAAGAAGTGTTGCAAACGGGAGAGGTACAATTAAACGAAGAACAAAATATTTATGGAATTACGATTGTGACGAATCGTGTTCCTTTATATGTAAAAGGAGAAATAGTTGGCGCGATTGCAACATTTCGTGATAAAACAGAGATTAGACAATTAGCGGAAGAACTAACTGGTATTAAGCTATATGCGGAAGCATTACGGGCACAATCTCATGAATTTATGAATAAAATGCATGTCGTCTTAGGGCTTACACATATGAAACAGTATGAAGAATTGCAGAAATATGTAAGTCGTATGGTATCAGAGCATCAATATGAAATTGGTGGGGTTATGAAAAGAATTAAAAGTCCTGTATTTGCTGGTTTTCTACTGGGTAAACTTAGCTATGCTAGGGAGAAAAATATAAAGTTAATTATAAGTGAAGAATCGGACTTACCAGATATATATGATGATTGTATCATCCATGAACTTATTACGATTGTTGGAAATTTAATCAATAATGCATTTGACGCAGTAATGAATTGTGAGAAAAAACAAGTTGAAGTTGGAATACAACATGGAGATGCCTTAATGATAACAGTACAAGATACAGGAAGTGGAATACCAGAAGATATGCTGGATAAATTGTTTACAAAAGGTTACTCCACAAAGGGAGATAATCGCGGTTATGGCTTATATCTTGTAAAAGAAAGTACACAGCGAATAAATGGAAAGATTTATATCCATTCATCGTTAGGAGAGGGAACAAAGATAACAATTGAAATACCTAATAGTAGGGATGAGGGGCAAATATGATTAAAGTTTTAATTGTAGAAGATGATCCGATGGTAGCAATGTTAAATACACATTATTTAGAACAAGTAGGAGGGTTTGAACTTGTTCAAGCAGTTAACTCAGTAAAATCGGCAATAGAAGTATTAGAGAAATCCCGAGTAGATTTAGTCTTACTTGATATTTTTATGCCTGAAGAGACTGGATTTGAGCTTTTAATGTATATTCGAAATCAAGAGAAAGAAATTGATATTATAATGATTTCAGCTGTACATGATATGGGGAGTATTAAAAAAGCATTACATTATGGCGTAGTAGATTATTTAATTAAACCCTTTACATTTGAACGATTTAAAGAGGCATTAACTATATATCGAGAAAAACTTACTTTCATGACAGAACAACAAAAAATTAGTCAATCGGAATTAGATTCATTAATTTTACAAAAGGAAAAAAGAGAGCCTATTGTCACTAAAGAGCTTCCAAAAGGATTAACGAAACAAACGTTACAATTAATTTGGGAGAAAATTGAGTCACTGAATGGACGGACGTTTACAACAGATGAAATGGCGCAATTAGTAGGGGTTTCAAGAGTTTCTATTCGAAAGTATGTCATGTTTTTGACTGAAATCGGAATATTAGAGAATAAAATGGTGTATCAGCATGTGGGAAGACCTGTGAGTCAATTGAGATGTATTGACCAAAATAAAATAAGTTTTTACGTATAAGCGACTTATGATAAGTCGCTTATATTTTTAAATTTTTTATTGATAGATGTGAGACCACTATTTTAGTACGATAAGAAAATTGTCGAAAAAAAGATATAATTGTCAAATTTTGTTGCAGTAAGATTTGTTCGATGTTAAATTCTTATTAATAAGAAAAAAAGATATGGGTTCGTTTCATTCTCATACCCTATCTTTTGTAATTATTTAGTATGAACAAGGTTGAAAATTTCTTTCTTCTGGTATGTTTTATATTTATCAAAATATAGCAATATTTACGAAAATTAATTTCTTAAATTTCTGAAAATACACCGACAGAAAATCGAAATTAATTACATTCATTTCACGAAAGAATTTTAATGGAACTAATTGAAAAAGAGAGGATTATTTATATGCAGAAAAGGAATCATTATAGATTTCAAAAACCGATGAAAGTGCTTGCGACAGCTGCTATTTTGACAACTACATTATTTACACCTATTATAACAAACAATTTAAATGTACACGCTGAAACAGTGAATCAACCAACTACAAATCAATATGAACTAAGGGAGTTTGACCTACCAGCTACAGGAAGCTATCAGGATGAAGCAACAAGAGAGAGAAGAAGTGAACAAAAAACCTATATACCAACTGGAATTTATATACAACCGAATGAAGAAGTTACAGTTGAAGTATCAGGAACGAATAAGATTAGAGCAATTATTGGAACACATGGCTATGATAAAGAATGGGGAAAAGAAATTAAACTTTCACCTGGTACGAATAAGATTTCATCTCCAAATGGTGGGTTATTAGGACTTGATAATAATCAAACAACAGGAACAGTTAAGGTGAAAGTCACACAAGGCGGGAGCCATGTCCCGTTCTTTGAATTAGGAAAGCATACGAAAGCAGACTGGATTGCGATGATGGACAAGTATCCAAATGCACATGCTGTTCAATTAAAATCAAAGAAAGCAGTGCTTACGGTTACTCAAGATAGTGCTAAGAAGCATATAGTGAATCAAGATCCTATCCCGTTATTAGAAACATATGATGAAATGATTCGAGCGCAAGATAAAATATCTGGATTATCTGAAACAGATCCTAATCCTTTACATCGTTCGACTGAACGTATTTGGGCCTTTATAGAAAATCCTAACAGACCAACATGGGGCATGTATGCAAGTCTAGATGGAGCTGCATTTACTACTGCTGGTAACGCAATTGAAAGTGCTTTAAATGTAAATAAATTTGGATGGGGACAAATGCACGAAGCGGGACATGCAAGACAACAATACCCATGGACGTGGAATGATTTAAGAGGGATGGGTGAAGTAACTGTTAATCTATATTCTTTAGCTGCACAAAAGCGATTATTCCCGAATCAACCGACGCGTTTAGAAAAATCCGGTGATTACGATAAAGCCTTTGTATACTTAAAACAAACAGATAAAGACTATAAAAATATTAATGACTTGTTTGTGAAACTTGTTATGCTTTGGCAACTTCATCTCGCATATGGTGAGGATTTTTATCCGAATCTTCACAAACTATATCGAGAGTTACCAAAGGATCAACTTCCAAAAACGGATGAAGAGAAAATTCAAGCATTTATTTACAATACATCCAAAGTAGCGAAACAAAATGTACTCCCGTTTTTTGATCAATGGGGACTGAAAGCATCGCAAGAAACGCGACAAAAAATAGAAGCTTTGAACTATCCAATATTAACCGCACCTATTTGGGAAGCCACAGATTCTAAACCTGTAATTGTAGAAGAAATTCCAGATATGGAACCGAATTTTACAGTACCTGTTGGAGCGACAGTTAATATAGGTAATTCATTCGACCCAATGTCAGGAGTGTCTGCTACTGATAAGGAAGACGGAGACCTTACTAATAAAATAACAGTTGACGGTAAAGTAGATACCTCTAAAGCAGGCACTTACGAGTTAACTTACACAGTTAAAGACTCTAAAAGTCATAAAGTAAACGCAAAACAAACGGTAACGGTTAAAGAGAAAGAAGAAATAAAAGATGAGCCGCCATTACTAAAAGTACCCTCAGAAACTACAATTTCGGAAGGGGATGAATTCGATCCAATGAGAGATGTAAGTGCTACTGATAAAGAAGATGGTGACCTTACATCAGAAGTAAAATATGAAGGTGAAGTAGATACAAATACACCTGGCACTTGCACGATTAAATACACAGTTAGAGATTCTGCAGGTCATTTGGCAACTCAAATACAAACTGTAACAGTTAAAGAAAAAGAAAAACCTATTGAGATTCAAGAGCCTGAGTTAACTGTACCTACTGAAGGGAAGATGAATGTAGAAGAAAAATTCGCACCAATGACTGGGGTTAAAGCTATTGAGAAAGAAGATGGTAATATTACTGATAAAGTAAGACATTTTGGTGAAATAGATATATTTAAAACTGGTATTTTCGAGGTAAAATTCCTTGGTCGTGACTCCGGTAGTAATGAGGTAACTACAATACAAAAAGTGGTAGTGACAGATAAAGAAAATGGTATTAATAATATCCCTAACAACAGTAATTCTGATGAAAAAGAAGATACGTATAAAGAGCTTCCAAAAGCAGGTACAAGTACAAATAACAGTGCAGCAATAGGCATATTGATGGTTCTTGTAGGTATGATAATTACTTTTGGTTGCAAATTTAAAAGGGTACTAAAATAGTTGTACCTCAGTGCATTAAATAAAAGTAAGACTGAATCAGGAGTTCGAATTGAAACAATGGAGAGATTGACACTCCCACGTCTAAAGAAGGACTAAAGTCCTGCGTGGGCTTTCTCGTATCGTAAATTCTGTAATTTTTTTGTTACCTTCAAATGAATCAGCTATATGTTAAAATGTTTATATTCCTCCTAATCAATTCATGTGATTAGGTGAGCCCTAAGGAGCCCCTATCTCCTAAGGGCTCTTTCATAATCTATTATTCTATCTTATTTACCTACTCTATAAAGCAAATTAATCTCCCTTTCATACCCACAAATTATCCTCCTCAAGATCAGATGCCTTGAAATCTCTCTTCAAGATATTAGGACTTCCATGACGAGAAGTATTAAGCCATTATTAATACTGTTTATAGGTATGTATTTTTTACACAATTAAAATTGATTAACTATCTGTTTTTCAATATTTATTCTTATAAAGATCAAGTATACATTAATTCTTCGCCAAGATTCCCTAAATGAAAATATATCCATAGGGAAGCGTGTAGAACCTTGCTATAACGATAATAAGAAAATACAGCCAATATATGTTAGCTATATGCCTACATTGCAATTGTAGGATTAGCAAAAACAAAATAATAATTTGGAAATGCTGCATAAATTGTATGAACAAATATTAATAATCCTATCTATTGTTGAAGAGAACTAAAAAAAGAAGTTGTCCCTAAAAAGTCGTTTTTTAACGAATTTTTGAGACAACTTCTTTTCTTACATATTGTAAGTTAAATTTGAGAGTAAAATAAAATTAAGCACGTTATTATTTTGTAGAAATTCCTACATACGATGAAATATCAACATTTAATGCTTCTGCTAAGCGAATACCATATTCGCGATCTGCACGGAAGAAGTTACAAATAGCTAGTAGTTTCGTACGCTCATTTACGTCTTTCAAGTCATTAGTTAAGTTTGCAATTAAGTTGTCTTGCTCTTCTTTAGAGAATGAACGATAACGCTCACCGGCTTGTTTGAAGTCGTTCGGTTTCTCATTTTTTTCACGAGATACATAGCCTCCTACTCTCATAGTTGAATCGCGGTATGTTGGGTCTTCAACTGGATTTTCAGTATGGCGGCTCGGTTCATAGTTTATTGTAGATGGGTTTTGATTTACTTGCATCGCACCATCACGTTGTTGATTACGAACAGTTGCGTATGGGCAGTTTACAGGGATTTGTAAATAATTTGCACCAAGTCGGTAACGCTGTGTATCTGGGTAAGAGAATAAACGACCTTGTAATAGTTTATCTTCAGATGGTTCAATACCAGGTATAGTTGCACTTGGTGTAAAGGCCACTTGCTCTACTTCCGCAAAAAAGTTTTGTGGGTTACGATTTAGTGTCATTGTCCCTACTTCAATGAGTGGGAAACAATTTTCTGGCCATACTTTTGTTGGATCTAATGGGTCGAAATCTAAAGAATCCATTTGATCTAATTGCATCACTTGTACGTATAGATCCCATTTTGGATGATTTCCTTTTTCAATCGCATCGAATAAATCGCGAGTTGCATGATTGAAATCTTTACCTTGTACTTGTTCCACTTCTTTTGCACTTAAATTTCGTACACCCTGCTGTGGTTTCCAATGATATTTAATGTAAACAATTTTACCTTTTGCATTAATCCATTTAAATGAATGGACCCCGAAACCTTCCATTTCACGATAGTTTGCTGGTGTACCATAATCAGAAAATACCCATGTCATCATATGAGTAGATTCTGGTGTTAACGTCATAAAATCCCAATAACGATCTGGCGTTTGAATATTTGTATCAGGTGCTGGCTTTAAAGAATGCACCATGTCAGGGAATTTAATTGCATCACGAATGAAGAAAACTGGTAAATGGTTACCTACGATATCGTAGTTTCCTTCTTCTGTATAAAATTTAACAGCGAACCCACGCGGATCACGTGCTGTCTCCGGAGAGCCTTGGCCATGAATAACTGTTGAGAAACGAACGAATACGGGCGTTTCAGTTCCTTCATTTTGTAAAAATGCTGCCTTCGTATATTGCTTCATACTGTTTTTAGTTACAAATACACCGTGAGCACCTGCACCACGTGCATGTACAACACGCTCTGGAATACGCTCACGATCAAAATGGGCAAGCTTTTCTACTAAATGATAGTCTTCTAATAATACCGACCCACGGCGACCAGCTGTACGAGAATTTTGGTTATCTCCAACTGGAGCACCTTGGTTTGTTGTTAAGCGATTATTTGGATTCATGAAGTGGAACCTCCTATTTATAAACGATAATAATTTTTTTATAATAATTATTATAATTTAATATATATTTAGTTTTATTTCTTGTCAATAATTAAAAATCGTTTTTATTTCATTTTTTGAGATAGGGTCCGTGAATCAATCTATAAATATATCTTGTATATTTACCATAGCCAACCTAAAATACTCTGCAAAAAATCCATGACTCTTTTTTATCACCTAAAATTATTCAACCGATTAGTAATCTTCTAAGCTAGAGCATACTAATCACACATCTTTTCTGCAGTTTCATTCCCCTTATATTTATATAAATTAATCCGCATAAGTACTCGTCCATCATTTTGGAATTTTTCAAAACCTCTTCAGTGGTAACTATATGCTCAACTAAGTAATTATTTCATGTTATGTAGTATGTATATTAAGTTGTAATTATTATAAATTGATAATTGATAAAAGTAAATAATTTGTCGATAAATGTCATAAAAAAACCAATATCAATTCTTTTTTTATAATTTTTATAAAAAAAGAATTGATATTGCATGGAGATTATATTAATATCATTCGAGGATATTATGTACTATTTGGGGCTACCGCCAGCATTTTGGAACAACCAAGCTTCTTAAATGAAAAGATCTCTAGCGTACGATATTCGCCTTTAGGCTAGGAAGATATTAATTTCTTAGGAGAATATAAGTTTGGGAGATTACACCCAATAAGTTTACATTGCTTATGTCTTTTGAATATTAAAGAGCCGATTTGCTCATAACGAGATAAATTGGGTTCTTTTCTTCTCTGAATTTTCTTAGCTTGGTTTTTTTCTGAAATAAACGTTAATTATGAGGAGAGAATGCCGATGCTTAGAAAATGCCGAAATATAGGGAGCTTATTATTAATTCTTACTTTGCTAATTATAGCTTGTGTATTACAGGCCTTGGGAGAGGAGAATGGGGAATGACGGATGCAATTATAGAAATTTTTATGAAATTCATTGTGATTTATTGTATAGGCTGTTTTGGTGGTAGTTTGTTATGGAAAACGAAAACAGATTGAAAGATAAGGAGATTCACTATGAGCCTTCCCACCCAAAAAAAATATTGCAGCGAGTTAAAAAAGAGGCAACGTCATACTGTAATGTTGATCCTTTGGCTTTTGCAATAGGGATTAGAAATGGATTTTTAATGGTAATGCCATTTTGGTTAGTTGTATTGTATTTAGTTATATGAAAACGCCATAACTACGAAAGGATGAAAGAAATGATTGCTTCGAATGCAATTGTAGATATCCATTCGAAAAAGCAGGCCCAAGAATTCACAATGGAAATGACAAAACAAATGCTTCATGAAACCGTTGGATTCATGTGGGGGAGAACTACATAATTATTTTTAAGTGGAACCATCTTTTATCTTAAAGCTAAGTATAAAGAACAAGCTCATTTATCCGAACTTAAGGTGTTTGTTGTACAAAGTGAGAAGAAGGACAGCTTTTTAGAATATATCACTAGCCATTTGAGATTATCCTTCCTCTCATGCTTTTTAAATCATGTTAGCTTGTAAAGAATCAATGCGTGCTCTTTGTTTCTATCCTTTCTGGATCGTATATGAGGGCAATAGAGGGGGGAATAACAAAATGAGTTTAATCACTCCACATTATTTGCTTGTAGGCGGATGTTCGAAAGACAAAGTGTTACAGGCACATAAAAAAGCAAAAGAAATATTTAATCCGAATAATGAAATGAGTAAATTGATAAGTCCGTTGAAAAGCGACTCCTTTTTTATACTTTACGACGGCAGCCATCACAGATGGAAAAATGAAGATGAATATATGAAGGCGAAAACGGCATATATTCAATACCTTGTAGAGTCTGATATTCAGTTTGTAGAAATGGCAACACAAGAATTGATTTCTTGAAAATATGCAAAAGGTCCATAAAAACTAGAACAGCACATCTATCATGTAGAAAGAAAAAAACGGCGCATCATTAATCAGCTAATCGATTGGGGAGTTTCAAGAGGCTCAACTTTATTTAGGTGAATCAGAAGAGAACTTGGATTATCTAGTCAAAGCGTTTTGAGGTGTATATAAAAACGTGGGAATTTAAGAGCAAGCGATGAAAAATATTTCGTTTTCACGTAATAAATTATGTGGTGGTAGAGTTCACAGGAGAATGAGATTAAGGACGAAAAAATCCTATCACTTAATTAATATAAGGCGAATAAACTAGGGATACCACTCCATGTCCACCAACTTAAGAATCTTTACTAGCTCCACGCTATTCTTTCTAAAAGGCTAAATAGAAAGCATGATAGTTTTTTTACTAGATTTTTAAGTTGATGGACATATATAGTGACTCCTAGGAGTTGATACATATAAAAAAAGAGCTCATGTATATACAATTTTTTAAAAATAAACTACCAGAATCTTAGAACTTATACCAAACCTATAGCCGTTTATCAACAAGAGTAAAGGAGCGGTGAGTATGACAACAATTCTAGTACTAGAAGATGATATAACCATCCGTAGTTTTATTACATTGAATATGAAGCGTGCTGGTTTCAATGTTTTAGAAACCAATACAGGTGAAAAAGCTCTTGAGCTTTTAGAACAGCATAATGTTGATATTGTAATACTTGATGTTATGTTACCAGGAATAGATGGATTTCGGGTATGCAAAAGCATACGAAAAAACAATGAAGATATTGGTATTATTATATTAACGGCACTTGTTCAAGAGAAAGATCAGGTACACGGTTTGACAATTGGGGCAGATGATTATATTAAAAAGCCATTTAGTATAATTGAATTAGTAGCGCGTGTACAATCATTGCTAAGAAGAATTCAAAAAAATAAAAAGGATTTGGAATTGATTCATTCGGGGCCATTTCAATTAAATCTTCTGCTAGGAGAATTATATAGGAATGAGATAGTAATTGATTTAACTCCAACAGAGCATATTATTTTACGATATTTAATGGAAAATTCCATGAAACCAATTTCACGTAATGAACTCTTAAATAAAATATGGGGTATAAATTGTGTAGGTAATACAAAAGTCATCGATGTGAATATCAATCGTCTTCGTCAGAAGATCGAAACTAGTCCTTCTGATCCTCAGTTCCTCCTTACAGTACGAGGGAAAGGGTATAAATGGAACGAAGGCAAACATTGCAACTAATTTGGCAGAAAATCGAATCACGTGTACTTTTTTTTAATTACAAAAGTATTTACAAAACTTACAAAAACTATTTTTACTAATGAAAGCATTTTAATATTATTTTTAAGAAAGCAAGTTTGGGCAATATAGGGAATCTTTCACATAAATGTTAAAATCGATGTTTTACCGTTATATATAGTATTGGTTGCTATTATTTCTGGGGCATCTGTATATAATAAATTATCAGTAGATATAATCAGTATATTTTCAGTTTTCCGAAAAAATAAACCCAACAAAAAACAAAGATTTTTGTAGATATCTTGTTTTCTTTCATCCTTAAATAACTGTCATTTTTATGTAAAATTATTAGATAGTTTATTTGGTTTTTAAAATTAATAATAAGATTATAAGAGCCAACAATAAAATTTTAATGATTATAGGAGTGTGTTAATAATGATCGTAACAACAACTAATACTATTCAGGGTAAAGAAATTATTGAGTATATAGACATCGTAAACGGTGAAGCAATTATGGGGGCAAATATCGTACGCGACATCTTTGCTTCGGTTCGTGATGTTGTAGGTGGCCGTTCTGGTGCTTATGAAAGTAAATTAAAAGAAGCTCGTGACATTGCGATGGAAGAAATGAAACAACTCGCAATTCAAAAAGGAGCAAATGCAATTGTTGGTATCGATGTAGACTACGAAGTAGTTCGCGATGGAATGCTAATGGTTGCGATAAGTGGTACAGCTGTAAGTGTGTAAGTAGATAAAAAACAAGACCTAATTAGTGAACTGCAACTCCAATTATTAGACATAACTAACAATTAGGGTTGCAGTTTTTTACGGAAAAATAATCTTTGAAAACGAAATTAGCTGCATAGAGGTTCTGGTGAAACATTAAAAAAGGAGCAAATAAATCAATACATTAGTTGTAGGGCTTAAATAATCTTTATTAACTGTTGTAATTCCTGGTATACCCCAAAAAGGAGTCTTACGAGAAGAGCATGAATGGACTCAATCCCCACGATAAAGGTCAAATTTCTCCTACTAGACACTACTAATTCGGTTCAGCCAATCTACCCAGTACAAGTATAGGATAAGAAAGCATCAAATTTTGCTAAATTATTGTTAGAAGGAAGAAATATTGAAATTGTATTCGAGAAAGGTGATACAAAAAATCATTTTAGACGTTACTTAGATTACGTAACTTGTGACGGAAAGTTAGTCCAATAAGAAAGTATCAAAGATACGCTTTGAACTATGTCATATGAAAAAGCCAAAAGCAACATTTTCAGATTAATTAAGGGTAGTAGAAATGCAAGAGAATAAGAGTGTCTGGAGCATACTCGGTTATGTTGACGAAACAAAACACAAATTAAATTGAAAAGATGCTACAGAATAATTTTTAATATTTTAAAAATTTATTGATTCAAAAGGAGATGTTTAGTTTGTTCAATTATGAAAAAGACGCAGAAGTTTTTAAAGCATTAGCTCATCCAGTACGAATTAAAATTTTGACAGAATTAATTAGAAGAGGGGCATGCAATGTAACACAAATTGTAGATATACTGAGTATCCCACAATCTACTGTTTCACAGCACTTATCGAAGATGAAATCTCAAAAATTAGTTATGAGTGATAGAAAAGGATTAGAGGTTTACTATAGTGCTCAAAACAAAACTATTAATTCCATTGTCGAAATACTACGAGATTAGGAACTATTTAATTGTAAGTGAAAATTAGTAATCTTTGTATCAGAACTTCTTAAGTCAACAAAAGATTCTTGGCGAGTTGATAAGGCATATTTGAAAATTAAAGGTCAATGGATGTACATTGATTTTCATGTTTCAAATCCTCGTGCTATAACAAGTAATTTATAAATTCCATATTTATACAAAAAATCGATAATATTAAAGTTATAGAAAGTCCAAGTTTTATAGATTTTTTTGCAAAAGAACCCTTTAATTACTAGTTTAAGAGAAAACGAGATACTTGTAGTAAAAGGAATAAATATTAAATAACGGCTATAACTCTCTTTTTTAACAAAGAATAATTCTAAAATATAAATGAGAACTGTTCGTATTTTTATTAATAATTAAAATTATGTAAAAAAAATTGATTATCCTGTCAACCAAATTGAAACTTAAACGTTATATATATAGAAGGAGGTAAGAGATGCGAGATGATGTTTTTCAAAAACGATTAAAGCAGTACTTAAGTTTTATTTTTAATTATTTATTAAAACTCGGAATATCTAGAGAGGATGCAGAAGACATTGTACAAGAAGCAGCTTTAAAATACATTGAAAACTTAGAAGGTATTCCCCCTGAAAAAGTGAAAAGTTGGCTGTTTAGAGTAGCAATAAACAGGAGCTATGATATTTTGAGAAGGAAAAAAAGAAAAGATAAGTTCTTAATAGAATTATGTATATTAGAAAATCTTGAATCTGATTTACCCGAGGATTGCCTTTTAAAGGAAGAGCAAAGTGGTGAAATCAAAAAAACATTAGATTTACTTCCTAAAAGATATAGAGAAGTTTTAATTCTAAAATATGTAGTGGGATTACGTTATGATGATATAGCCCTTTTGTTTGAAGTTACTACTGGAACTGTTAAAACAACTGTATTTCGAGCTAAGGAATACTTTATTAATATATATAGGAGGATTAATAATGAACATAAAGAATGATGAAAGTCAATCTGATTTTTTTCTAGATGATAAGGAATTTGAAAAAACAATGCGAAAAAGTAGAAGAAAAGCAATTATAAAAAATGTAGTTATTACGGGAAGTGTACTAATTGCATTGTATAGTGGATTGACTTTTGGGAGTAATTATTTGCTATCTGAGCGTCTGACAAAGGAACATGATGTAGAAGGGTTATGGTTATCTATTACTGAACCTAATATTGAGCAAAGTTCATCATTTTATAAATCGAATTCTTTTTCCATTGACGCAACTCATGAATATTCGAAAAAAATTGGAGATCGTATGATACCTTGGGAAACGTTATCAGGACATTATAACCTCATTCGTTCAGAAATAGGATCTTCTGGTTCGATAACTCATTATAATGAAAAAAGAAAAGCCTTTGAAATTTTTAACAACCAGAACGGACAAAGGGAGCTTATATTTTATCATCCTGAAGTTCAATATCAGCAACCCCCTAATGATTTAAACTTACTTGATGAAATAGGAATAAATAAATATGTTGAGTATGCACTATCTTTTGATCGACCTTATTCATTTAGTGAAGTTCAAAAATTGTTAGATAAACAAAATACAGACTGGCTTTGGATTGAGACAGAATCTGATGAAGAGATACATAGTATGAATCAGAAGGAACTTAAAGAAGGAGAAGAAGGCGAAACTTTTCTTCGCGGAAACATATATGGCTATCAGTATAACTCACAAAACGATTGGGCATCTCCTAAATTTTTTATTGATACATTAAAATCTCCTGAATTGTATGGAGACCATGCTGATAAAGCAAAAAAAGTATTAAAAAGATTAAAAAAAGATAATCCTAAATTAGATTCAGAAAAGGTGAAGATTGTTGGAGCTGTGGTATCTGGTACTCCTGATGAGTTAAAGAAGTATCAAAATAAAAATTTTATTAGGGCTTCTTCTCTTGGGGCTACAATAGATAAATATTAATTATTTGACACTCTCATCTCTAAGGGGCAAGCTGACATATGTCAGTGGAATTCTTGCTATCAAAGGCGAAGTCCATTTCTAGTATCGTTGACGTGCAAGAGTGGGATGTGTCATCACCAATCCCATGACAGACCGTATAGGTCACAGGCTATGGTACGGTTTATACCGTACCAGTTGTTTGGTTCTCATTATGTTTTAGCCTCTTGTACTTGACGACACATATTGTTTTACGCCCGAAATGAAATTGATTCGTGCAACCTTCTACAATATTCATTTTTTAGAGAATATCATTATTTTAGAGTATTTTGGATGATTTTGAAGTCATTTTAATATATTTTGTTACGCAAACGCGATACTGTCGGCCTATGCCTAACGGCGGACTTAAGTCTTACAGGGGCTTTCTCGTATCGTAAATCTGTAAAAAAACTTATAACACCGAAAATTTAACAGAATATTGAAACATTATAAAAAGTGTCTTTTTTAAAATTAGAAGGAGACAAGTAAGGAAGGAGATTAATAGTGTTATTTTACATAGGATTGATAGTTGGAAAGCTAGCAGGATATGGTAGTAAAAAATTTGGTTTTAATGGATCTAACATTCCAGGGAAAATTACAAATTATTTATATAAGAATGCATTACAAAAATTAGCAGCACAGGTGGAAACTGTGGTCTTGGTTACTGGTACAAATGGGAAAACAACAACTTGTAATTTAGTTTCTTCCATTTTTAAGTCCAATAAAAGTAAATATATTAGTAATACAGAAGGATCTAACTTATTAGAGGGAATCACGTCTGCTTTTATGAAAAAATGTAATATACGAGGAAAGATACAAGGGGTGAAAATAGCAGTTCTTGAAGTCGATGAATTGACAATGACTGAAGTTTTGAAACAAATAAAGCCTCAATTGATTGTTGTAACAAATATCTTTCGAGATCAGCTAGATCGTTATGGAGAAATCAACACGCTGATTTCAAAAGTACAAACAGCTATTCATTCTAGTGATGCTTCCTTGCTATTAAATGGTGATGATCCATATAGTAGACATTTTACTAAAGAAAAGAATAAAACCATGTATTTTGGTTTAAAGAAAAATGTAGGGGATTTTCATAAAAGTAATATTAGAGATTCCGTCTATTGTTGTTGTGGCCGTCTATTGAAATATATATACACTCACTATGGACACCTTGGTAAATATTATTGTTCATGCTCCATGAGTAGTCCCGTATTAGATTTGGAAGTTACTTCAATTCAATCACAAAGCGACTTAACGATTACTGTACAAAATCAATCCTATACTTCCAATTTGAAGGGTGAATACAATGCATATAATATGCTAACGGCTATAAAAATTGGAAAATTTTTAGGTTTTAGTTATGAACAAATTCACAAAGGTTTAAGAGAATATCACCCTAGCAATGGACGTATGCAACAGTTTCTCATTGCGCAAAATATATACCATCTAAACTTAGCCAAAAATCCACAAGGGATGAACTGTACGGTAGATTATTGCATACAAAATAAAGGCATAACGCAATATGTTTTTATTTTAAATGATTTACTTGCTGATGGGAAAGATATCTCTTGGATTTGGGATGTAGATTATGAACTATTAGCAAACTCCAATGTAAACCATATAATTTGTGCAGGAACACGTGCCTATGACCTTGCAGTGCGTTTAAAATATGCGGGGGTTTCTGTGAATAGGATAAAAGTTATCCCAAATATTGCTGCTGCCATAGAGAATAGCATGGGGGCAGGGAATGAAACATCCGTAATTAGTAATTACACAGGCTTAAATACTGCCCGGCAATTTTTAAGCACGCAAGGAACGCTTGCCCCTTCATAAATAAGATAGTATCTATATATGTTTAGTTTAATAACTTAATTGAGCGTATATAGATTGTAAATACAAAGAATAGAGAGTTCACAATAAAAATAACGATATACATTGGGTGCTTCTCTAGAATTTATAATAAGTCCCGATTACGTTTTAAACATCAGGAGGTACTATGAAAAAATTGATTATCTATCATTACTTTCCCAATACTCTTAATTTATATGGCGATCGTGGGAATGTAACCATTCTACAAAAGCAATTAGAATGGAGAGGAATAGAAGCAGATATTCATTATGTAGATCAAGTAAAAGATTATCCTGTATCTCAGGCTGATCTAATCTTTATTGGGGGAGGGAGTGACAGTGAACAACAAATAGTTCAAGAACAATTGCTTTCAATCCGAAAAGAATTGAAAGCAGGAATAGAGGATGGTTTAGCAGCACTTTGTATTTGTGGGGGATATCAGCTACTAGGGGAGTATTATGAAACTGCAAACAGTGATATCATACAAGGCCTAGGAGTATTACCATTTTATACATCATGTAAGAACACAGGCTCAATGAATCGATTAGTAGGGAATGTAAGAGTACAATCTGAAAAATTTGGAAAGATAACGGGTTTTGAAAACCATAGTGGCCAAACATTCCATTCTTTTGAATGTCTCGGCCAAGTGCTGCAGGGATATGGAAATAATGTAACAGAAAAAAAGGAAGGCCTTCTGTATAAAAATCTAATAGGCACATATCTACATGGGCCATTTTTAAGTAGTAATATTCATGTGGCAAACTGGTTAATATTGCAAGCGCTAAATAGAAAATATGGAATTACAAACTTAGAGGCATTAGAATGTACTTTGGAAAAGACAGCATCTGAAGTCTCATGGAATAAGAGGTAAGATTCAGTAGCAAATAGAATCAAATTTGAAAAGGGAGCGACAGATTTTCTTAAAAATCCACTGTTATGCAATACAAATGGAAAATAAGCGTCCTTTCCTAAGGAAGGGGCGCTTGTATGGTCTTTACTATTTTTTATTGGTGGGAAAGGATTCGCGGCTGATGTATATTCATCAGGAATTGGTTTCCCTTTAAATAAGGCATCGCCCTTACGCACTAAAATATTTTCACCTGACTGTGTCCCTAGAACACTATGACCGGCACCAAGCGTAATTGCAAATTGAAATTCTTTTTATTAATAACTATACTTGTTAAAACTTTAAAGACAACTCTTCTAATGACCGCATTAGATAGTTTTCATTCCATTTTATTTGCTCTCTTTTATCTTGTAATTCTTTATAAATATCATATGCCTCTTGTTTAAATTCAGCGGAAGATAATTGTGCTTCTAATAACTAACTTGAGATTTAAGTTGCTTTTTTAATTCATTCATATAACCTCCATCTTTATAGTTCTTTGGGTAACTGAAGTACCTAACTTGCATTATAGCTCATCTAACCCTGATAAAAATAAAAACATTCTGAGATACATATATCTTTTTCTTTATTACCAATTGGTTATCTATTCTTAGTTATCGGTTTAATTGGCTTTTTGTAAATATAATTTTAAAATTAATACATAAAGAAAAAAGAATCTTATTTTATTAAGATTCTTTTTTCTTTATGTGGTAGCGTTTTGAAAAGTATGTTCGAACAATGACATTTGACTAGCGTGGGGGATTCCGAAATTTTGAAGATGCCATTTAAAACACATCATAAATTCGTTTATAATCATTCCTTTTTTTACCTTAGATACATTTTTTAACTATTTTTGGTTAAGTTATTTTTAAAGGAGTTATTGCTAATTCAATGAGCATGTTTAAATATCAATATCCCTAATTTTAAAAATAGAGATTTCTTAAAAACTATATGTAACTTCTTTCTGAAAGGAAGGGTATTATCAATTGAAAACGTATGAAAAAATACCTGATGACTCTATAAAATCTTTACAGGATTTAATGCAGTTACTAAAAAATTCTAAAGATTTTATTACTTTGGAAATCGCTTCAAACAATTCCTCTATAGTCATTTCATATTTTAGAACATTAATCGATATAAATATATTTCATGAAGAGATTTTAACCTATATAAAAGAGAAGAGCTTCGATTCGTTACAAGATATTCAGTCTGTCTTACCCTTTGAAAATTCAAAAATAACAAATCAAATGGAAGATATTCAAGATAGTATTTTAAACGGTTATATACTTATTCAGTTCGATACAGATAAGTTAAATAGTTTGTTAATAAATGTGGCAAAGAAAGAAAAAAGAGATATTACAAAAGCTGAAATTGAATACAATATCGTGGGTCCACAAATCGCGTTTGTTGAAGATTTAGATGTAAACTTAAATTTAGTACGTAGAAAACTTCCAACACCTTATTTGCAAATGAAGGAATTGAAAGTAGGCTCTCTCTCTAACACAACCGTTGCAATTGTATATATTGAGGGAATTGTAAATGATCAAAATCTACAAGAAATTATAAAACGGGTGAGTCAAATAAAAACAGACCATGTTTTAGATAGTACTTATTTGATTCAATTAATTGCTGACAATCCTAATTCTATATTCCCACAATTTTTGAATACAGAACGTCCAGACCGTGTAGCAGCTGTATTGGCAGAAGGGAAAATTGCACTTTTTGTAGATGGCTCACCTTACGCTATCACCCTTCCAACAACATTAATTGACTTTTTTTCTACTACAGAAGATTACACCATGCCTTGGATTATTGCCTCATTTTTTCGACTGTTAAGGATTTTTGCTTTTATCTTTTCTGTTTTAACGACTCCATTATATGTTTCGATCTTAACATATCATTATGAGCTTATTCCAAAAGAACTTCTTGAAACGTTGATCATATCGAGAAGTAAAGTACCTTTTCCTCCATTAATTGAAGCACTTTTTTTAGAAATAACGATTGAATTACTGAGAGAAGCAGGGACACGTTTACCAACTAAAGTGGGTTTAACTGTCGGTATAGTAGGGGGTATTGTAATTGGACAAGCATCGGTGGAGGCAAGTCTTACAAGTAACGTACTTATTATCATTGTTGCACTTTCAGCTCTTAGTTCATTTACAGCACCAATATATCGAATTGGTAATACAATTCGAGTCATTCGTTTTCCTTTTATAATAGCTGCACACCTGTTGGGCTTATTAGGAATTGTTTTAACAAGTTCTTTCCTTTTAGCACGCTTATTACGTACAGAATCATTAAGTCGTCCTTATTTGTTCCCTTTTTATCCTACACGCCCTACAGATTGGAAAGACAGCATCATACGTATGCCAATCTCAGCAATGTTCCGACGTCCGATTTTTTCAAGATCTAAACAGCGTTTTCGTTTTAATCCAGAAGAGATAGAGAAAAATAAAATCGTATCACGAAATGATTTTGATGATTGAATTTAACAGGGAGGAGCATTATGAAACAGATCCCAATTGAGTATCAAGTATCTCCATATATGGTGTTTTTTTCGATTATTACTATACAGCTGGGGGTTGGTATGCTTGGTTTTGAAAGGATTGGTGCAAAGTTAGTTGGAAATGATGCGTGGATTAGCACGCTACTTTTTGGAATGTCTGTTAATCTTATGATTTGGATCATATATCAGATTTTAAATCAGGGTAATGGAGACATCATTGCAATCAATCAAAACGTACTTGGAAAATGGATTGGTGGATTGTCCAACTTCATTTTTTTATCCTATATTGTATTGTTAGGTGCAACAACACTCCATACTTATATCGAAGTAGTACATGTTTGGATGTTTCCTTCAATTTCATCTTGGGTTATAGCTGGGGTTTTTTTAGGCTTATGTTATTACATTGTGACTGGAGGATTTCGTGTAGTTGCCGGAATCGGCTTCTTTGGAATCGTTATCCCAAGCATTCTAATCTTCACATTTTTTTATCCTTTGCAGTATGCAGATTTTCGAAATTTATTTCCAATTGCACAGCATTCATTCCTAGAAATTATGAAAGGAATGAAAGGAAATATGTTTAGTTTTTTTGGATTTGAAATGTTATTGTTGTACTACCCATTTATTAGAAAGGCAAAAACGTCTCAAAAATATGCGCATTATGCAAATTTAGTAACGACTATTGTCTATACATACCTTATGATCTTAACTCTTGCGTTTTTTAGTGAAAAACAACTTGCGAGCGCGATATGGGCATATTTAAGCATGATTAAAATTATACAATTTCCCTTTATAGAGCGGTTTGAATACATTATTGTTTCTGTTTGGGCTTTTTTTATATTACCTAATGTTTCCTTTACATTATGGGGAGTAAGTCGTGGTATAAAAGAGGCACTGGGAATAAAGCAAAAATATGTTTTGCCAGTTATCATCTTATTCATCTTTGTTTTATCATTTTTCTTGAATAACCGTAATAAAATTAACTTATTAAATACTTGGACAGGTCAAATTGGCTTCGTATATATATATGTATACCTACCTGTACTATGGCTAATTCAAACCGCCAAAATAAAGTTAAGGAGATAAACATGAAGCGATGGATACTTTTCCTTATATTAAGTGTCTTCTTAATAGGTTGTGCTAAAACGAAAATTGTGGATGACATTGATTTAGTTCAAGTTGCGGCATATGATACTGAAGCAGAAGGTAAGCTAAAAGGAACCTTTGCGATTGCAGCTTATAAAGGAGGCGGGGAAGGTGAAACGAAAATCTATTCAGCATCAGGCCAGACTGGTAGAGAAGTTCTTGCAAGAGCATCCGAAAAATCTTCTGGACCTCTAGAGTTGGGGCAATTGCGTGTTATTATATTTAATGAAAAAATAATTGAAAAGGGAATGCAGGAAATTTTAGAGACTTTGAACCGAAATCCTAGTGTAGGAAATGCAATTTATTTAGCAATTACAAATGTAAAAGGGGAATCACTATTAAAGGGGAACTATTCTAAAGAAAAAGAAATTTCTTCCTATCTATCCTCTTTACTGGAGCAAAATATGAACAATGGAACGCAACCAAAAACAAATTTTTTTATGTTTTTAAACCAACTTGATGATGATGCGAGAGATTCATATTTACCGATGCTATCTAAAAAAGGTAACGTTTTGGAGTTAAATGGAATAGCACTTTTTAAAAGATGTAAAATGGTTGATACAGTGAAACCTAAAGATTTATTTGTATTTAAATTGTTGACAGATACTTTTAAACAAGGCACATACCAATTCAAACTACCTGGTTCTTCAAATAATTACGCCACGATAGAGAATATAAAGGCTAGAACAAAATATAAGATGGAGGGGAATAGTAAGCATCCATTCGTAAATGCTCATATTCAAGTTAAAGCTGAAATTCAAGAATTTACAAAAACAAAAAATCTAGATAATCCTAAAGAAATAAAAAAATTAGAAAAAATCATGGAAACAGAAATAGAAAAAAAAGCAACTACATTGATAAAGAGATTTATTAAAAAAGGCACAGATCCTATAGGACTTAGAAAACTTGGTAGAACTCACGTAAGAAAATGGAACAGTCAAGAATGGGAAGAATCCTATAAACATTTACATTTTCGTGTAACAGCTGATGTAAAGGTAACCCAATCTGGTGTTACAGAATAAATAAATCTAATAAGATACGGAAAATTTCAATAAAAAACATGGTCTCGCAGGAGATTAGGGAGAGAGAAACTAGTAACAAAGCATCTCATAAACATTAAGATGCTTTGTTACTAGTTTTTATTTATGAATTTTTACATAGTATTTTTCTAATATAAGTACAGCCAACATTTCGAAATTTTTGTATGCTAAGCGAATTTTAACCTAAAAAAGTCGAATTCCTGTACGTTAAGTGAAGTGACCTTTCATTCACATAACCCGTATTATCTGAAGTTAATAAAGTATGTTACACTCTCTTCTTTAAGAATGTTTCCATAATATCCTTCTGAAATCTTTCATAATCAAACTGAAAAGCTACATTATGTGTTTTATATCCTGGATTCGTAGCAAAACGAAAGTCTGCAATGCTTTGACCAAATCCTTCTCCTTGATCAGGAATAACTTTAATGGGTACTCTTGAAAGGCTAACAGCCTCTTGATTCAGCAAATACCACACTGTTACAAAATCATGCATAGGGCTTCCGCTTATACCAGGATTAGACTTGGAGTAGAAATTATAATAATAGTCTAACATAGGTTTGATGATGAGTCCGGCAAGATCCTGTGTATTCCGATGAAATGCATCGATTTGCTGGACCATTTCGGGTGTAACAATCGCATGTTGAGTTACATTTAATGGGATAATTGTTAAGTTCTTCGCATGCTGCAGAATTAAATTTGCTGCATAAGGATCTGCGTAAAAGTTAGCTTCAGCCACGGCAGTCACGTTACCTGGATAGAAAAAAGCTCCGCCCATGCAAATGCATTCTCTTACGTTACGCATTGTTTCTAAATTCAATACAAAGGTCGTAGCTAGCGAAGAAAGTCTTCCCAAATTGATAATTGTAAGGTCTTCTAAATTTGAATGTATAATTTGATAAATATCATTTAAAGGATAAACTGGATAAGAAATTTCAGGGGGAATGATAGGTCCTAATCCGACTTTTCCATGTACCTCAGGGAAATAGTGAACCAATATACCTGTCAACGGTACAGAAGCACCAAGGAATACAGGTATCTCTTTTTTTCCCGCTATGTACTTCAAATAGTTAATATTTCTTATTACATTTTCTCTTGATACATTTCCATAATCGGCTACAATCCCTACAAGTTGAATATCTTTACGAAAAAAAGTGTACAGCATAGCAAATGCATCATCAATTCCCAAATCTGTAAACAGGAGAACCTTTTTTTGCATATGTCTTCCTCCAAAATTTATAGAATCCTACTTTCACTAATGATGTAGTGATTAGACTAAACTTGTACGTATATATTTTATGTATTCATAAAGAGTGGATTCTATTCATTTGAAGTAGCTTTACTCATCTAAATTTGATATTATGTTCAATCGTAAAATACATAAGGGGGATTAGAAATATGGAAAGACCCGATGTTATTGAGGAGTATACACCGGATTGGGCACTATAATTTAAAGCAGAACAAAAGCAGAAAACTGCATAATCTTTAAAAATAAACCTTATCAAGGTTTATTTGGTATGCGTATTTTTAAAAACCAATAAACAAAATATCAAGTATGTAGGCAACATTAACAGAAATTCATAGAAAATCCAAACCTAGCTTGATGGGCATGTATTTTTGTAAATATTTATTTTTAGAATGTTAAATCTTTTAAGTGTCACTTTATTTCTTTTCTCTCAATCCCTTTGTTCCAAATAAATGTAAGCCTTCAAGATCAAGACTTATTTCCATATGAAATCAAGGTTAGTTGCAGTTATAAATTCCTTAGCGTACCATTTTCTCGAAGATGGTATGGTGACCCCAAATCATCTTCGAGAATCTATCGTGTAGATCTGTATACATCCTCTATATAAATCATAAGGATTGTTTGCATGTTGGCTTTAGTTTTATGTACAATAAAGGGAAAGATATAGTCTGAAACAGGAAGAGGAGAATCATGTCCAATTCATTAGTAAATTTACGTATCGATTTTGCATTTAAGCAGTTATTTGGCACAAATGGGAATGAAGATATTTTAGTTGCTTTTTTAAATGCCATATTAAAAGATTCTTTAGAATCACCTATTGTTTCCCTGCAATTAGAAGATCCACATTTGCATCGAGAATATGAAGAAGATAAATTATCAATTTTAGATATTTCGGCTACATTAAATACAGGAACAAAGGTAAATGTAGAAATACAACTGAATAACAATCATGATATGATCAAACGAAGCTTGTATTATTGGGGAAGGCTATACACCTCTCAATTGCAAAAAGGAATGCCTTATAGCTCACTTCATAAAACGATTACCATAAACTTGTTAAACTTTGTGATGTTTCCAGAATATGAAGCATTTCATACAACAGGAATCCTTTGGAATCAGCAGCAACAAAAGTTATTAAGTAACGATATAGAAGTTCATATTGTAGAGATTCCAAAGTTACTACAGCAATGGCGCGAAGAGAAAGTTAATCCGTGGGAAGATTCTTTTGTTCGTTGGTTATTATTATTACCAGCGAATGAAGATGAGTATCTCACACAAACATTGGAGGACATTGCCATGAACCAAGATCCGATTTTACAAAAAGCAATAAATAAGTGGGAACATATGAGTCAAGATTCTTCTTTCCGTCAAGCATATGAAGCAAGAGAAAAAGCCTTAATGGATGAGGCTGCAAAGTTTGCTCATGCTCGTAATGAGGGAAAAAAAGAAGGAATTCAAGAAGGGGTTCAGCAAGGAAAAATACAGATGATTAGAGGTATGCATGAGCTTGGTGTACCACTTGAAACGATTGCTAAAGCCAGTAAATTAGATATTGATGAGGTTGAACGTATTTTAGAAAAAAATAAATAACTCAAAAAGAACCTATTAACAGGTTCTTTTTTGAGTTATTTATGGGGTACCGTCACACATCCATCAACCTAAGGATTTTATAACGCCCCAAAAACAAAAAATTGTACATTTTCACCTAGAGATGCCAATTTTCTCGTTTTAGAGTATTTGTTTTTTGGGGTTGATGGGCATGGGGGATAACAACGATTCGTTCTTTTTCGGACCACTTGTAAAAAAACTTGAAATGTATTATAAAACAATGACTTTAAGGTAATTAAATTTGAAGTTTTCAAGAAGATTTTCTTTAAATGTATTCCGCCCACTTATTTTCCAGCAATATTTACAGGTGTTCTGTAAACAAATTTTGTTAAATTCATTCCAAAAGTTAACGGAACTCTAATTCTGTTACTTAAAATAATGAGTGGCCCAAAAAATAGTAATCGTTGCCGTGCCCCGAATACGGAAAAATGATTATATCTTGATTACCATCTACACAATATTTTCCTTTCGGGCCCTTTTTATTGCTTCTTCGCGGTTGTTGACGCTGAGCTTCGAATAGAGAGTGGAGCAATAATTGCGGATCGTTCCCTCCGATAAAAATAATTTTGCGGCGATCGACTTATAACGCAGTCCACCTGACAGATGCTCCAGAATCTCCATTTCACGTTTCGTAAGCCCGTACGGGAAGTTTTCCTGACTTGAGCCGATTTTCTCCAATTGCTCGCGTTGACTTTTCATCTCTTCGAAAATTCGCGTAGCGACCAATTGATCAATCCAAATTCCTCCGTTATAAATTAGTTTCAAGGCTTCCTTCATCTCTCGCGGATGAATCGACTTTAGCATGTAGCCCTCCGCACCATGTTCCAATGCAGTTGCTGCCTGCAAGGAATCCTCAAACGTTGTCATGAACACAACCTTCATATCAGGCCATCGTTGTTTCATCTCAAGTAAAGTTTCAATCCCGCTCATTCCCTGCATACTAATATCCATTAGCACGATATCGGGTTGGGAACGCTCACAATGTTCTAATGCTTCGCCACCGTCCCTGGCTGTACCAACTACGTTAAAATCAGTATGCTGATCCAAAATTTGCTTCAAACTGTGGGTAATGATCACCTGGTCGTTAACGAGCAGCAGGCGGATTGTATCATGTGCAGCCTCTGTCTGCAATGGAATATTACATATGACGAAAGTTCCTTGTTCTGGCTCGAAATGTACGGAAACCGTGCCGTGAAATAGCTTAAGTCGTTCCTTCATCCCATTAAGTTCAAATCCAAATTGGATTTCTTCCATTCCGATGCCGTTATCTTCGATCTGTAACCTGAGCTGCTGACTCTCGAAATACAACTGAACGGATATCAAGCTCGCCGAACCGTGCCGAACCGCATTGTTCAGAGACTCTTGAAGGCAACGATATAGACAAAAGTTTATTTTTTGCATAACGGGAGTCTCGCTGCCGATCACACGGAATTTGACCATTATACCTGTTGACTTCATAAAATCTTCGGTAAATTGCCGTAGAGATTCACTTAACGAATGGTTCAATGGAGTATGAGAGGGCTGATGCAGATGTTTTCGGATATCAACCAGACTGTGTTGGGCGATTCCGACAAGCGAATCGATCCTCTCTATCTGTGAATTTGGTACGGACGATCGTAGCGATTCGACGCCGACGATGAGTGAGGTAAGCGTATGGCCAATCGTGTCATGCAGCTCATGTGACAGCCGGCTGCGCTCCTCCATCAGCGTAAGTTCCTCAATCCGCTCAATATGCTGCTCCAGCAATAGCTTTTGCTCATGAATAATTAGGGTTTGCTTATGGGACTGAATTAATATATTAAACGTGAAGCCGATGGCGAATCCAAAACCGTTGCTAACGATAAATTCATACGGGAGACGACCAGCGATCCAACCGTTCAATGTCGGCAATATGATTCCACAGAGGATACCTGTCCATACATAGGTTCTCCGATTGCTCGCCAAGCCGATATTCATCACAAGTAAAACGAAAGACCAAAGTAACTCCGGTACTGTATAGGCTAAATAAAGATGAAAAACCCCCGCTGCCATGACGTCGACTGCAAGATACCAATCTGCATTTCTACACCAGGCGATTAATGGAACGAGATAAACGACGAAAGCAAAAGAAAATAAGACCCAAAAAGACGCATCGATTAATGACGGTTTGATAAAACTAGCGCTTATGATAATGACCATCCAAAGCGTTCGTATGGCCACAAATATCCAATCATACCAGAACCATTTTTTTATTATAGAGAACACGGATTATGCACACCTACTTGTATTTTTGAAAATTAATTCTGAATAAATCAAATCTATCATGCACCATAAACTTCTGATCCGTCAAGCGAAAGAGAGGGTAAACAGTTAGAATTTACTGTAACAAGCACGTCACATGAGATATTTGACATTTTGTCATATGGTATATGTGACAAGTCCAATTCCGAGTGTCAACAAAAGTTTGGCGGTTTCATCACTATCCGATTTAACAATTTTGGGGATAAGGTGAGGATGTAAAGCAACACAACATTCCAAAATAATAGGAGCGATACGTTATGAAATTACTCAGGATTAAAAAAGGAGCTGTACTTGCATTAACAGCTATATCGGCGAGTACACTGGTATTTTCTGCTTATGGGTCTATAAACCCGTTACAGACTGAAGGTGCGGTACAAGTGAAGACAGAGAAGGAAAAGAAAAGCAAGCATCGGGATGAAGTCAAACGCGTCATTGATGAGGTGGTAACCATCAAAGGAGTCCCAAGTGTCATAGCTGGCGGGTTACAGAACGGGAAGCGTTGGTCTTACGCTACAGGTACAGCCAGTTATGAAGTACCACACCCGGTGGAGTCCAATTTTTCATTCCGTATTGGAAGTATTTCAAAGACTTTCACAGCGTCCGTTGTATTACAGTTGGCCGACGAGAAAAAATTGAATCTGGATGATTCGGTTGAAAAATGGCTGCCAGGTGTCATAAAAGGTGAAGGGTATGATGGCAACAAAATTACGATCCGTCAGTTATTGAATCATACAAGTGGGCTTGCTAGCTATACAGATTTGGATTTCCGAGATATTACTTTGCCTCAAAATCCATACCGTTACTATTCCGTCGATGAGCTTATCGACCTTGGGCTTTCAAAGCCACCTGTATTTGCACCAGGGAAGGGATGGAATTATTCCAATATGAATACTGTACTAGCTGGTCAAATTATTCAAAAGGTAACAGGAGAAACGTATGCGGAACAGATCAGGAAACGGTTTATCATACCGCTTGGAATGAAAGGGACCTTTGTGATGGGAAATAGTCACGAAATTCCGGGTAAGCATGCCACAGGATATAATATGGATAGATCGGGTCATTTGTATGATTTAACAGAAATGAATCAATCATGGGCAAATGCGGCGGGAGATATAGTCTCAACAGTTAATGATTTGACTACCTTCTTCAGTGCGTTGCTGGGCGGGAAGCTTCTAACTCAAGATATGATGGACCAGATGCACACAACAGTAGATGGACCTTTTGGTAAAGTCGGACTAGGGATTTATGAATTTAAAACAGCGGACGGGCAATCTTACTGGGGGCATGCCGGAGGTACTTTCGGATTTGAATCGAGAGCCGTCGGATCTCTAGACGGGAAGCATATTCTCGTAACATGCATCAACTCGGTAGGTCCACAAGTAGCACCAGCTCACGATAAAATAATCAATAAAGAATTTAGCCATTACACAAGTCTAAACAGACAGTGAATTATATATGTTTGACCTGCTTGGAAAGCGAAAACATACCGATCTATACATGGTTACGAGTGCCGGATCATATCTATCACTTCTCATGGGATTTATACACAAAAGGACCGTCAGGATGTTTTCCTAGCGGTTTTTCTTATGAGATGGATGTATATTGTATTCATAGAAGTTAGCATAAAGTCCTATTATCGGTAGCGAAGAAAAAGACGTCCCCTTACTCTCACAATGGATTCTCCTTTTTCTTTTTCTATGACTCTATGCATCTTTTTATACATTCCTATTCTGGAGCGCCTTTTGGCTTCCCTATAGTTCCCAATGTCTCCCTATTGTATGTTTTGTTTCAACTTTCAAACGATAAATGCTAGGAGTTACAATCTGACCACATATCAAAACCTTCATATTTGTTAACTGGAAATTTTGAATGATATCAATTTTTTATTATTAACTTAATAGAGATGTGGTGTTATTCCTATTAAATGATTTTTACAGCAGAACCGGATTTGAAATATATCTTTCTGAAAAATCAGATAAAAAATGATAAATATAAAGAACATTTAATTATAGATATAGTTTTTCAGTGAGTTAAATATAATTTTTTATTGTCAAATATTTACCTAGGAGGTGATTATATGAATTAGCGTCTCTGCGTAAGTTTTATTAAGAAATAAAATAATAGTTATTATCCTATTTGTTATAGAAAGGACGAAGAGAATGTCAATAGTTCAGCGTTATACAACGACCACAAATGGTGCGATGACGTTTACAGGTAATACACTAGGATTTGGTTCAAATAATCCTAGCTATAACGACATTGGAGCATTCATTACGTTGGATCTTACCCAACAAGTTCCAGGTTATCCAATAGGTAGTACATTGAATTGGAATTTGAATGCTTCTCAGGCAGTTCTGAAATTTCCTGTAGCTAGTGAAGTACTGTATGCAGAGTTGATTTGGGGCGGTACCTCAAAATTTAACGCAGTGGATGTTACTGGAGATATTAACGTTCCCATTTCCTTAACTAACCCACAAGGTTCAATACAAACAATATCTCCTGATGCTACAACCGCCCAAGTAGTAGTGCATGAAAATCACACATTTTATATTCGTACAGCTGATGTTACTAAACTAGTAAAGGCGAGTGGTGCAGGTTCTTATACTGTAAGTGGGGTACCTGCCATAATCCAACGACCAAGTAAAAGTAATGCAGCAGGATGGACACTTGCTGTTATATATAAAAATCCTTCTTTACCTTCACGCAATATGAATTTATATGTTGGTTTGGCATCTGTTGAAAGAGGGAATGTAGTGGATCAAAAAATCAAAGGTTTTGGAACACCTGCATCCAAACCATTTCAGGCAAGAGCTTTATTGACTGCTATCGAAGGCGACAGTTTCATTTCTAAAGATCAATTTTTATTTGGTCCATCCCCAAGTCAATTACAAGCCATTTCTGGACCGAATAACTTAGTGGATAACTTTTTCGCTTCACAGATCAATGATGATGGTGGAAATTTAGATACTAGTGGGACAGCGGGAAATAGTAATGTGTCCCCAGGGCAAAAACAGTCTACACAGCGTTATGGTTGGGATATTACAAATGTGGATATTTCAAACGCTATGGAAATCTCACAAACAGAAGCGACTGCTCGGTTCAAAACGGATATGGACGGATTCATCCTTTCTGGATTAGGGATTCAAATTGATGTGAATAGTCCGGAAATCAAGATGGACAAACAAGTGGATAAAGATATAGCAATAGTCGGAGACGAGTTAACTTACACGATTTTAGTAGAAAATAGTGGACTAGTAGAAGCACAGAACTCCATTTTTAAAGATATTCTTCCAGATGAGTTGGAATTTGTGCAGGATAGCCTAACTATCGATGGGCAGGCCAAACCCGGAGAAAACCCAACTAAAGGAGTCGATATCGGATCTGTAAGCATAGAAGGGCCAGCCGAGATCACATTTAAGGTGAAAGTAATCGCAGTCCCTCCAGGTGGAAAGGTGACTAATACGGGTAATTTGGATTACGAGTTCCAAAGTGCAGCGGGTTTGCCTCTCACACCAGGATCTAGTAGCTCAAATGAAGTGAATACTATTATTAAGCATGTACAAGTCGATCTAGTGAAAAGTGAGGATCGCTCGGTTTACGATAAAAAGGGAGATATCATCACCTACACGCTCGATATTACCAATAATGGAGATACTTCAGTAAATGCACTTTCTATTAAGGATGTCATCCCTACAGGAACTGTACTCGTTCCAGGGAGTGTACAAGTAAATGGTGCACCGGTGTTTGATGATTTAACAACAGGAATTCCTCTTAGTACATTAATTCCTGGCCAAACAGCTGTAATTATATTTCAAGTAACAGTGCAAAGTCCGTTGCCAGTGAAAGTAGATAACCGAGCAGAGGCAACTTATCAATTTCAGTTGAAACCGGGTAGCGATGTGCGTGAGGAAATAGTAACAAGTAACCTCATTACGGCCTGGTTGGAGACCGAATGTCAAAAAGCACAAAATCAAATTTTTGAATCAGTAGCACAACAAGAGCTAGGTTTGATGAAAATTCTTCAGGCAGAAAGTGTAAAGGTACAAGAAGCGGTAACCGCGTTTGAAGAAGAGAGAATCTCTGCCCAAGAACTCGCTAGGATTAATCAAAGTGTCGAAAAAGTAGTCCAAAAAGTTGCACAGTTAGAGAAATTATTAAAGGATAAATTAGAAATTGCTAAGCAAATTTGTTGTTAGTAGATTAGTGAGAAAGATGCACAAGAATTTTTAGCTTTATTTAGATTGAAAAGGGGGAATAATATGCCATTTATTCATCGTTTCACCCAAACAACCAATGGTGCGATTACATTTACAGGAAATACATTAGGTTATGCAGATGGAAGTACAGATATCGGCGCTTTTTTGACAACTGATAGCTCTAAACAAGTTTCAGGCTATCCAGCTGGAAGTACATTGAACTGGCAAGAAAATTCCTCTTTGGCGATGCTGAAAATCCCTACAGACAGTGAAGTACTGTATGCCGAGTTAATCTGGGGTGGATCGACTAAAGATCAATATACTGATGTTCGTTCAGCTATCAATAATTCAATTTTTTTTACCACCCCAGCTGCTACTGTATCCATCGCACCAGATGCCTTCACTGCACGTGAAGAGTCTGTCTTTGGCGGTCAAGTTTTCTATGTTCGCTCTGCGAATGTAACTGATTTTGTACAAAAAGGTGGAGCCGGAACTTATATAGTAGGTGGGGTTCCCGGAACGGTAAGAGATTGTACTTTCCTAGCTTCTACTAATACGGTGGGATGGACATTGGCTGTCGCTTATAAACATCCATTACTTAAAATTCGAAATATGAATATTTATGTTGGATCTCAAGTGATTTCTGCGTCTAATCCCCCAGTGGATGAGCTGATTTATAATTTTAAAACCCCAGAAGGTGGGGATATCCAGGGACGTGTCATGCTTACCGCGCTGGAAGGAAACTCTAATCTCTCTGGCGATCGCTTTGAGTTTGGTCCTAATCGTTCGTCGCTTTCGGTGATATCTGGGCCGAATAATCCTGGAAATAATTTTTTTGCATCGCAGATTAACGATAATTTAGGAAATTTAGATACTAGTGGAACTGCTGGAATGCTCAATAAGCCTCTTGGATCAGACAGATTTGGCGTACGATCTGGTTGGGATATCACAAATGTAGATATTTCTCACACGTTGCATCATAGTCAAACCGAGGCAATCGCCCGTATTGCGACAGCGCAAGATACCTATTTGGTGAGTGGATATGGGGTACAGATTGACGCTAATAGCCCAATCGTAAAAATGAATAAGTCGGCGGATAAAAAACAAGCTGTAGTAGGTGAAATAGTAACTTATACCTTGGAAGTAAAAAATGATGGCTATGTAGATGCGACTAATGTGATTTTTCAGGACTACTTAGATCCAGAGCTTGAATATATACCAGATAGTTTACGAATTAGAGGTACGGCATGGCCAGGACGAGATATTGCTAAGGGTGTAAACATTGGTACTTTGGCCGTAGGAGAAACAGTCCTCATCACGTATCAAGCAAAAATCATGAAAGAACCTGAAGATAAAGTGGTGCATAATCAAGCATCGATGACCTTTGATTTTCAGAGTAGACCAGACTTACCTATTTCGACAGCGACGAGTATTAGTAATAAACCTGGGATAGAAGTGATTGAGCCACCTACCTGTGAGGAAGGAAAAAATCAGATCATCCAAACAATTGCTGAGGCGGAACAAAGCATTGCTAGGATTATGCGGGCAGAAGCAGAAAAAATTGAAGTAGCTACTCGTGCGTTTGGGGATAAGAAAATAGAAGCCCTAGATCTCATCGCTGTCAATGAAAGTGTAGCGGATATGTTAGACAGTCTAATCATACTAGAATCGGTGCTTAAAGATAAACTCGCTGTTACCCAAGAAATTTGTGATTTTTGCTCATAACATCCATATATAATTTGATTCGATGATGGAAAGGGTGATGAAATATGTCTCAAAGTCGGGGGTATGTAAATATGAAAACTGAGGCGAATAGATTAATGGAGGATAGTCTGAAGATGGAAATAAATAAAAAAGTAAACAAAAATGAGGCAAAAGTAAAAGATATTTTGACTTATACCGTTCTTGTAACAAATATGGATCCGGTTGACGCACAAAACACTATCTTGAAAGATATCCTTCCAAAAGAGTTGAAGTTTGTTCCAGGTAGTGTCTTTGTGGATGGTGTGCCTCAACCTAGTGTGAATGTAAATAATGGGATTAAGCTAGGAATGGTAGGAACAGGAGAACTGATTGAAGTGACATTTCAAGCGAAAGTAACCAATATTCCTCCAGATGAGCTAGTGAAAAATAAAGCCACCTTAAATTATGAATTTGAAAGTGCTTCTGGATCGCCTATCAAAAAAGGAGAAGCAGCCAGTAATATAACAGAGACAAAAGTGATTGTGCGTCCTCCTACTAACTGTGAGAACAATCAAAGTACCATTGAATTTTCAATTAAACAGGAAGAGAAGGCCATTCAGGAGTTACTGGATGCAGAGGCAGAAAAAATAAAGACGGCAAATCAAGCCTTTAATAGTGGCAGGATTACAAAAAATGAACAGAATTTGATTATTCAGAGTGAAAATAGTGTTTCTCAAACATTATCTACATTGAAACAAGAACTACAGAACAAGAGAAATACGATTCAGGATTTATGTAGTGGTTGTAAGTAGAGAAGAAGAGGATGTCTTACTTTTCCTCAGATGCTCTTGAAAAATAGGGAATCTGATTCATTACTAATAAGGTATGAATTACAGAAAAGAAAGGGAGAGGCACATGTCTAATTTTCCGAAAGTGAGTATAGAAAAGGAAGTAGACAAAATTGATGCGGTGGTAGGAGATATTCTAACATATACGTTTATCATTTCCAATGATAGTCTAATTGATGTTACTAATTGTCATTTTAAGGATTTTCTATCAGAAGAGGTGCAGTTTGTCCCAAATAGTGTGGAAATTGACGGTGAATCAAAACCTGGTGAAGATCCAACGAAAACGATTGTACTTGATAGACTATCCATTGAAGGGCCTATCATCATTACTTTTAAAGTTGAAGTGATTAAACCGCATTCTAGTGGAGTGATTAGGAATAAAGCTTACATGGGATCTCAGTATTCAGGTGGTTATGTAGACGCGGTCAGTAACGAAGTACAAACCAATGTGCCAGCAGGACGAACAACCTGTGAATGGTCACGTGACTTAATCATTCATTCCATCGCACAAGAGGAAAAAGGCCTAGCCACGATTCTTTACATGGAAGGCGAAAAGATTCAAGCAGCAATTAATTCATTCCGAGGTGGCCGGATTAAAGTGACGGATTTGCTAGCAATTAACGAGAGTGCAAAGAAAGCAGTTCAGCAAATTGCTAATCTGGAAAAAGAGTTGAAGAAAAAGTTAGATCAAGTTAAAGACCTATGTTGTGGTTGTAAGTAGGGATAGAAATAGATAAATAGAGAAAGGGTGAGAATCATGGCGTTTATTCAGCGATATTCAACCACGACTAATGGAGCGGTTACTTTTACTGGCAACACACTGGGTCTAAGTAATACCAATATCAGTTATACAGATATTGGTGCATTTATCACATTAGATTTGTCTAAGCAGGTACCAGGATATCCTGCAGGTACCACACTGGATTGGAAAGAAAATGCTTCTGCTGCACAGCTTCGCTTACCAACGGGAAGCATAGTATTATATGCAGAGCTAATTTGGGGTGGATCAACAAAAACGAGTACCGAGGATGTGACGAATGAAATAGATGGGGCCATAACGTTAATTTCGCCAAAAGGGAGCACCCTCATTACGCCAGATCCGACTACGAGTCAGCAAGTAGCTCAGGCGAACCAAATATTTTATGTTCGCTCTGCCAATGTTACTAGTTTTATAGATGCAGGTGGGGCTGGTAAGTATACTGTCAGTGGTGTACCAGCGACAGTACAAAGATATAAAGGGAACAACGTGGGTGGATGGACTTTATCTGTGGTTTATAAAGATCCTACACTGCCTCTTCGAAATATGAACATTCATGTCGGAACTGCATCGATTGAGAAAACGGGATCAGTAAGCCAGAAAATTTCTGGCTTCTCTACGCCTGAACTTGGTGATGTCAAAGCAAGATTGTTGCTAACAGCAATGGAAGGAGATTCAAAGATTCCGGGGGATCAGTTACTTTTTGGAAAAGATGCCTCTTCTTTAAAGCCCATCTCAGGTCCCAACAATCCGATTGACAACTTCTTTGCTTCACAAATTAATGATGATGCAGGGAATCTGGATACGAGTGGCACCTATGGGAATGTAAATGTCAAACCAGGAAGTGCCGAACCAGCCGTTCGTTATAATTGGGATATTACCAATGTGGACGCTTCTACAGCTATGGAGAATTCACAATCGGAGGCATTGGTTCAACTGACTTCCAAATCAGATGGTTATATCGTGACAGGTCTGGGTGTCCAAATTGATGTGAATAGTCCAGAAATCAAAATTAACAAAGAAGTAGATAAAGAAGCAGCTATCGTGGGTGAAATTCTTACTTACACTCTATTGATTGAAAATAGTGGAATGACTGAAGCACAAAAAACTATTTTAAAAGATATTCTTCCACCAGAATTAAAGTTCGTTGAAAACAGCTTACAGGTTGATGGCGTGTCTATACCTGGTGGGGATCCGACAAAAGGAGTTGACATTGGTTCCATATCTATCGAAGGACCGACGGAAGTTATCTTTCAAGCTTTAGTATTAAAAGTGCCACCAGACAATCAAGCCGTGAATAAAGCTACTGTCGTGTATGATTTCCAAAGTGCACCAGGTTTACCGGTCTCGACAGGTACAGCAAATAGTAATGATGCCGTTACGGTCATTCGAAAAGTAGAGGTAGAGGTAGTTAAACAGCAAGACATGTCGGTTTATGTCAAGGCAGGTAACATTATAACTTATACCATTGAAGTTGCTAATGCAGGTGATACACCACTGACCGATGTCGTAATTGAGGATCAAGTTCCAAATGGAACAAAGTTGGTTCCAGGTAGTTTACAGATGGATGGGCGCCCACTCTCAGGCAATATAGAAAGTGGTGTGAATATTGGTACGGTAGGGCCTGGGACGACGACAAGAATCACCTTCCAAGTATTGATTGGTGACCCAGTGCCTAAGAAAGTGACAAACAAAGCAAAAGTTAATTATAAATATAAGCTTATTCCTGATGGACAAATTTATCGTAAAGAAGAAATGACGAATGAAGTCACAGCTATTTACGAAAGTAATTGTAAAGAAGCACAGAAGAAAATCGTGACTGGTATTGGAGAAGCTGAGTTAGTGGCTGCAGGAGTAATCGTAGCAGAAAAATTAAAAATACAAGATGCAATTCGGGCCTTTAATGAAGGGAAGCAGACTGCAGAAGAATTATTCGATGTGAATGAACAGTTGACCCAAAAACTAACAAAAATCATTTTAGACGAAAAACTGCAACAAGACACATTGCAAAAAGCCAAAATACTTTGTTGCTATGGTATTGTAGGAATTGACTACAGCGGTGTCTATATCATCAAAAATAGAGGAAGTCAAAAAGTATTAGATACATCTAGTGCCTCGAAGGATAATGGTGCAAACGTGCAACAATGGGATTATAACGGCGAGGATCACCAAAAATGGGAACTAGAGAAACTGGCAGATGGGTATTATAAAATCAAAGCAGTTCATAGTGGAAAGCTGCTTACTGTGTCTGCAGCTTCAAACAGTGATGGTGCGAATATAGAGCAATGGGAAGACATTGGTGGAGACAATCAAAAATGGAAAATCGAAAAAAATTCGGATGGAACGTTTAGATTGATTGCTAAGCATAGCGGCCAATTACTCGATCTGAAGAGTAGTATGCAAAACAATGGTGCTAATATTCAACAATGGCCAGATAATGGTACAGATGCCCAACGTTGGGAATTGACAAAATTAAAATAATACTTTTTATAAATTAAAGTATGTATTTCACTATAGTGGCACAAAGTAGAAGTATTTACTTTTAATAAAAACGATAGAATTAACTTTAAAAAGAAAAGACATGAGTCATTGAGAAGTATAGACTCATGTCTTTTTGTGGTATGGTATAAAAAATTATTTAGTAGAGCCATAGAGCCAAAACAATCTGTTCAATTGTTACTTTGAAATAACGTTAGGATGCTTGTAAACATTTTGTTCTCTTTTGTGGAAAAGGGACAGCAGGCTGACGGGATTGCTCTCACCCAAAAACAGTGGGAAACGTTTAGGGCATTTTCTAGTTGAAATTACAAGAGAATTTATTGGAATTTATAAGGGTTGGAAATAAAAGTAAGCCTATGACCTATTTTTACACGTATCTCGGCTGTACCCCCATATATATCTAATAAATTGAAATAAGGTGAATTATTATGAAATTTAAAGACTTCAGCTCAGAATTTTGGTTTTGGTTATATGCCCTGTGTTTCATTGGAAACTTTGTCAATTTTTCTCGAATATTAATATTTGAACATGACTTTTCATGGAAGTCAATACTGTTTGGATCTGCTGGACTTGTGGCTTTTCTTGCCGCTCGGAGTGAAATGAAAAAAGCAAAAAACTCATAAAATCTTTTAATAGAAAAGCACTAAAGTTAACCATAAGAATGAAACGATAAAAAACACCTCTCTAAATCGTAAGTATCAGTTATGATTTCAATGGAGGTGTTTTTCGTATAGGAAAAACAACGCAATTCTTTTTGTAAAAATATACAAAAAGATGCGTTTTTGTTTGAACCTATCAATTCAGGTTGAGTTTTATTTTAGAAAATATTGAAGAACCTTTATAAATTTATACACAAACAAATAGGCGATTAGGTGGTTTTAATTATGTAAAAAAAACATAATTACAAAAGATAATATTGAAGACATGTAATACAAATTTATCAAAGCGTTAAAATTAGAATTCATCTTCCATAATTAAATTTCCAGCATCATTATCTTTCGTTAATCGTTGTTTCAAATAATTTTCTTTTGTAGTTCTATCATTTTTATGGCCTACTGCAGCTGCTATTATATGGGGTGCCAGTCCCTTGTAATCATATAAATACTGTACATAAAAATGTCTAAAGAAATGGGGAGTAATTCGTATGTTCTTCGTAAAGGGTAATTTGGTATCCCTTATAATCTTAGAAATATATTGTGATAAGTAATTTTCTCTATAAGTATTATGGGTTTTCGTTTGGAAAATTGCCCCGCCATTTTTATTACCTATATCTATAGGTAATCTCCTACGGATTCGAAACGCAACAATACGACTAAAAATCTCCTTATTAATAGAAACAATACGTTCATTATCTCCCTTTGTATCAACCGTTAAATAATACCGACCTCTTATAGCGTCATACTCAAAATCTTCCCACTTTGCATGGGCCACTTCTGCAACACGCAAACCAGTAGTAGCAAGGACCGACAATAATGCATAATTAATTTCATTATCCTTGTAGTAATTTAGCAGCTGCTTCACTTCTTCATAGGATAACTCACGCTTAGGTTTATGTTGTTTGTTCACCGTCGTACTTAAGATTTCTACATGAAGTGGCTCCTGGATAAATTGAATTTCATATAGCCATTTCAAATAGGAACGGATCACACCAAGTTTTCTACTAATTGTAGATGCTTTGTATTTTTCTTTTGATTGATAAGAGATTGCCTCCTGGGATAGCCATTTTTGATAATTACGGATATGCCGTTTTCTTAAATTCCTCCAGACTTGTCCAACTTCAAAATCTGTTACATCTTTCTGCAAAAAATCTGTACTTTGTTTGACAAAGAAGTAAAACTGACTTAGATCACGTGCATATAGAGTTCTAGAAGCATCTTTGATACGTTTCTCTTGATCAAAATGCGTTTGCCGGTTCAAGTAGTAATATAATATCTCTTCATCAGAAAATCCCTCATATGTGTATGTATCTTTTCTTTCATTATTTTCTTTTTTAAATTCAGCTTCATTTATATAATCACGATTCCATAATGCAATTATGTTTGTAAATTTTTGTTTTTGTTTTTCTATGTTTTCTAAAGAAGTTTCATTATGAATTGTATTCAATTCAATTAACATTATCCTTCAACTCCTTATTAATTCTTTTTATATTTATTATTATAACTTAAATTAATTCAAAATTAGTTACATAGTAAAATTAAATTTTATAAAAATGAAAAGTTATAACAACCATAGAAAAACTCACATTTTCTATGGTTATATTAATCTAACTTATATAACTGTTTTTGTTATTATTTTTAAATAAATATAAAAATTAATTTAATTAGTAAATATAAATCGTTTTTATTAAATTATGTAAAAAGATTAAACTTTAAATATGTTATAATGAATTAAAGTTATATATTCTTTAAAATTAAAATTAGACTTAAATATTTTTTAAAATACATATAAATGAAATATAAGAGGAGAGGAAATATGAATGAGAATCAGCAAATGATTATGAATACAAACGAAGTGAGGGAATATTTAGAAGTTAGTAATTTCGTTGTTAATAATTTAATCAAACAGGAAGAATTAGTACCAATCAATAAGGATACATGGCGTTTAGATGGAAGTTTCCTTTTCAAAAGAGAAGATGTGGAAACAATTAAAAAGGGAAGAGAAACCGAAGGTATTACCCTTTACCAAGCTAGTAAAAAATATGGTATAAGCACATATCAATTAGAAAAATGGTTAGGGGATGGGGAATTAGCCGCTACTACACGGGAACATCGTAACCGCGAAACTAAATTCATTAGAGAAGAAGAGTTACTTCAAGTTATAAAACAATTTGATCAAGAAAACACGCTATATACATACTCACAAAAGTATAATACAGTCCTTTTCCATAAATATATTCAAAGTAATACGATAGCAAGGGTCATCTCTATTCCTAAGCGTGGTGATATTATGTTGATTGATGAATTTGGAAGTGAGTTCACCTTAAATGAAGCTATTAAATCGGGATTCGTACCAGCATACGATCTACCTGATAAACCACGTAGTCATCATCAAAGGTTTGTTAAATTCCGTTTACCTAAGTCCGATCAATTACGCAGCAACTCTTTCCAATTGATTGACTTAATCCTTCAGTACGTATCACCAAGAAACCTAAAGGTTTCAGAAGAGGAGGATTTTTGGTATTTCGATATACGCCAATCTCTTATTGAATTACCTATGGGTATGCAAATGGAATGGATAGAATACTTAACACCATATATAATAGAAGGAAAATTAATAAAGCGTGTAAATAATAGTATATATTTAGATAGTAGTAGCGTGACAAAACCAGTTACACTTTCTAGCAAAGAATATCAAGCAATTAATAAAATAGTAGAAGAGACCAACACTACCATTGAAGAATTCATTGCATCTGCTATTAACCAAAAAATAAAAGACTATCAGACTTCACAAAACTAAATCATAAAATAATTTAGTTTTAGTTAAAAAAGACATAAATTATCTATCTACGTTAATTTATGTCTTTTTTGTTTTTACTATCATTTATACAACTAAGAGGGGTATCGCCACACATCCATCAAGCTAGGAAAAGCAAATATACTGGCTATGTCTTAGAAACAACCATGTAATCGATATTAATGTGTATAGTTGAATGTATCTGAAACTAAAAGATATTCATAATGACGAAAGGGAAGTGAATGATGCATTTATAAAGAGGCAAAAACAAACACTTCAAAACTTCGCACGAAATACCGTTTTTACGAACAATAATAAGATTAAATACAACTCTAATACAGTATTTAGAGGGTTTTAGCTCAATTGCATTAATCTTAGCGTATTGATATGTATCTATATAATTCATACTTTATATAGAAATTATTAAATACTGAGTTACTCGTTAATAATGTTTATAGTATATTACATTTTAATTTATAAAATCTTTTCTTATGTTGATCTAATAAACTCCTCATAATCATGATTAAAATAATCAATTCATATTTGATAACGACTTTTAAACAGTTTCCACATATTGATTTTTGTATGAAGAATCCTTTATTTTATCTACATTCACATGTGATTTTCCTACTAATTTTATAATGTAATTTTAACTTATCATTTAGTTATCTATCATTTTCAATAGAATGATTACACAATCCTTATTCAATTTCGGGTATATTCTAGTAACCATAATTTAATTATGTAAATAAGTATGTGTAAAAATTGAATTTAATGCGAACTTGTGTTCGTGTTTATTTTCTGTTATAGTGTATATGAGGTGATTTTTATGGAATACAGCAAGCAACGTCAAAAATCCGTACATCGTAAGAAATTATACGAGAATTTAAATGAAATGCCCTTTTACATAGAAGAATTTGTGGAGTACAAAGAATTGCATGATGCCTCTCCCTCCACCCTACTGAATTATGTATATGATTTTAAAGTCTTCTTTAACTGGCTATTATCTGAACAAATTATTGAATTAAAGCCGATTAAAGACATATCCTTCTTTGATTTGGAGAATTTAAAGAAAAAAGATGTTGAGAACTTTATGAGGTTTCTAAAACTACAACAAAATATGCAAAATTCCTCTGTTAACAGAAAAATTTCGGCCTTAAAATCTTTATTTAAGTACCTTACCTCCCTATCAGAGAATGAAGATGGAGAATGTTATTTTTACAGAAATGTAATGGCTAAAATAGAAATACATAAAGATAAAGAAACATTAAATGCTCGTGCAAAACGTATGAGATCTAAAATATTCCATAATGATGACGATCAAGAATTTTTGAATTACGTTAAATATGAACATGAAAAATCTTTAACAAAACATCAGTTGTTCTATTTCCTAAGAGATAAAGATCGTGATGTAGCTATCCTCTCCCTCTTTCTTGGTAGTGGTATTCGAGTAAGCGAATTAGCCGATCTTCGTATAGAAGATATAAACTTAAAAGAAAGACTAATTGATGTAATCCGAAAAGGAAACAAAGAAGATTCTGTATGGATTACCCCAATTGCATTGAATGATCTTGAAAAGTATATGGAAATCAGAGATAACAAATATGCTCCAGGAAAAGAATTAAAAAATGTGTTTTTATCAAAGTATAAACATACTGCACAGCCACTTTCCGTTAGGGCTATCCAAGATATAGTAGAAAAATATACTAAGGCCTATGGCAAAAAAATGTCTCCTCATAAATTAAGACACACATTGGCAAATAAATTATATATGGAAGAAAAAGACTCGTTACAAGTAATGCAGCAACTCGGGCATACGAGCCAAGATACAGCTTTGCTATATACACAACTTGGGGAAACAACTATTAAAGATAGTTTAGGCAGAATAGGGAAAAGTAAATAATAAAAAGTTCAGCGATTTTACATTGCTGAACTTTTTATTATTTTAATAGCTATACTTACTAATTAGTAACTTAAATTTTGTAATAACGATGTATATAAACACTTCTTATTTCATTATAACATTTAATTTTATTATGTAAAAAATACACATATAGAATTCCCCTTTGAATTGTATATGTATTATGAAATTATAATGTGCTTTAAAAATAAACCACTCTTGGGATAATTACAAGTATTAATGCTTTTAATTATTTAATGGATTTAAAATAGATAGATAATCATAATTAGTTATATGGCCATTTAATCTCATAACAGTCAATGCTTTAGTTTCAATTGAAGGTGCAAAAATAGCTTTCATGTCTATCTCTACTTCGTTTTTTAAATTATTATCTTTTTTTAATTCACTAAATACTGATAAACATATATCTTTTACAATACACCATAAATTAGATTCGTTTATCTTATAATGTCTAGATAAATGCAATGTTAGCTCACCAATGTGGCTTTGAAATGCTGTATGAATTACTTTCTTTTGTACCTCTATAGGACTTTCAACAATTGTCACGGAATTTTTATAATAATCCCCTGTAAATCCCTGCTTTTCTAATCTATTTTTATCAATACGCACTCCGCCTAAGTCTCGCATAATAACCTTGATAGGCTCATCCCTATTAAATACAATAATAGAATTTTGTAAGTGTGCTTCTAACCCTATCCCGTAACGAGTCATTAGAGGTAAAACTCCATTTAAAAGTACTGTTACATACTTTGTAAAAAACTTTATAATACCTTCTTTAGAATTATTAAATTTGTGCGTAGAAATATAATTTTCAATAATTTCACATACTAGCGGTTTTTCAGAAATAGGTGACTGATTATATAAAGCTGCAGCAATTATAGCAACCTCATTTTCTTTTAATAACTTGTTTGGATTTTCTCTAATTAATACAGATAAATTTTTATTTTTCTCGAAATTATCTGTATCAGGTTTATTTAAAACACCATATCTAATACCTATAATCTCTTTTGCAACTTCAAATTTATCATTAAAATTCTGCTCTATTCCTAGTATTTTCTTTAAAATTCTAGATATTTCGGGACCGTTTTTAATAGAGTTTGGTGAAATAGTTCTTATAGCGCTGGTCATTTGAACATTTACAGGTAACTTTAAGTGGTAATGATTTTGTATTAATACAGGTGATACAGTACGGAATGAAAGCGTTGGTCTTGTATCAAGTATAAAATCATCAATATGAATAATAAAACCATTGCTGAACTCTTCTGAGTACATTTCTGGTATAGTATGTTCTTTTTGCCATGGATGAACAGGTATTAAAACAAATTCTTCTATTTTCACTTTATTCTTTTGACAACTATTATAAAAAGCTGTTTGTAACCCTGGATACTCATTAAACCAGATTTCATTAACATCTCGCATCTCGATGCTTGAGTTAATTAAGGTAACTTCCTTATGTAATGCCACAAAGCTAATTTCTACTTTATTTTTAAATTCAGGTGAATAGCGCAGTACTTCTTCAATGCTTAATTCTCCTTTTGACTTTGTACATGGGTGTTGTTGATGTCCTGTTACACACATTTCCTCAAAAAACACTGATTTATCAAACAAGGAATTTTCCCGAGCTAGCTCCTTGAGTAAAGTAATCGTATCACAACCATTTTTTAAGTTTGACAATTTTTTAAATCGTTGTTGACTTATCTTTTGATATGTCAATGCTAATGCCATATTAGCCACACTGCTTCCAATTTCTTTTCTAAAGATATCTTTATTCGAATAACTAATCCCTTGCTTTTCAGCCATATTAATTAATATATCTAATAGCTCTATTGGATGTATTAGATCAAACTTATTTCCTTCATTATCGTAATAAATTACATTATCTGCTAATTCATAACGATTAAAACTATATTTCTGGTTAATCATGATTAATATTCTTTGATTAAAACAACAAAAACTAATAGTATTTGAGTCTATAAAATTGATATCACAATCTATTTTGTTTAAAAGTTCTTCTCTTAATAATGCATTAACTAGTCTTTCCATGATAGAAAAACGAGCATGCCTAATTACATTCAAATACTCACTTGCTAACTTAGGATGTTTTCGAGTTAAAAACTCATGTATTTTCAACTCATCTTGCTCTAGTTCTAATTGTAATGGTGCTAACAAATTCTATTTCCCCCCTAATATATCAAACCTTACAAGGCAAGTATCTTTAAATTATATAAATATAAATCCTAAAATTTTAAACTAATTTTTTAAAATTCGTAAGCTATTTCATCAACTTTAATCATAATAAACAGAAAATCATACCACTTTTTAACAAACATTATGAAAAATAATTATCATCAATTTACCTATTTTCTTTCATAAATATGAAAGTAGTATTCATAAGGATTTTTTTCATCGGTTACACCTTTATGAACTGAAGTTTCATTCCACAAAGAATAATCAACTTCTGGAAAATATGTATCACCTTTAAAAGCGTAATGTATTTTTGTTATATACATTTTAGTAATGTATGGCATAAACAATTTATAAATTTGTTCCCCGCCAAAAATAAAAATCTCTTCATTTTTTTCACATAAATCAAATACTTCCTTGATTGAATGTGCAATTTCACAACCATTAATTGAATATTCTTTATTATTAGTTAAAATGATATTTCTTCTTCCTGGTAACGCTCTCCCTATAGATTCGTAGTTTTTCCTTCCCATAATAATAGTCTTACCCATTGTAGTTTCTTTAACATATTTCCACTCACTTGGTAATCTCCAAGGAATATCATTGTTCTGACCAATTACTCTATGCTTATCCATAGCTACAATTAAAGAAATCTTCAAAATCTGCACCTCCATCAATACTTTCTAATTTAAACATCTAAAAATCCAAATTGGTTACTTATAAATAAATTTAACTAATTACTTTTTTAAAAATTAATAAATGCAGTAACAAATTCATTTTTTATTTATTGGAAATTGTGTTCTGCTCTTTTTTTTACTTTTTTCTCCGGTAATTCGTTAATTAATTCTAATATATGAAACTTTTCGTTAGAAATTACTAATGTTTCCTCGATTTCAGATAATGGAACTAATACAAAGGAACGCTCAAACATTCTAGGGTGTGGGATTGTCAATCGGTCTGTTTCAAACTTTTCGTAATTATATGTTAATATATCTATATCTAAGGTTCTAGGCCCCCATCTTATTTCTCTTTTTCTCTTAAGCTCTATTTCAATTTTTTGAGTAAGATTCAAAAGATCTAAAGGGGATAACATTGTTTCAATTTTAATAACCATATTTAAAAATGTACTTTGGTTGATATAACCAATTGGTTCTGTTTCATATATAGAAGATTCAGTTAAAATACGAATATTTGGGTTCTTCCCTAGCTTTTCTATCCCTTTTTTTAAATAAAACTCTCGATCTCCAATATTAGAACCAAGTGAAATAAATGCGCTACTTCTCATCATCAATTCCTACTTCCACTTGATTTTTTGCGTTTTTCATTTTGTTTATCTTACTTTTTCCTCTATAAATATTGTAAATCCTTATTTTTAGCCACTATACATTTCATTATTAGAAGTAATTTCATTACATTATTATTCATAATAAATTTTTCAAATTTATATTAGATTAAAACAAGAGCTATTCACATTCTAATTTTCCAATAATTTTTTAAATATTAGTACTAATGTTTTTGTATCGATTTAAAAAATTAGACAATATTCGTTTCCCATTATGTGTCATTATTGATTCTGGGTGAAATTGTACACCTTCAATTGGAAATTCCTTATGACGGATTGCCATAATTTCATTATCACTCGTCCATGCAGTTACTTCCAAACAAGATGGTAAGTTTTCATTTTTTACTATAAGTGAATGATATCTTGTTGCAACAAATGGAATTGGCATATCTTTAAAAATCCCCCTACCATCATGAAAAATTTCGGATGTTTTTCCATGCATTAACTGTTTCGAACGGACGATCTTACCGCCAAATACTTGGGCAATTGATTGATGCCCTAAACAAACACCAAAAATAGGGATTTTTCCTGCAAAATAACTAATTACCTCCATACTAATTCCTGCTTCATTTGGGGTACACGGACCGGGTGAAATCATTATATAAGAAGGCATCATCTTTTCTATATCTTCCACAGTTAATTCATCGTTTCTTTTTACAATAATTTCTTCACCCAGCTCGCCTATATACTGTACTAGGTTATATGTAAAAGAATCATAGTTGTTTAACATTAAAATCACTTTATTTCACTCCTTTCAACGATTATATTTCTCACTAGTTTCTTTGGCCTGCCATACAGCAGCTGATTTTTTCAATGATTCCTTATATTCATTTTCAGCCTTTGAATCAATTACTACCCCAGCACCAGCTTGCACATAACCATAACCATTTTTTACAAATAACGTTCGAATAACAATATTGAATTCTAAATCTTCATTAAATCCAATCCATCCAATCGATCCTGTATATATCCCTCTTTTAGTTGGTTCAAGTTCTTCAATAATTTCCATTGTACGAATTTTGGGCGCACCAGTAATTGTTCCTCCGGGAAACACCCCTTCAAAAATGTCACTAAAGCCCTTATCATTTTTCAATATTCCTGTTACATTTGAAACAATATGCATTACATGTGAATATTTTTCTATAACCATAAATTCATCTACTTCAACTGTTCCATATTCACAAACTCTACCTAAATCATTTCTTTCCAAATCAACAAGCATGACGTGCTCAGCACGCTCTTTTTTATTATTAATTAATTCATATGCAAGCTTTATATCCTCTTTTTCGTTTTTTCCTCTTGATCTAGTTCCAGCGATTGGTCGTGTACTTAATTGCTTTTCTTTTTTCTTAATAAGTAATTCTGGAGAACCACTTACAATTTGAAATTCTGGAGTATGAATATACGCCATATATGGAGAAGGGTTTATCTCTCTTAATGCCATATAAATATTAAATGGATGAGTCTCAACTGGTTTTGCATGCCGCACTGACAAATTTACTTGAAAGACATCACCTGCAGAGATATAACTTTTCACTTTTTGTACTGCTTTTTCAAATGATTCTTTTCCAAAAACAATTGGTTCTTCTTCACAAGTTTTTTGTTCATAATTATAAACTGGATTAATCTCCTCTTGTATTAGCCAGCTATTTTTCCATTCCTCGAGACGTCTTTCTCCTTCTAATTTTTCCATTTCATTAGTATAATGAGTGATTAGCCATAGTAATTTTTTTTCATGATCATAAACGGCAACATCATTAAAAATAAGAAAATATAAATCTGGAACGTTTAAATCATCTGTTGCTTCAGAAGGTATATCTTCAAAATAATGAATACTATCATAACTTATAAAACCGATAGCACCTCCTTGAAAGTCTGGGAGTTCTAAATTAACTTTAGATTTCCATTGTTTCATCCATTTTTCTACAATCAAAAACGGATTTCCGATTTCTTCTGTAACTTGGCCATTTATTTTAATAGTAGTACATCCATTTTTTGCATTTATTTCACCTATTGGATCTATAGCTGCAATACTATAACGTCCACCCCGTCTACTTTCAAGTAGAACATGTTGTGTCTTATCATAGGATAGCTGTTTATATTTATTAAAAAAGCTTAATTCATTATAAGAAATGGAAATAGCTAAAGGTATTCTGTTTTTTTTCATCTCTTGAATCTCCTTTTTAAATAGCAGTTATTTTCTGATTAACTTATTACCCACTACTTGTTTTGGATTTTACTTATAGATTTAATAATATTTGTTCAAATTCCAGCCAATTTTTTACTCTGGGTACATTTATGTTTTTATTGTAAGGATAATCCATTGCAATTGCTAATCTATTGGTTGCTTTAAATGCTTTTAAGTTATGAGGAGCATCATCAAATAACAAATCACCACATATCATCTCTTTCCTATGAGAAAAGATTAAATTCTTTATACCTATAAAAGGGAGATAGGTCTTAATCCACTTTTCCTTTTCAGTATAAGCATATGTTCTGCTACTCGATACAATTAAAATTTCATATTTTTGATGTAAACGTTTTAGAACTTCAACTGCATTTGGGAGTGGCTTTAATGATAAAAATAATCCAGGCTGATCAAGATAATCATATATTTTTTCTCCACACTCAGGTTTTACATATTTTTCAGAACACCAACATTTTAAATTTTCCACACTTAGGCTATCATTATAATCATTGTTATATCGTTTATGCCATTCTGCCATAAGATCACATATTACTGAGTCCATATCAATTAGTAAGGTCTTCATTATTCACTCACCGCTCTATTACTTTATATAAATAAAAAATTCTCTACACATTTCGAATATTAATTATGTTGAAATGTAATACAAGTTATTCACTTAGTTAAAAATCAAAATTTGCGCTTTATATACATCTATTTCAGTCCATGACTTTAATCTCTTATTCTTCGTAGTTTAAGAGTATATACTGTGAATGTTATAAAAATCCACTCAATTAAGCTTATATCTAGAAAAAACAGCTGCAAAAATATTAAAATTTATTTAATAGATTTTAGTTATTAAGTCCTTAATATAATTAGCATTCTTTTTCTCCGCCTCAATAATTGTACTCAATTTTTTTATATTAGCTTCAATATTAAAGTTGCCTTTCATGCTAGATTTCATAATACTATTCCGAAATGAGTAAAACATATTATTAGTTTCTTCTACATTCAAAATAAATTCTTTGTCTAATTTCCCATATAATATGGAGTCATTATCTAGGTTTAAATACAATATAAACTCTAAAAAGTGTTCTCTATTATATATCACTTTTTGTAATAACTCCCACCACAATTCTATATAATTAATACAATCATTATCCATAGCCTTTATATCTTCTAAAAATTTCTCGTATCCAAAAATTCCAGATGAAAAAACTAAGTTTTTCTCACCAATTATTTTTTGATAACAGGATTCAAGTTTATATTTTAGCATTTCCATATTATAGTCAAATTTTGGGGTGGATAATTTAAAACACTGCTGCCCTCCTAACTTAAAAGCTATTTCTAACTCATCGAATGAATACCAATCAGCATAGCCTTTAGGACGCAAATCATATACAAAAACCTCTTTTTTTAAAATATTAATATTAGTTACTGCAATAAAATGAACATGATGTACTTTTTGATAGAAAGGACTCCAAGGGACATTAAAAACATCAATTAATAGGAACAAGGGCATTTTTTTACGTACTATTGTTTCTGTGATTTTTTCTGCTAAATCCACATTTTCATACTCATTCATATTTACTTTATATAAATCCTTTAAATTTTTTTCCACTAATGATTCCAAATATTTTTCATCAATTCTAAAATCCTCATGAGAATAGTAGTAAAACCCTAGATCAGAGAATAGCCAATAATGCGGATATCCATGAGAATTTATAAAAGAACAAATCAAAGAATCAATGCAATTTATAATATACTTTTTTGAAGAATAGATAATTGGTTTTTTCAATACTATTATCTCTTCCATATCCCTCACCTCTTATCCATAAAATATTGCAATTAACAATCCTCAAATAAATATTTTAAGTAAGCACCAAATACATCCCTTGATTGTCCATGATATGGGATATAATGATCAATTAAATCTGGTAAAACGTTTACTTCTAGTATTCCTGCATCTTGTTCATAAATTGGGATTCCAATGTTTTTACATCTAATATCAATTCCAGCTACATCTATACCTAATGTTTTTGCAGCATTTATAGCAAGTTCTTTATTAAAAATACAAATTTCATCCGTACGATCAAAGCTTTTACCCCCAATAAGAACATTACCATTTAAAAACAACCATACTTTCTCATTTTCCCCCAAGATATCGCTAATTTTTTTCCCTTGTTTTTCTAAATTAAACATTAGTAAATCAGATTCAGCATCTATTTTTTTCAATGGTCTCAAATCTTCTTTTTTCTGGCGTCTAAGGGGATCATCATTTAATTGGTTAATTAGTTGTTTTATAGTTGAATTACCATCACCTATGACCATTGGTGGTCGATATTCCTGCACAGCAACTACTTCTCCATCAATAACTAGTACACGGTAGTCAAAACCCTCTACATATTTCTGAATCATTATTTTATCACTATAAAGTTTAGCTACATCAATAGCCTGCTTTAATTCTATTTCAGTTTCAATTCCAATTGTTATACCTAAACTACGATTCGTATCCCAAGGTTTTACAACTACCATTTTATTTTCATTTAAAAATGCAAGAGCTCGATCATCAATTTCTGTTAATACTATATATTTTGGAATAGGTAAACCCGCTCTATCTAATAAAATATTTGATACATCCTTATTCTTAGATATTAAACCTGCCATAAATGGTAATTTATGTGATCTTGTCTTATTAATAATAATTGATTTTCCTTTATAAGATAATTCTAGAAAATCCTCGCATCCTGGACTTAATATATTGCAATCCATCCCCATCTCCTGAGCCCTTTGCATTATTAATTTATTGTGTAAATTCTGGGTAGTCATATAAACCCTCCTATAATTCTAAAAATATGTATTCCTTATGTAGGACTAATTCTGTAATAAATTTTTTCTGACATTTTTTATTTCCAGTTAGATCTTGTAGCCTAGAATTAACTTGTTATTTACATAACGTTATCCCAAAAACATGCATATATGGATTATCCGGGAGCTGAATACTTTCTAATAAGTATGCTGAATTTAAATATATGGTCTGAATCCATATCCCAGATAAATACTCATTTTTTATACCTTTATTTCTATGAAAAGGTATAGTTATTCCAATTGATTCATTAAAAAATAGCTGTCCATATCTAGCTAGCGCTGTCCAACCTGACAAACCAAACTGAATCTTTTCACCCATTTTTTTATCCTTATATTTAACAAGCAAGTTATGAGAATAATTACCTCTCGTTGAAAATCCTAATATATTTAATTCTCTATACTTTTCTTTGCTTTCTATAATAATCATTTGTTCTTCACAAGCTATATGATCATAAGATTTGCTATCCGTTTTTGGAAACTTAAAAGGAATTCCGTTTAATATAACTTTTTGATCATTAGGAAGCAATTCACCTGGAAGACTAAATCCAGTGTGCTCTAACGAGGCATTTATATTGAGAGTTTCCCAAGCAACCCCTTTATTATTGAAATATTCATTTAAATCAACCAATAATGCTTTGTGTTCCATACAGACGTTCCTCCAATAATTATTCTAGAATATAGCTAATAGATAACTTATATAATAATTTTTATAACTAAATCTCCTATGCTATAAAGCCTTTAGAATTTAGGATATAGTTCGTTAAAATCTACCTTTTCAATTGAGTTCAATATTTCTTGATTACTCACTTGATTTAAGGCAACTGAACATAAGTGGTTAGGAGGCAACCTATATGTGAAATAAGCACAATCTGATTTAATTCCAACTCCCCAATCATATGCAACGTTAAAAGATCGGGGAGACATATAAAATCCTAAACCATTAGCTTTCATGAAAGCTTCTTTTCGAGTCCAAATTAAATAAAACGCTATTTTCCGATCAACTAAATGCTCATGTGAATTTATAAACTCTATTTCTTTTGGAAGATATACTTTAGACATTATTTCTAATGGAGCATCTTCCAAAATCTCTACATCAATTCCTGTATAACGATGAGATGAAACTACACATGTAACAATTTTATTAGCATGAGATATATTAAAATACACTGATAGTTCACATGCATTTTCTACGAATAATTTTCCATATTTATCTTCTAATAAAATAACGTCCATTGGAGAAACTTTTAATCTTGTACTTAATATCTTTTTTACTAAAATACGCCCGGTTAAAAATTCAAGCTTCTTATCTATAAATTTATAACTATAGTATTTCTCTAATTCTTTAGAATCTAATAGATACAATTCCTTTTCTATTATCTTCTCGTTTACTAGGTCCGGAATTGTGACCCAATATACTTTGAAGTTTTTCAATATTCCCACCACAAATTTATTAAATTATACTCAAAAAAAATATTATTTATATAATTAATTATAATTTATCAACTAGTTTTTAATAAATTATATATTACATAAACCATTTCTCCCTGTTTCATCTTTGTATAAGTTTGGTGATGCTGAAATTCATTTAGTTCCTTTAATTTTAGTTCATCCATTAAATTATTTTTTAACTCTTCACTTAACGACAATAGAACTTGAGGAGTAATATTCTGTTTTCGATTAATTGAAAAACCAACGTCCCTTAACATTTTTTCACGTTGAAAGATTTCTTGGTTCGAAATAATATCTGCATATAAAAAGATTCCTTCAGCATTCAAGATTCGATACACATTTTTGTAAAATTTTTCTATATTAGGGTAATGTAATGCAGATTCAATATTTAAAACTACGTCTACAGAATCATCTCTGAAAGGAATATCTTCTGCATCTCCTACTACAAACGATATATTTTTTTTATCATATCGTGTCTTACAAAATTTGATGTTATCATAACTTAAATCTAATCCATTTAATTCAGTAGAGTTAAAGTAATTACTTAAAGTATCAAGATTTCCACCTCTGCCACAACCAATTTCTAAAATACTTTTATTATCCAAGTTATTTTCACCAATTACCTCTACTAATAATCGAATATATTTTTTATTTATCAATAATTTTTCGGTTTTTATTCTGGTATTTTGGGTAGCCTCTTCATTTATATAGCCGTAATTTATAAAAACAGAAAATCTATTTTTATAATCATCATGATTATAATCAGATAAATCCCTATACATATCTTTTATTTGTTTTTTATTTGTTACGAAAAAGTTTTTTTTAAATACAGAGTGATCTTCTGTTAATAAAATAGGAATCTCCTCTAAAATTTCATATTCATACATACAGTTTTTACATAAAATTTCCGTATAATTAAAATTTAAATTTCCAAAACAATTCGGACATACTAACTTATTGTGAAAAATATTTTTATTCATTAAATTCATCCTATTTATTAGTTGCTATGAATTAAAATTGAGTTTATTAAAAAGGTTATGCTTTTTTACTAGCTAATAAATACTTTCCTTCCAGTAAAGTATTTATTTTATTTATTGTATCGAAATTTTCTAAATTTAAGTCCTCCTCTGCAATTTCAATATCAAATTCTTCTTCAAGTTTAATAATTAACTGTATAGTCGTTATTGACTTTACCAAAAGTGAAGTCAAATTTTCATTTTCTCCATATTTTTCTATTACATTTATATCTAATCTTAAAGTTTGTGCAAGCACCTTTATAATTTTTTCTTTTAACACTACAACCATCCTTTCTCTTTATAAAATTCTTTTAAATACTTTTTTATCTAAAGTATTTTTAATTCTATTTTCCTCATGTAAAACGGGATAATCGATAAATGAATTTTTATTCGCTTAAAGATATGGTATTGATATACCCTTTAAAACCTTATTGAATATATATCTTTCTTTTTTTACCAAATCATTCGCTCTCTGTAGAGCTAGTGAAAATCTACTACTATTAGATTGATAACTAGCCAATAGTAGTAGATTAGAAACTCTATACCAGTCTTCTTTTAATAAAATTAGGTCTGGTATATACGGTGTTAATAATCCCTTTACTTTTGCATTTATATCTACTAAGTACTCTATCATCTGGCATGAAGCCTTAAACTTTAAATCGTAACTTAAAATTTGAGATTTTTGCTCCCATACGTTTACTTCTGAAATTTCCATTAACTCACTTTGATTTTTAATATATTCCCCAAGAGCCCTATTTCCATAAAATGTATTCGCTTCTTTATCTTGTTGATTAAGATATATAGCTAATCTTTCTGCTATTAATTCTACTATCTTATTACATGAGATATTAGTTTCTAAATTTTTTAATACCCATAGACATTGTAGTCCCCTAAGAATATTACTAAGTGAATATTCACCTATAAAAGTCTCAGTTTTATAGGGATCAATTCTTATATGCGAGTCTAATACATAGCATTTATCCTTTATTTGATCTATCCCATATAAAATGATTGCATGAACATCATTATTACTTTCAGAAAAAATTGGATGATATTGCAAATAGTTTGATTCTACAAAACAAATAAGGGGATTCCCTTTTTTGATGTACTCTTCTATAATTTCTACTATATTTTTTTCATGTCCAGAGATATATTTCAAATGGTCGTTTAATAGAATCAAATTTTCTGGGTCTTCAAAATCATACCCGAAAAAATTTGTATTTTCGCAATATTTAATATTAGAACCATTCAATAGAAGATAAATTTCTGATTCAGTTATTGTCACTGAATTAGTATTATAATAGGTCATTATATCTTTTGCGGCTGCAAAATAACATGTAATCCCATATTTAGAATTTTGATTCATACCATAATTTAAAATAAAATCGTGTATTATAGACCGCATTAGACATCACCTCTCAAGATATTCATATTAGAATTCTTGAATTATATTAGCTAACTCTTTTAAAGTAGCATTATAAAATACATTAAATTCTATCTTATTTTGGAATTTCTTTTCTATTTCAGCTATACACTTAACACTTAATATTGAATTCCCACCTAATTCTAAAAATTTATCTTCTAATTTTATTCCATTTTGGGGTATCTGTAGTATTTCACACCAGAGTTCAGCTATTTTATTCTCCATTATTGTCATTTTTTGTTTTTCATTTATATCTTGATTATTTTTTATTATCTTTTCCAAAATATTTTGATGATCAACTTTGCCGCTTTGAAGCTTAGGAAATTCTTTTACAAAAATAAATTTATTTGGAATCATATACGTTGGTATTTTAGCTTCTAAACGTTTTCTCCAATTAGTGTTTTTTAATTGCTCCGGTAGGTCCGTTTCTATCACTGCAACTAACATAGTCTCACTAAAATTATTTTCAGTTACTTTTACTACAGCATCTTGTACAAAATCATAAGATAATAATATTGCCTCAATCTCTAAAAGACTGACCCTATTACCCGACACCTTTACTATTTGATCATCTCTACCTAAATACTCCAAATTACTTTTTGAATTTATTCTTCCTACATCGCCTGTTTTATACATAATAGCTGTTGAGGAGAGGGATATTGTATCCTTAACAAAACGTTCTGTAGTTAACATAACGTCATTTAAATAACCCGTAGCAAGATAACTACCACCTATATATATATTTCCTACATCACCATTTTTAACTGGTTGCAAATTATCATCTAAAATATATATACATCTATTAATCACTGGCTTACCTGATGTAACATAGGATTCCTGAGAATTTGTATCACAAAAATGCATAGTACATATTCCTGCCTCTGTTTGTCCATAAATATTTATTAATTGAGCATCTAGTATTTCTCTAAATTTGTCTCTTAATGATTTTGGAAGTTTTTCTCCAAGGGAATGTACAAACTTTAAGCATTTACACTTCATAACATCTTCATCGTTTAATAATGTTCTGAGCATAGTAGGAACAATAAAAATCACTGTAATGTTCTCTTCGTAAATTATTTGTATTAATTTTTTTATATTTTTACTATTTTCATCTGGTAATATGATTATTTTTGTACCTGCAAACCATGGATAAAATAATTCTCCTGTAATTCTAGTAGATCCTACTGGACTAGTCATTAAGAAAGTATCATTTGCATCTAATGCAGGCTGTGCAACTTCTGGGTGAGTATCATTTATAATAGCCCCATGTGTAATGATTACTCCCTTTGGTTTACCAGAAGAACCAGATGTGAAGAATATAAATGCAGGATCATGAATATCTATCTCTATATTTAAATTACTCTTTAATTCGCCATAAGGAAAAGCATAATCTAAATTACATATAATTTTATTCCCCTCGAAAAAACTTACCATTGAAATCCAAGGATTATCACTAATAATAGCTTTTAGATCTGCTTCTAAAATGAAGTTTTTCACTCTCTCTTTAGGTAATTCAGAATCTATTAGTACACATGTACAACCTACCTTTAATACAGCTAAGATAGAAATACCTAGTTCAACGGATCTATCTAATAATATTCCAATTTTATCTTCAGGTTTAATACCTTTTTTCTTTATAAAATGTGCTAATTGATTTGCTAGAATATTAATTGTCTCGTAATTATAACTTTTATTCTTAGATTTTATCGCAATGGAATTAGGGTATTTTTCTACAGTTTGCTCAAACACCTTATCAATGGTCATGTCATTTGTAAATTTCATACTATTAGTAGTAAGTATTGAATCCATACGAGTATATCTCCATCCTTAATTAAACTTTTTTAAATTCTCAATAATTAATAATAATATTTATTTATAATGTATCAGTCACTTATAAATAATGAATTTTAAGCTAACCCATTATAACTAATATTATATATTTTATAATCAACACGATTTGATTCTGACTTTCTAAATTTTTCTTCTTCCGCTATACTAATAAAAAATCTTGCAATTCCTTGTGCTAAGGGGATTGCTTTACTTGTTAATTTGATTTCTTTCTCATTTAATTCTATGAGATTTTTCTGCTCCAGAAGTTTGAACTCTATTTCAAATGCTTCAACAGGATGAATACCAAAATGACTAATAAAATTCTCTATATCAATAACTCGATGTAATAATGAAATGATAATTTCTCCCCTCATAAGTTCCTCTTTTTTTGTAATCGGACCCTTGCAGATTCCTAATTTTTTATTATTCACCATTTCAATGTATTGCGGAATATTATTTATATTTTGGATTACACCAGTTCCTTCAATGAATCCAATTCCCCCTACCCCAACAGGCAACCAAATTCCATGCTGAACAGTACACGTTTGATTCCAAAAATTTGGAATTCCCATTTTTTTATCAGTAAAGCTTTTATGAGAATACATATCACAATTTGACCAAATGGAATCTGAAACCATTGAATAACCGTTTTTCATCAAAAGATTATTTATTGCTGTAAAACACTCTAATCTAAAATCCAAGCTTTTTATATTTCCATTAGCTAATATTTCCTTTTCAATAGGAGTCAGCTTATATGGTAAACCAAGAGGATATATCGCTAAACTGTCAGGTGCAAAATCTAATGCTTTTTTTATTGAATCTAAAACTATATCAAATTCATCTTTAGGATGACTATAAATAAAATCTAAATTAAAATATGGGATTCCTATTTCTCTTAATAGATCTACTGCTTTTTTTACAACTTTATAATAATCCATTCCTCTTCTAACTCTTCCCATTGCAACTACCGTTTCCTCATGAAAAGATTCCACACCCATACTTACTCTACTAACATTATGCTTCTTAAGCACTTCTATTTTCTTTCTAGTTACGACTTCTGGACGTGATTCTATAGATATATATGTTTCATTATTAATTACTCTTTGTGAGTACATAGTAGTAAATAATTCATCTAGTTCAGAGCTTGTCATTGTAAGTGGTGTTCCTCCACCCATATACACCCATTCTACAGATTGCCCTTTTAACAATGATGCATACATTCGTATTTCATTAAGAATAGCCTGAAAATATTGTTTCCGTAATGCAACTGATTCCCCATCATTTTTTGTATTACACATACAAAAATCACATTTTTCTATTCCATATGGCAAATAACAAAATGGCCAATGAATATACATTCCAACAGGGGTAATGTGAACCAATTTTTTATCTAGCATATTAATTGGATCATAGTCTAAACTTGAATTACTAAATGGATACATTGTAATATGTCCAACTACACCATATTTTGCTCCATGTAAGTATGCCTCCAAAGACTCATTTGCCTCATATTCATTTTTATATCTGCTTTTAACTATTGAATTCAACACTATTCACTCCATTTTTATTAATATATTTTTCTATAATAAAATGTTCATTTTCAAAAATAATTTCATTGAATATGAAATCTTCCTTATAATCAGGAAAATAGCAATCTCCATCAAAGGATTGCTTAATTGTCGTTAGGTATAACTCACTACAATTAGTTAGAGTTTGTCGATAAATTTCTTCACCACCACATATCCAAACTTCTTTACTTGTATTAATTGAATCTAGTTTATTAATACTATTAATAAACTGTACGTTAGAATCGTGTTCACTATTTTTCTCACTTTTACTTAATACCAAATATTTCGACTCTGGATTTCTAAATGTAATTGATTCAAATGTTTTACGCCCTAAAACTAGCAATTGCTTTGATGTTTTTGTTCGAAACCATTCTTTTTCCTCAGGTATATCCCAAGGCAAAGTATTATTAATACCAATAACTCGATTTTCTCCCATTGCTACAATAGCTTTCCAATTACGCAAAATATTACCTCCTTTTAATATGTGGTTTTTGGGATTTGTTATCTTTTAGTTTTTGAAGAATAGTTGAAACATGTTTAATGTCTTCTTCATTATTTAGCTGTGAAAGAATAATAGTTTTTACTCCTATATCCCAGTACTCTTTCAAGTAATTTGAAACTTCTTTATAACTTCCTACAAGAAGTGGACAGTCGCCATATTCATTTGAAATAGGATAATAAACTTGATCTTTTCCATAAGAATTATACATTTGATATTTTAATATCTCCCTATAACGAAAATTTAAGTCTTTATTCTTTTTGGCATCCAATTTCGCATCTGTACCATCCGGCCTTGTCACAATTCCGAGCCTGATTCCAAACTCATTAGGTATAAATTTTGAACATTTCATCACCTCCCTCCTAAAATCTGTAACTGGTAGTGGATTGGTTAAAAATATATCGCCATATTTAGCTGCTGCTTGTAAGCCTACTTCTGACATGTTATTTTCTGATATAAATATGTGTGGAATAAGGTTTGTCTTTAATTCTGAATAAATGTTAATTTTTCTATAATTATAAAAATCACCTCTAAATGTTATAGGGTCATTCGAAGAAAGAAAGGCTTTTAATAAATAACTATACTCACATATTCTTTTATATCTTTCTTCACGACTTAATTCGTTCCCTGATTTTTCTAAATCTTTATGTAAACCACCAGATATCATATTTATGTTTACTTTTCTATTATGTAATTGAGTAATTGTGTATATCATTTTAGCTGCTGTAATTGGTTCCATAGTATATGGCTGTAATGCAATAATTGGCGTATGTTTATTACTCAAGTGTAATATTTTATCTGCTAATATCCATGGATCCAACGCATCATGTTTGTAATAAACTAATGATCCATTTAACTCAAAAAAATCAATTAGTTTTACCTTATTAATTATATGGTCCAATTTTATTTTTTTATTTATATTAGCTGGCATATCTAAATAAGCTTCAAAGTTGTATGTCATTTCAGACACCCACTTCCATGTTTTTTCTTTATCAGATCTTTGTAAAAAGAATTTTTATCCATTAGTTCTTCATGAGTACCTGATTCTACAATTTTACCTTTATCCATAACAAATATAATGTCTGAGTTTAAAACTGTCGCTAAACGATGGGCAATTATGATAGTTGTTTTGTTTTTCCTTAATTCATCAATGTACTTCTGTACTTTTCTTTCTGTTTCTAAATCAAGGGCAGAAGTTGCCTCATCTAGGATAAGAATTTCTCTATCTAATAATATCGCTCTTGCTAATGCTAATCTTTGCTTTTGACCACCTGAAAGTGTAATTCCTCTATCCCCTATATAAGTTTGATAACCTTTAGGAAGTCTTTCAACAAACTCTTCAACCTCCAGCTCTTTCAAAATATTATGTACTAAATCACCTCTAACTTGTTTTCCTAATGTTAAATTACTAATTACAGTATCAGAAAAAAAGTATGGCTCTTGAAATACTACTCCAATTCTACTCACCCATTCTTCCCTACTAATATGTTCTAATGGAAGGTTATTTACATATATTTTCCCAATACTCGGTTCTCTTATTTTCATTAACAGATTCACCAAAGTGGATTTTCCACTTCCGCTCATCCCCACAAATGCTATTTTCTTACCAATTGGTAGGTCAATGGATATATCTTTTAAAATTAATTTTTCCTGATCCGAATAATCCAAGGAAACATTTGAAAAACACAAACTATCTATATTGTGAGGTATAGATAAACTTCCTTCACATAATTTACTACCTTCGAGTACTTCTCTAATTCGTTCAATATTGGCATAACTTTTATTCAATCCGACAATAAACGTATAGACCCGAATAATAGCATCCATCATATCAGTTGAGAAATGAATTATTACTACAAAAGTCCCTAAAGATAACTCACCTAAAATTACTAAATAAGCTCCATACCCTAATATCACTAAATTAATACTCCATCTTAATGGTTCAGTTATTAAGATTTGTTTATTTTCAAGAAAGTTTCCCTTCATTAATTTAGAAAAGTATGAATTAAAAATATGAGTATATCTGCGCATCTCCCAATCTTGACGATTATAGCTAATTATTTCTCTTGTTAATGAAATGCATTCTTCCACATGAACTAATAAATTCGATTTCATTTCTTGTGTCTCTTTAGCTGTTTTCTTAATTTTCGGACCAAAGTAGTTCCCTATGAATATGTATAGAATACTTACTATAATAATGAATAGTAATATTAATGGGCTAGCACTCCACAAAAAAATCCCAAAGATAATAACTGCTAATATTTCCTGTATACCCTGAGGGATTTCTTTAGAAATTACAACAGCTATCTGTTGCACATCTTCAGTTAGATTTTGCACAAGTTGTCCAGTTCGTTTTTTTTGTAAGAAATCATACGAAATTTTACCCAAACATTCAAAAATTTCAGAAACTAAATTCCGTTGTATTAATAATTCATTCTTTTTCCGGTGATATGCGTTGAATAAAAATAACAAGTTAAATAAAAGTATCAATATTATATATATACCGATATATATGTATAAATTATTATATTTATTATTTGCAAACATATTATCAATTATAAATTTTTGAATCCAGATATACCCTAGTCCAACAACAAGTTCGATTGATATAAGTATTACACTTGCCCAGAAAGTCCACTTGATACTAACTATCCATTTAAATAGCCAATTTTTATTAGTCAAATTTTCTCTCCTTCCCTTGAGCAATTCTATAGAATAAGCCCTGTTGTTGGATTAAACAATCATACGTTCCTGATTCAACGATTTTTCCTTGATCCATTACAAAAATATAATCGAAGTGTTGAATAGTGCTTAAGCGATGTGCTACTGCAATAATTGTTTTATTTGATGTTAAAACATCTAAGGCTTTTTGTACCTTATACTCTGAAATATTGTCTAACGCTGATGTTGCCTCATCTAAAAGAATGATGGATGGATTTTTTAATATCATGCGTGCTAACGATATTCTTTGTTTTTGCCCGGCAGATAACCCGTCCCCTCTTTCACCAATAACCGTGTCATAACCATCTGGTAAAGAAATTATATAATCATGTATATACGCTGCCTTAGCAGCTTCGAATATTTCCTCATCAGTTGCTTGAAGATTCCCGAATCTGATATTTTCTTTTAAAGAACCTCCAAATAACAGATTTTCTTGAAACACAAAACCTATTTCTTGTCTTAATTGCTCTAGAGGTATATTTTTTATTGGAATACCACCTATTGATATCTCTCCTATATCCGGGTCGTAAAAGCGACAAATAAGCTTCAATAAAGTAGACTTTCCGCCACCACTTGTACCTACTATTCCTACCTTCTGACCTGATTTAATATTCAAGTTGAATTTTGAGAGTATTTTCAAATGTTCTGTGTATCCAAAGCTAATATTATGAAAGACAATATCCCCTTTAATTCCCTCCTTTCTAACATTGGTATTCATTTCTATTATTCTAGGGGATTGCATCATAAACTCATAAATATTTTCAGCATGTGAGATTATCACCTTTTGATAAGTTGTCATATTGACTAAGTTCACTATTCCTTTAATGATTATTGTATAAAGAAACAGAAGTCCAACAAAAGAACCCAGGCTAAGTTCTCCCCTTTTTATAAGTATAGAACCATATATAAATAAAACAATTACACCTAAATTACTTGATATTCTTCGAAACACTCCTTTTAAAACAGCATAAAAATACTGCTTTAAAAAAACTTTATGAAAAATACTTTGTCGTTCAACAACACGTTCCATATCCCATTTTTCTGCAGAATTTGATCTAACCTCTATTAAACCTGAAATACTCTCATATATTTTTTTCGAATATTCCATTCTAGATATTCTAGCTTTCTTGCTTAAGACTAAATTTTTTTTATCTAAACTTGGCCCTACTAAATAATATAAGGAGAAACAAGGAATTATTATTAATCCTAAAATTGGATGTATCATTATAATAATTAAGATTGAAATACAAACCATAATAATCTCTTTAATTATGTTTGGAAAATCTGAATATATTTGCCTAACCGCAGAAATTTCAGAATTAAAAAAATTCAAAGTCTCCCCAACGGGATGAGATTCAAAATACGAAACGCCTAGTACCCTAAGCTTACAAAACATATTACTTTGCAAGTCACGAAAAGTTTTTTCTTGAATAATTTTCTGTAATAAATTCCTAATAAGAATGCTAGCAAACATTAAAATGACTAAAATAGTTATCAATATAATTAGCGTTTGTAATTCCTTAACATTCTTATTCACTATAGATGTATCAATTATTTTTTGTATAAAAATTGGAATCGATAATTCTACACCTGCTATAAATATACTGCAAAAAATCAATGTTATTAGCTGTAAGAAATAAGGTTTAACAAATGATAAAAGCCAAATATATATTTTAATAGAATTATTATTCAATATTTTTTTAATCATGATGTATGGATTATGATTCCCTCCTAACGTTTTTTGCGAATAAAATTAATTACAAAAATATTCAGTTTCATAAACTTGACGAAGACTTATAAACAACTTCATTTCCAAAAATCTAACTAATACACGATGAGTTTATAAACCTCAAGTATTGACCAAAAGCCCCTATTCTAACTAAAGTTATTTTTAAGTACAATATACCTCTGATCTGCTAAGTAACAACTTTAAATCTAATTTATTTTATATTAAGCTAAAATAATTTTAAGGCATATTCATTAACTCCCTCTTACAATTTTACTTCCATTTATATCAATGTATGCGTTTTAAATGTCAAAAGAAAAATCTATATTTTTCGTTCCATCGTAATATTTCCCTTTTAGTGAAGTGAAACATAAAATCGAGTATTCTGGGTCATCTATCCCCATTGGATAATACTCTTCAAAACTACTTCTCCATAGCTTAGCCTTTAATTCTCTATCCTTTATAATCTCCATATTCCCTATGAGCATTAATCCTACATATTTTTCACTCTCTAAGAAATACAAGCACGCCTTAGGATTATCTTTATATTGCTGTATCCTTTTGGATGATGTATTTGTGTTAAACCAAAATTTCTTTATTCCTTGTGACTCGAGTTTAAGTACCGCTTTTATATTTGGAAATTTCCCTTCGTCTACACTTCCTAGCATTGTAACTGTAGAGCGGTTAGCCATTTCTAAACTTTCCGAAAATACATAATTTAAATCCATATTTATCACCCTAAATTAACAAATTTTATCGTTTTTGTTTAATAATACACTTAAAATTAGATTCTTACCCGAAAGATTAAAATAATTAAAATACACCCAATTAAAATAAGATTTTAATTAGTCTCAAAATTACATTTTACATTTTATAACTTTTTTTGAGGATTGTAAACATCTTATATTAAGATAAATATAAAAAAAATAATCGAAAAAACAAAATATTAAGAATAAAAATAAAAAACTTGATATGATAACCTCTATGAAAAGGTTTCATAGAAAAGAATTGATATAACAAACATTCATCTATTATATCTGTATATAATAATAACTTTAATAAAATAACAATTGGTATTTATAAGTCCTTTGACTTTCTTCAAAATTTCTTCCCCGAATAAACTCAATTAAAAACCTTTTAATTATATATGGAATTTTATTATCATTGAAATAAAAAATAAAAATATGCATAATTGCATAAACTCTAGAACTTCATCAGGAATTTTGTAGAGCAGTCATATAGGTAATCAAATTATTAGATTGGAAAATGACCGATACATTTTGATTACTATATTGATTCAAACCAATTTGCAAATATCCTTACCTTTATACAGTACGCAACCATGTTTAGATGTATCTAGCCCACAACTTAAACTAAGTGTTGTGATTTTAACAGATCCAGATTCCCCTAAAATTATATAGAAATTTCTTGTTTGAAAATGAAAATTTCATATTATCCAGTATTCTTAATTTTTTCCGCTACTTTCATAAGAATAATTTAAGTTTTTAAATTATAAAATTGTCACCATGTCCAGTCTCTTTATTCATCTTTTAAAAGGATTCTCCTTGGATTTGTGCTGGAATTAATAGTCACCAGTATAGCAATCATCATTCCGATTAACACCATTTTTTATACTTATATCAACCTTATCACTAGGTTCTTCTTGGTAATTTTGAGTTTTACCATTCACGTCAACCATAACTGCATTGTTTTGGGATCCTTGTTTTTCTTCACTGGCTTGGCAATTTCTCTAGAAAGTAAATTATCTCCTATAAACTAAGAGACTCTAGAGCCTGTAGCGGTTAATAATTCCAATGCTAATACTGCAATGCAAACCACCTCTACTACTAAGTCTGCTATGAGTTTCCATTTCTTTTTTCCCATTGATAAAAAGATGCCCATGTCCTTAAGATCCCCTTAATCGATAACATAATGATTAATCCTAGGGTAATAGCGCTCGTAATCAATACAATATAGATAATTATTTGAGACGTAGAAGCAATATTTTTAATTGGACCATTCATTTGTTTATATGACTCGCCCTGTGCATCTAGCTTAAATACTTCGAAATCTAGACCTGATTTATTTTCTTCTTTAAATGCATCCATGAATAATGGGTCTTTTAAAGAATATACAGCTTGAAGTGAATTAACATCGGAATTCCCATTAATTCTGAAAAAGTAATTATAACTTTTAACATACTTTTATTTTGCTAACTTATCGACTATTTGGTCAGAAACGTCAATAATCATAACATTCAAATAATTTTTTGTCCGATTAAATGTGCAGGTCTGTTTTCATGATGTAATTCATGCGCATATAGTAAGTGAAATATAAAAAAACACCTAAAGGTGTCTGTATTTTTAAGCATTACGTATTTAGATTATTAGTTTTAGTTAGTTTTTCACCATTTGTATTATTGGTTAGGGGAACTTTTTTATTAATTATGGTTTTGTGGAAAGGAAAAGTGGTAAATACTGCTCAATCATGGATCTTTGGGGTCCAGCCAACTGAATTTCTTAAATTAGGAACAATACTTGTAACAGCGCGTTTTTTTGCGTTACGACAAGAATAAGCTAAAACTAGCTGGAATGGTAGCGGAAAACTTTTATTTTTTTAGCTACCATTTTTTTCTATCTTTAAACAACCCAATTTAGGATCAGCACTCTTAATATTAGGTATAGATTTATATTTATTGAAACTGAATTATCATCTTCGGGTGAACAGTTAGCTAAGTATTATTTATGAGCATTTGAATTCCCCACGTTGACTATTAGACTTATTAAAGAAAAGAGTCCAATAGTATAGCAATATAAGTAGAAAAGGATTAAACTTTTTATAAAATGATTTAATATAAATCCCCCCAATATATTATCTATGTTGGGGAATTTATATTATTTACATTCATTCTTCGTTATATAGGGACTCACCACATCACTATCAACTAGGGATACATTAAGGAAAACTTCAGAAGAAAAGTAAGCCCACTCCTTATCTATTTGTGTATAAGGAGTAGACTTCCTTTGATTACTGATAATAATAAGGTAGGTTAATTTTACATGTATATGAGATTTATCATTATCATTAATTTTTATTGATGGTATTTATATATATATTTACTCATAAGAATAGAACTAGCTTAGTATTTAGTGGGGGGATTAAGAATGAATAGGGATGAAACCTCATTACATCCTGATACGGGTGTTACGTCTGTTACGTCTGTAATGTTTGTTGACCACATGTTTCCTACCATGAACCATCGACAGTAAATTTATCTGTTGAAAGGATATGCCCACATATGGGAACCCTATTTTTTAAAACTAATTTTTTTGTTTGCATATTATTTAATAATAAGTGCTACGATTCCTAAAATAACAAGCAGAAGCCCACCTAAAAATTGTCCTAATCCAGAAGCCTCTCCAAGAATCAACAAATTGAAAAGGTTCTTTCTTGTTTGGGTTTTTCCTACGAATGCATCATCTTTTTTCATTCTATAAACTCCCCATAAGATTAATACCATTCCAAATACGATACCGAATAATTTTAAGGCCATTATATTTACCTCCATTTATTATACAAATAATAATTTTTTCATAATTATATTTATTATTTGTATTTTGCTATATTGTTTGAATGTTCCTTGGAAATTTATTTGTATGCTACTATTAGTCATCTTCTTCAAATATAAAAACTTCTTCAATTGATAGGTTGAAAACAGCAGATATTCTATATGCTAGTAAAACGGATGGATTATACTTTTGCTTTTCTAACGAAATAATCGTTCTTGAAGATACAAATACTTTATCAGCTAATTCTTGTTGTGTTATTCCATGTTTTAAACGTAGCTCTTTTACTATATTTTTCATAGAAATCTCCTAATTAAAAATAACAACTATAATATTTTTTAGCTAACATTTTAGTAATTAGGCAACATATTATAATGAGAAATAGCCCAGCATTTATTGGAATTATAATCCATTTCGAAAGAAACATCATGAGAATTATCATGATCATTAGAATACTCATGGTAAATTGTGAAGCTTTTCCTTCTATTAAATCATCCCTCTCATCATATTCTTTTGATAGCTCTCTTTCTAATTGTTTGCGATTAGTATTAGACTTAGATTGAGAAATTAAAGCGAAAATTAACAAGATTACTCCTGTAAGTATCTTTAAATTACCTAAATAAAATCCCTCAGCAAAATTCGCTTCAGTGTGATCAAAAATTATTTCAATAAAACCTATTGCAATAATTGCAAACGAACATAAATAAAGCTCTTTATATCTATTTTTCAAACAAATCACTCCTAATATAACCTAATATGAAGTTTACTTCACGTGAAGTAAACTTCATATTATACTACCTTTTAGAGGATGTCTAGCATTAATTTGTTCTAATGCACAAACTTCAAAACATATACAGGTACTTCAGCTAACCAACTTTATAAAGGAATGCAGTACACATCAGCATACAAGCATTCCCTTGTTATTTTTAATGTTATTGCTTTACATTTTATGTCCCCACTGGTCAAAGTGATAATCTTTACCGCCGATTTTAAACCAACCGTCTGAATAAAGTGAACCATCTTCTCTAGCACAATACCAAAGGTATCCGTATGCAAGAGGCCAAGGTCTATATCCACCACCAACTTGGAACCATCCTGTTTTAGCTGCGCCATTTTCATCGAAGTAATAATATTTATTATCGATAGTTTGCCAGCCCGTTTGTGCTACGCCGTTATTGTCAAAGTGGTATAGCTTACCATCTATTTTTTCGAACCCTGCTTTGTTAACTGAGCCGTCTTCATGGAAATAATATCTTTTTCCATCGATGTTTTTATAATTATTGAACGTATCATTGAGACCATTTGTGAAATAGTATCTTTTTCCGTCTATCATTTTCCAACCAGTATAGGAAACGCCATCTTCTAAACTATAATATGCTATTGTATTCGCATTTTTGTTGATTCCTGTTTTCAAAATCGAACCATCTTGATTAAATGCTAATATTTTGTTGTCAAGCTTAACATTAACAGCGTTGTTTATAGCTTCCCCATTTAGATTAGAAACTCTCTCCAGCACACCTTTGTCGGAAAAGTGAAGGATGACATCTTGATCTTCTAAACGTAGTTCTTTTTTATTTGGCACGAAGTTTTGGAAATAATAAATTTTCCCATCTATATCTTTCAAGCCTTCTTTAACAAACGCTCCAGAGGCATCAGAATAGTATAGGTCTCTCCATGCTGATCGTTGCAGAACACCGGAGTCATTGAAGTTATAGTACTTCCCATCAATTAGTGAGTCACTTCCTCCTCCAGTAACCATGTAGCCATAAGGGGATGAGAAATAATAAGTCTTCTCCTTAATTTCTTGCCAGCCTGTCAAAATGACTCCTTCAGCATCTGCAAAGGAATAACCAGTACCTCGATTTATCCAACTGTTCTTTATCACGTTTCCAGAGGAATCTTTTGCACTATATTTAGTAGGGTCCTTTTCATTAGATATAATCTCTATTTTGTCATAATTTTGTTTCTCATTTTCTTTACCCGGATACCACTCTATTAACCAATTGTTAATTTCATTGTTGCTTTTATCAGAGAAACGAATTTCAGATTTGAAACTCCAATCAGTACCAAATTGAGAAGTATATTGATTACCTGCCAGACTTACCCCATTTTTGTTATTCAAACGGAATTGAAATTTACCATCGTTAGAATTTCCTATCTGAACAAGTTCAAACACTTCATCATCGCCAAGCGAATCGGAATATTGAAGTCCGTTTCCTTCTTTTCCTGAAAGATATTTTGAACCTGTCTTTACGATTACTTTATTCGTTCCTTTTTTATAAGGGATAATTTGATAACCTTTACCGTCATTTAGTGTAATGAATGGCAGTGCCATAGATGTCTCTAGGACGTTAGTACGCTCCGCCAATACATCAGATAATCGATCATAAAAATCTGCACGAGCTTTAGGGTCAATATTAACATAGTTGTCAAGGACATCTTTAGATACTGGCTTTGAAGTTAATGTTATCAATCGTTTTTGTTCATCTGATAATTTATTTGCTATCTGATCAAATAGGTAATCTGAATTTCTAGCAATCACCGTCCAATCGCCAAAGGAGTCACCGGAATATTTTTTGTAAAGTGGACCAAGAAATCTTGGGTTTTTACCAGATGCTTTTTCTACAAATGCATGTTGGCCTTGATTTATCACAACTCCGGTCTTTCCTTCGTCTAATTGTGCTTGTGTAATGTAAAGAAGATCGTGTTCTGAAACATTTGCTGCATTAGGGTTTAAATCTATAATTGCACCTGCTTCAGTAATTTTAAGCTGCTGTCCAGATTTTAGTTGATGAATTTCAATTTTTCCATTTGGATAGCGTACTTTAACTTGTTTAAGAAAATTCAAATCACCTTGTGTATGATACATAGAAATATTAAATTCCCCAGATTTAAAACTAGGAGCTTGGTAAGTTTCGTTTTCTGCATATACATCAATGTGAGTACCTGGGTCTCGATCCCCTGGGCTTATTCCAAGTGCTTCATAAGTGTTTGCTACAGCACCTAATACAGTAATACCTATATCTACTACTGCACCTATCCCTGCGCTAGCCTTATTTTCTCCAATAGGAGCTACAGAAAAAAGAATACCTAATGCCGCTGTCGCAGGGATTACCTTTCTTCCAATACCAGTTGTTTTAAATTTTTTTTTCATTTTGTTCTCCTCACTTTGTGAAACTTTTCACTTTAAAATTGATATTTAGAAGTCCATCTTACATTCAATATCTTTCAAAAGTCTTTCATAAATGTTACAAAAGTCTTTCGTTGAGTTTGATTTGTAATAAGGAAGATATTAAATATTAATGTAAGGAGATTAAAATACATGTTAAGAAAATATGTGTCAACAAGTGTTAAAATGGTTATAGCTTGTTGAAAATAGAAGACATGTACATATTGTTTGAATATAGGAGAAGCAAAATATAATGTTGCTTGAGCTGTATTTTTAATCAATTAGAAGAAATCCTTGAATGTTCTTATGAGGACCAATTGCATAGAGTAAGTGATTTGCAACCTCTTATTTCAGTTTTCGTATTATAGAATACAGGGAACTGGTACAAAAAACACGAGAAACAGCCCTAATAATTGCGAATGATATGCAAGCATTAAATAAAAGGAATTGAAACGATTCATGCTCTATATACACAAAGGCGAAGTCTTCAAATAAACTCCGCCTTTTTGATGTATCATGAATTACAGCAATTACTGGTAGATGCATAATATTCCATTATCCATGTACCGCTTTGTTTATCTTCCTGAGAAACTTTGCAAAAGAACCTATATGATTATACTAAATACACTTCATGGTGATAGGGTGTACTTAATAAGATGAGTAAGAGCTTTCATTTTCGAAAGTAGATATAGGAAGATTTATATGAACTGTCGTTTCTTTACCTACTTCACTTTCAATAAGTATCTTTCCTTGGTGTTTTTCAATAATTTTATAACAGATCATTAATCCTAAACCGACACCATCTTCTTTGATACTATAAAATGGTTCCCCTAGATAAGATAAACGTTCTTTTTCAATTCCACACCCGTAATCAGTGAATCGAATGTTTGCCTGGTTTTTATCGGGTATATATTCGATTTGAATCAAAACTTCTCCTCCCATTGGTGATGCTTCAATCGCATTTTTTAAAATATTTATAAACGCTTGCTTTAATTGATTTCCTTCACAAAGGACGAATGAAGTATCAGATGTAAACTCAGTTGTAATTTGTATGTTGTTCATCATCGCTTGAGGCTGAAGTATCATTACAATTTGCTTCATTAATAGATTCAGGTCATTTGTTTTAATTTCTAATGCTTGGGGCTTTGCTAACACCATAAATTCATTCGTAATACTATCTATTCGCTCTATCTCTGATAAAATGATATCAATATAATACTCAGTGCTCTTATTTTCTGTTGATTTTAGTAATTGCATGAATCCTTTCATTGCTGTTAAAGGATTTCTAATTTCATGAGCGATTGCAGTTGATAATTGACCTACTACAGCAAGTTTCTCTGATTTTCGTAATAATTCTTCTGTCTTTAATCGTTCAGTGATATCTCGAGAGATACTTAAGAAAACTTTTTTGCCATTCAGGCTGAAAATACGGATGCTAAATTCTATTGTTTTTGTTTCTCCTGTTGGAAAAGTATATTCATCTTGCAAAGTAAAAAAAGACTGTCCTTCTTTAATTTTTGCTAATATTTTTTTGATCATTGGAGAATCTTGAGAAACAATATTGAGAAATGGTATGGCGAGGAGCTCTTCTCTACTATATCCAAATCTTTTACAGCCAACAGGATTTACTTCAATGAATTGAGTTGGAACTTGATCCTCATTTAGCTCCACTACATATACTGCATCAGTTGCCTGTTCGATGAGTGCACGGTATTTCATCTCACTGTCTTTTAATTGTTGATGTAATTTCTGCAGTTCTCTTTCTGCTCGCTTTCTTTCAGAAATATCTCTACAAATTGCCGATAAAGCAATTACACGTCCCCTTAAATCTAAAATGGGTGAAACTGTCAAGCTAACATCAATTAAAGTTTTATCTTTTCTTTGTCTAACTGTTTCTAACCTATTAATAAAAGGTTCTTTTAAATTGGTATTTTTAATGTTTTTTATACTTTCTAAAGTTTGATTCATTAAAAAACCAGGTACGCAAGGTAATTTTTTCCCAAAAGATTCTTTTTCTGACCAACCAAATATTTTCTCATACGCTCTATTCGCTTGTATCATATGTCCGTCTAAATCAAATATAGTGATAGCATCTACGTTATGATTAATAAATGATTCCAGTCGTTCTTTCGTTACCTTTAGCTCATTTTCCGCATTTTTTCTCTTCGTTATATCAACAGTAGAACCAACCACCTCAATCACTTTTCCCTCTCTTTTAACAGGCCTAAGAGAGACAAGTACAATAGTCTCTTCATTTGGCCATGGTATTTCAAAAGTGACTTCTTCACCACTCCATGCCTGTTGATAGTATTTTAGCAGTCGAGGAACTAAATGAAATGGAATAATGGAAGAATCTATACTAGGTAAACTTTTACCCACCACTTGTTCAGAGTAAAAACCATGTTGATAAAATAATTGTCCATCACACATAGTATGAATAAAATACCCATTTACCTTTTTAAATTTAAAAATACCTCCTTGCAGTTCATGTACGGTATCCTTTAATTCTCGCTTTGATTCTAATAACGTTTCATTCGCTTTAGCTAAATTTTCTGTTAAGCTATATAATTTTTGATAGGATTCCATAAGAAAAATACCAATCAGGAGTCCGCAAGATATAAATAATGTACCTTGGATGTAAAGAAGTATAAGCGGTATAGAAGGAAAAAAGAATCCAAATACCCAATGAATTATAGCTAGATAAACAGCTAGATAAAGAAAAGCGCTTTTAAAGGGATGAATATTTTTTAGATATGTTTTAAATATAGTATATATAGCAGCTATTCCTATAGCAGCTATCAAAGCTGGACCCCAATCACCACCAAGGTAGAAAATACGTATAAATAAAATAAACATTAACGTAATCCAGCCGGCTGTACGACCAAAATAAATAAATGAAATGATAAGAGGAACGACTCGCAGGTCATAAAACAATCCCATGTGCTCAAAATTAAAGAACATCAAAATAGCAGCTATGATACCTGCATATATACCTCCAAATAACGGGATTGATTTAGAATTCATTTTTATTACAAACACTTGGATAAAAATGAATAAACTTACTAGAAAAGCAAAAATAGATAGATTAGTGAAAAATCCTGCAAACATTATACACTCCCCCCTTCTATTGAACATATTCGACAAAAAGGAATGAATTCCTACAAATTACACCACCATTAGACTGATTATTCATAATGGTAAGATATATCGAAGGGAGGATAAGAGAAATAGGTGGAACCTAGATTTACGTTTAATGTAATTTAAAAAAGGAGGCGAGGGATTATTATTAATAAATACAGATATACCAGATAATACGCTCTCATAGGTTCTGTTGCAAAGTTTTCTAAATGAGACTACACTCTAGAAAAAAGAGTAAGGAGAATCACAAATGCGATATTTTAAAGGGAAACAGTTCAAGAAACATATTATTTTAGTAGCCGTCGGCTACTATTGTCGTTTTTCTTTAAGCTATCATGATGTCTCTGAAATTTTAAAAGAACGTGGTATTTCTGTTCATCCTACAACGATTATGCGCTGGATTCATGAGTACGGGACTTTGATCTATCAGATTTGGAAAAAGAAAAATAAGCATGCGCAACGATCTTGGAAATTGGATGAGACCTATATTAAAGTCAAAGGAGAATGGTGTTACCTTTATCGTGCGATTGATAAAGAGGGGTACACTTTGGATATTCAACTTCGTAAAAAGCGAAATCATCAGGCAGCATATGCCTTTATGAAAAGGATAGTAAAAGTGTTTGGAAAACCAACGGTTCTCACTACAGATAAAGCACCGGCGTTACTTTGCGCGTTCAATAAATTGAAAGAACAAGGCTTTTATAAGCATACAATACATTGTACACTCAAACATTTGAATAATCACATCGAACAGGATCATAGACATATAAAGCGACGGCTAGCTAAATCCGCAGGATTTCAAAGTCTTCGCCATGCTTCACGTACCTTGAAAGGAATCGAAACAATGCATGCTATATATAAACGAAAACGAAGTTTGCGACCAAACTTCGTTTTTTCAACGTACAATGAATTACAACGATTACTTGCTATTGTATAAAATTTAATTGTACATAACTTACCTTTTTGTCTGTTAAAAAACTTTGCAACAGAACCTTTTCTTTTATTAGAAGGTTAAACAATTTATATTTCTATCATTCCTCTATTATTTCATATTTATCTGAAATAATATTTTTATTCCGCCCTCTTTGTGATTTAATACCATTTTTTATATTACATTCAATATTTCATCTAGTCACCTCAAAAAAAGACCCTCAGATTCGTATGTATCAGATTTTAAGAAACAAACTAATACAAATACATGTAAAATATCTTAAAGTTCTAATTCAAGTTGTTGAGGCGCTTAAAAGAAATCTACTGTTTTAGCCGGTTTTGTTAAGCAATTTCTATATACTATATGCTAATCTCTCAATTTTTTATCTTGGATCTCTTCTAAGCCCTTTTTGTATCCCTTTTCTTTTGCTACATGATTCATTATAAATAATGTCTCCTACATTCCAAGAACCTGAAACAACTAAACTATCTTTTCTATATAACGTATATTTTGTTATTTTACACGTATTCAGTAGCAATCCGGTGCCATTTGTATAATTCGTTCTTCTGGTGGGCCTACTTTTATAATCTATTCTCCTTGTACAATCTTAGCACCTTCATATAATTTATCCGTATAATTTTTAAGGTCTTGCCAATTATCCTTCGCTGTATCCAGATCTGCTCTTATAATCTCATCAAACAGGTCTAGATTAATATCGTTAACACTGTCAATTAATGATTTATATTTTTTCCCCACTGTCCCCCACTGAGTCTTTATATCCTCAAGAGCAGTAACAGCTGTACCAACTGTTGCAGCCATATGTTCCGTTTTATTTTTGGCATCAGTCAAAATAACTACTTCTGCCTCTGCTCCAGAAATTCTGGACTTTAATTGTTCTATTTCTTGTTGTGCAGATGCGATATTCTTGTCAGTAGTAACAATCAATGGTATACCAATCGGAGGCATAAATACAGATAAAGCTATATAGCCACCACGTTTATCATAGTTTTCTTTAATTGTATTATTATAATTCTCAATTCTTTGTTGTAGAAGCGGAATACCAGCGTTCGTACTTTCTAGAATATTCTCCAATTGATTGAAATCTTCTTTGAAATTTCTTGTATTTTCTGCTATTTCACCTTGAAAATTTTTCAATTTTTCTAACAGTACATCTAATTTTTGACTATTGTACAAAATACTATTGTACAAATTTTCCAGTTCATATTTTAATTTCTCTGTATCTTTTTGCTCTATAGCAGTTAGTAAAAGCTTATAACTTGCTTGAAACGTATCATTATAACTTACAATATTCTGATGCGTGTACATAATACGAGTTTTAAAATACATGAACCAAAAGTCGGCATTCTCTATTGCATCCCGTTGATGCTTAATCATGTTTGCTTGTAAATCACCGTTTATAGAACTTATTTTACTTAAATCTGTCATCTGTTGATTACTGATTGTATTGGCATATGAATCCATTGTAAGGATATTTGCTACCATTTTTCCCATTACTTCTTTAAATTCACCAGGACCAAGGGAATAGTTCTTCAAACTTTCTTGCTGTTGGGACACAGTTTGTTCTGCTGCCAAAGTATGAAGTGGAATTACATTACTCGCTGCCATTCCCGTAATGATTGTTGACAAAATAATTTTCTTATATAAATTCTTATTCATCTTTTTCACCTACTTTTTCACATGTATCACATATTTTATTAAATTCATAAGCTTCTATTCTTTACTTCAAATGAATTACGATTATTTCAAATAAAACAACATATTAAAATAGAGATTCTCGTACTTTCTTATTCTATAATCTTTATTAAGTTTCATAACTATATAGGAAGTCTCCTGCTCATACTTGAACAGGAGACTCACATTATATGTTCTTCAAAAAGGAAACTCAGTATATTATATTTTCATTACTTCGGCAATTTCTTGAAGTAATATTATTTTTTATCTTCTACGAATGAAATCTCACTACTTTGAATTTTTTCAGCATACTTTCTAATATCCGCCCAATGCTCCTTCGCTGTATCCAGATCTGCTGTTATATCCATAGCAAGGAATTCTGAGTCAACAGCTTTAGCACTCTTAATTAATGAGTCATATTTTGTTCCCATTCCATCCCACGCAGTCTTTATATTTTCAAGAGAAACAATAGCTTTATCAATTGTATCTGTTAAATTTTTAATATCACTTTGCACTATCGTTAATCTAGCTGACTGTAGTTTCGCCATTGAAATATCTTGTGTTAGCTTTATAATTTCTTCTTGTGCCTTGATTATCTGTTGCTGCGATGAAACTACTCCGTATATCCCGCCTCCTAATATAGGTGCACCAAAGGGCGCAAAAGGTGAAAGAACTAAATATGCACCAGCAGCAGTTGCAACCGACGATGCAATATAAATTTTGTTATTCTCATCGATTAATGCTTTATTTGTTTCGATTTGTTTCTGAAACAGTGGAATTCCAGCTTCTTGACCAGTTAAAACATTTACGATTTCTTCAGCATTCCCTTTTAAATTTTGTGTATCCTTTTCTAATTTGCCGCGAAAGTTTTTTAAATCCTCCACTAATTTGGTCACTTGATCTTTATTCTGTGAAATTTCAGCATTCAACTTTGTAAGCAAAGCTGTTAGTTTGACTGGATCATTTTTATATTGTAATAAATAACGAGAATAATTTTGGAATTTTGTATCATAACTGATAATATTTTGATTCGTCGTAACTATCCCTGATTTCAAATTATTTAACCAGTATGTTGCATTTTCTCTAGTAAGATTTTGGTTGGCTTTAATGGCTGTTTTTAAATTATCGCCAACTGAAGGTAAACCATCCAAATTAATATCTGCTTGTTTAAGAATAGTTAAAGCATACAGGTCCATTACCAACATATTGGATTTAGTGTCCTTCATCGCATTATCAAGCCCTGTTGGTCCAAGGTAATAACTAGGGTATTTAAAGTCTTGATTTGCATAAATAGGTGCAGGTGCAGGTGCCTCTGCCGAGGCATATGATGGCATAATGCCACCCGCTACGATTGTTGCTATTAATGTAGATAAAGCCATTACTTTATAAGGTTTTTTCATCACATTTTTCTCCCCTTACATTATATTACTAAGAATTATTGTTCTGAATTCTACAAATCTCATCCTGTTACTTTTATTTTTGTAACACTCTCTTGATATTCCGTTGTTTGTTTTTTCAATTCATCCGTAAACTGTTTAAGCTCTTTTAATCGTGCTTGTAATGAATTTGAATCTATTTTTGCATCAGTATTAAGACTTGTCCCCGTTTCAATCATTATGATATTAAAGGTGTCCCAACTACTTACTAGATTGTCAAAACTCTGAGTTTGCTTTTTAACTGTTCTTGTAAAATTATTTAATTGCTGCTCAATAAGTGTCATTTGAGTTGCTTGCACTTCAATATTCGATAAATTTTGTACCAATTGAATTAGTTTCTGTTGCTTTTGAGCAATAGCTTTATTCAGTTCTGTTACTTTATCATTTGTGAGTTGTCCATATTGGTTATAAACCGCTTCCAAATTAGACACGTCTACAGTTTTATCCTTAACTCCGTCTTTCAAAATATTAATAACCGACTTTGTAATATTTAAAGAACCGTCTAGATTTTCTTTTGGTAGAGCTAGAAGTTTTTCAAAATCTTCTTGAATGCCTGCATTAAGTTGTCCCATTTCCGTTCTTAATTTTTCAATGTCTCCGTCGGAACCCTTATAAGATTCAAACGCTTTGCTAACTTTACTAGAAAATTTATTACTATCTTCAACCAATTCGTTTTTAGAATCGTTTAAGTCTTCTGAAGTTATTTTCATATTATACTGAATTTTTTGCACGTCACCTTGAAGTAAGTTAAAAATACGTACAAATAATGCTCTTGCTTCCGAATCTTCATTCATCTTTCCAGATAGTTCAACTAATTTATTGTAGTAATTTGTAAATCTTATTCCGAAACTCTGTATCTCTTGATTTACAACGGATAATTTGTGGTTATTTACATCCAGGCAGTCTCGAACATGGTTTCTTACAGTGCCTTGATCAGTTGTTATTCCATATATAGTACTTACATCAAGATCTGGTTGCTGTAATATGATTAGCCCATATCCTTGAATTAATGGCGTCTGTGATCCTAAGTTCGTAATCGAATTTGATAACCTATCCATAGCAGGTCCAAGTATACTACTTGGCTGTAAATAAGTTGTATTACTTTCTGCAAAAGTATTTACAGGTGAGAAGCAACTTGTAGATACTGCTGTAACTAATAACCCTGCGACTAACGCTTTTTTCATGGTGATCCCTCCCATTTATTGGTGTCTTTTGATAAAATAATTGGACTAAATTTTAATTAATTTGAAACCTAACATTGTAACTATTAATCTGTATAGATTATTTTAAAGATGAGTTTTTAGGAATATAAATATAGATTGTAAACATTTGTACATAATGCCCTACTATAAACTTATTTCCTAAGTCATTACATAAAAGGCATATACGAAGATAATCTTGATTTTATATGTCTTAAAATGTAACTAACATCTTGTGCCCTTATTAAAACATCAAATTTTCATTGCGTATATAGTAAAATTTTGTTGATTTTTGTATAATTTTGTCCTTTTTTGTTTTTTTATCTTAATTATTTAATATGTGTACAAATTAAAATACTATACTTCTAAAATTGCTACGCAACTACACTTCCATAATTAAAATAATTATAATTTAATAATACTGATAAAAAGGTACTTAATTTAATTTAACTAGGTGAATTTTCATTTTTAAAAATTATTTTAGTATAATCTTCCAATACTATTCACTTATTTCTTCCTCTATATGGATATGTAAAATTGCATATCTATATAGAGGAAAGTTAACTATTATGTACTACCGCTACATCAATATTAAGTTTCCATAACTTGTTGAAAACGTTAGAGTAACGGAACTTATCCATTACTTCTATAACAATTATGCGTTGGATTCATCAGTCTTGGACAAAAGAATCCGACATGATCTAAAACAACTAAATGCCCCCTATAGAGTCGATGAAACATATATCAAATTAAAAAACCAATGGATGTACCTGTATTTTGTTGCTGATTCAGAAGAAAATACAATTGATTTTTATCTTAGTAAATCAAGATATAAACAAACACTTTTTCGTACATTTCTAAATCTCACGTGATAACAGTCGATAAGAATCTAGCTTATCCTATAGCAATTGAACAGTTGAAAAAAGAAAAAAGCATACCTGTCAGTATGCAACTTAGATAACAAAAATAAATAAGACTATCGTTTTATTAAGTAACGCGTACGCCTTATAACGGGACTCAAATCACTTAAAGTGAGTTGCTTCTGCTCCCTCTGGTGATATTCCAAGTCCTTCATAACTTGAGTTTCCTTTTAATTTAAATATCTTCCAAAACACTTTCGTAAATGTTACAAAATCCATTCAATACATTTTAATAAGAAACTTTTCATATATTAACGTAAAAGATTTATTTAGCAGTTGTTTTAATGTCGGATTTATCAGAATTTTGTATTTTTTTGTTGTTTTATCTTGTTATTGATGTTAAACTTATACTTACAAAGAAAGAGATTAAATAGGAAACTTCGCTTTATAAATTTTCTGATTTTTCAGTCTTTGAATGTTTTACTCCACTCCGTTAGATTGGCATGTTTGTGTATTCCTTCTCTACTCTTTCTTTGTTGTACCCTTCATAAGAAAACAATTTGTTCCTATCCAAGTTGTTTTCTTTTTTTTATAGTTCGTTTATTATTTTTATTAATATAGAAAATATTTCGGACTAATCACCACTTAACATTCTAGTTCGCTGTTTGAAGTGGGAGATTGTTAGGTACTGAAACTTATTGGTTTCTAGTTCATTAGGCTATTCCCGTAGTTCCTACGGCCAGGAGACGACTGTCCCCCATCTTTTAATCAATTACTATTTCTTATCACCTATTTAAATAGATACAAAACTTATACACTTTATTTACTAACATGGGTTGTACATTACTCTCTTGTATGATGCCCTCATTATATATCCCTACCAGCATTCATTTCCTATCTATAATTAATGTTTCTTACATTTAATATTTTAGTGAAGGATCTATTGTTGGAAAAAGATAAAAAAGAACTGAATTTTTTTCAATACTCATTTCCCTTTTCCAAATAACGAGTCTAATCACCGCATAATTCATAGAATTTCCTTTCTATTTTTCAATATATTTACTAAGGGGGAATATGGCATGCTTTTTACAGGGTTCATCATTAATCTATCTATTTTTGCATTCTTAGTTAGTACATCTATTTTTATTCAAGTATTTATAAGTAAAGTAGATTCTAAATCATTTCGTTTATTTTGTGGCATTTACGCAGGTATCATAGCTGCCATTTTAATGATTTTTAATTTTAAGCACATGGGATTGTTTTACGACCTGCGAGTCGTTCCACTAATTATTTCGTTTATTTATTTTGGTCGTACAGCTGGCTGGATTACATTAATGTTTATTTTATTTATGCGTATTTTCTACCTTGGTGGTGATTGGGGACCAGCTTTAATAGCATCTTTAGGAATAGCTATTATATATACTATATTCAAAACATATCTAAAAAATATCCATCCTTTTAAAAGCGTTTTTCTTTATCTAGCTGCTTATCTAGTTATAATTCATGTTGTATTTGGATTCTTTTTTCCTTCTATACCACTTATACTTCTTAACATCCAAGGTACATTTTTTATATCATGCGGACTCTTAATTGGTATTTTTCTTATGGAGTCGTATCAAAAGTTATATGTTTTAACACAAAATTTAGCCAAAGCGAATGAAACATTACTAGAATCAAAGCGAGAATTAAAGGATACCGTACACCAATTGCAAGGAGGTATTTTTAAATTCAAAAAAGTAGGGGGGAATTTTGTCCATACTCTATGTGATGGACAATTATTTTATCAAAACGGGTTTCACTCTCAGCAAGTCGTAGGTAAATGTTTATCTAATATAGATGCTTCAATTATTCCATTTCATTTAATCCCTCGACTATTAAAGTATTACCAACAGGCATGGGATGGTGAAGAAGTAACTTTTGAACTACCATGGCCAAATGATGAGGCTACGATACTTTTCTCTCTTAGACCTGTTAAAAGAGGAGGAACAGTGGTTGAGGTAGTTGGTTCTACTGTTGATATAACGAAAAGAATAAATGCGGAAAATGAACTGAAGGTTACTAAAGAGCGACTAGAATCATTTATTAACCATAATGTAGATGCTATCACTATATTTGATTTAGATGGGCATATGTTACAAGCGAATAAAGCTTATGAGAGAATATTTGGTTGGTCAGAAAAAGAATCTGTAGGAAAAAAATTACCTTGCGTGCCTGAATTTTTAATAGATCAAACTTTAGAATATATAAACCACATTAAAAATACCAATATGAATGACCCAATTCTTACCCGTTTTGAAACTGTTAGACAAAGAAAAGATAAAACTCTAATTGATGTAAGCCTGACAATTTCGCCTATTTTAGATTTTAGAGGTAATGTAATTGCTTTATCAGGAATTTGTAGAGACATTTCTGAAAGGAAACAAGCAGAAAGAAAACTGCATCAATTACACCAGCAATTAAGTGACAGTGAAATGAAATACCGTGCACTCATCGAACAAGCAACTGATGCTGTATATGTAGTGGAACTGAATGATAATGAATTACCAACTCGCTTTATCGAAGTAAATCCTGTTGCGTGTAAAAGATTTGGATATAGTAGAGAAGAACTTCTTTCGATGTCATTCCCTAGTAACGTTCCACCAGATTCTCCAATGGTCCAAAGAATCATAGAAAAAATTAGAGAAGGGCAAACATCTTTTACATTACAAGATGAATTTGTTTTTCCTAGAGGGAAAAACCTGACAATTGAATTTTCTGTTCGTGTGTTTAACTTGAATGGCAAAAAAGTTTTCTTAAGCATCTCTCGAGACATCACTGAGCGGCTAAAAACAGAGGAATTATTACGAAAATCGGAGAAACTTGCTGTAGTAGGTCAATTATCCACTGCAATTGCTCATGAAATTAAAAATCCTTTAACAGCAATGAAAGGATTCATACAGTTATTGCAATCACTGGGAAATAAGGATATCGAGCATTACATAGCTATAGTGTTATCAGAGATTGAACGTATAGATAGTATTACTAACGAATTTATGACATTAGCAAAACCTGAGGCATTAGAAATTAAAACTAATGACCTGAATGTATTAATGAAGCAAGTTGTAATGTTACTTGAACCTCAAGCGACAATGAATTGCATACAAATTAAAACTCAGTTTACATCTGATACTTCATTCATACTTTGTGAATGTAATCAATTAAAGCAAGCTTTTATAAATATCTTAAAAAATGCAATTGAGGCAACTTCAATGGGAGGGGAAATCTTGATTCAAATCGAATGTGCACCTAATCAAAACCAAGTACACATTCGATTTACTGATTATGGGTGTGGAATTGAACAGGAACGTATACCTTACCTAGGAGAACCATTCTATAGTCTCAAAGAAAATGGTATCGGTTTAGGATTAATGATCTGTTATAAAATTATTGAGAAGCACCAAGGAAAGATATTTATTGAAAGTGAAGTAGGAAAAGGAACAACAGTCAATATAGATCTACCTATATCTACTCTCTGAGGGTGGATTAAATGAAAGTAAACACAAAAAACACAATTGATTATAAAAACTTAAGAAATCTAAAATTAAGACCCACACATTTTGATTAAACTTTTTTCAAAATGTGTGGGTCTCCTCTATTTATAAAATCTATATTTACAGCAATACTTTGATCAAGCTATAATTCAAACCAACATAACAAGTCTTTTTATCTCATTCGTTGACGAACAAATACGAATCCACCTAAAGCCAATAACAACATTCCAGCAATATATGAAATCATATCCATTGATGTTCCACCTGTTTTAGGAAGCCATACTGATGTCTTAGAATTTTCTTGAGTAGGTGGATTTTTTGAATCTATACTTGGATCTTTTGGATCCGTACTTGGATCTTTTGGATCTGTACTTGGATCTTTTGGATCTGTACTTGGATCTTTTGGATCTGTACTTGGATCTTTTGGATCTGTACTTGGATCTTTTGTATTCGTGATGTCATAACCATGTACCTCTGATTTATATCCATTCACTGGTTGTTCTTTCACTTCATACTTATATGCATTTCCTTCGGCATCATATGCAGCTAAATCTGTAAACACGTACTTCCATTCACTTGCTTTACTTACCTCTTGTGTTGCAATTACTTTGCCATTTTGTAGTAAGTCTACTTTGATTATTTCCGGACGATCTTTCGCATTTCCGTCTTTCCATGTCTT